>JAOPVE010000092.1 GCA_025963185.1 Actinomycetes bacterium
CCGGGGCCGGTGACAGCCCAGCGGATGATCGACTGCCCGCGGCGGTAACAGCGCCAGGAACTGGTCACGGACGGGGTCAAGGATGCACGATGGCACCGCAGGCACGGAGCCTCCAGATCACAGAGCGTCAGAACTCGTGATCCTCCTGGTTCCGTGCCTGCGCTACCTCCTAAACCCACCTATTGGCGGACGCTCTTAGCGGTTCATGGCGCGGCTCGCCGGAGGCGGCCGGCCATAACCGCTAACAAAGGGGGCGTACGGCGGGTGCCCGGCGGGCTGGTCCGGCGAGCAGGTCAGATCGCGGGGGCGCGGCCCTCGTACGGGGTGCTCAGGACGACCGTCGTGCGGGTGGTCATGCCCGCCTCGCGGATCTCCTGAAGCAGCTTCTCCAGCGCCGACGGGCTCGCCACCCGGACCTTGAGCAGGTAGAACTCGTCCCCCGCGACGCTGTGACAGGCCTCGATCTCCGGCAGGTGCGCGAGCTGGTCCGGCGCATCGTCGGGGGCGGCCGGGTCGATCGGCTTGATCGAGATGAACGCGGTCAGCGGCAGGCCGAGGGCTTCGTAGTCGATCTGCGCGGTGTAGCCCCGGATCACCCCGCGCTGCTCCAGCCGCCGGACCCGCTGGTGGACGGCCGACACCGACAGTCCCACCTGATCGGCGAGATCGGTGAAACTGCACCGCCCGTCGGCGGTCAGTGCGGCGATGATGGCCCGGTCCGTGTCCTCCATGGAGGCAGACGCTACCGAACACCGTTCAGGTCACGAGGGACCGGGAGATCACAAGCCGCTGGATCTGGTTCGTGCCCTCCACGATCTGGAGCACCTTCGCCTCGCGCATCCACCGCTCGCACGGGTGATCCTGGACGTACCCGGCGCCGCCGAGCACCTGGACGGCGTCCGTGGTGACCCGCATCGCCGCGTCCGTCGCGAACAGCTTGGCCTTCGCCGCCTCCACCCCGAACGGTCGCCCGGCGTCGCGCAGGCGGGCCGCCGCGAGGTAGAGGGCACGGGCCGCCGCGATCTGGGTGGCCATGTCGGCGAGCAGGAACCCGACGCCCTGGAAGTCCAGGATCCGCCGGCCGAACTGCTCCCGCTCGATCGCGTACGCCGTCGCGTAGTCCAGGGCGGACTGGGCGAGGCCGACCGCACACGCGGCGATCCCCAGGCGGCCGTTCTCCAGCGCGGACAGGGCGATCGTGAAGCCCTGGCCCTCGTCGCCGATCCGCCGGTCGGTGCCGATCCGGGCCCCGTCGAGGACTATCTGCGCCGTCGGGCTCGACGCCATGCCCATCTTCTTCTCGGGCGGCTGCGGGATCAGGCCCGGGGTGCCGGACTCGGCGAGCAGGCAGCTGATCCCGTGCGCACCGTCGTCGGAGGTACGCACGAGCAGGTTGTAGACGTCCGCGACCCCGCCGTGGGTGACCCACGCCTTCACGCCGCGGACCGCGTACGCGTCCCCGTCGAGGACCGCGGTGGTGGACAGGGCGGCGGCGTCCGATCCGGAGTGCGGTTCGGACAGGCAGTACGCGCCGAGCAGTTCGCCGCCGGTCAGCTCCGGGAGCCACCGCTTGCGCTGGGCGTCGCTGCCGAAGGCCGCCACCGGGTAGCAGGCGAGGGTGTGCACGCTCACGCCGAGGCCGACGGCGAGCCAGGCCCCGGCGAGTTCCTCGACGACCTGCAGGTACACCTCGTACGGCTGGCCGGATCCGCCGAGCTCTTCGGGATAGGGCAGCCCGAGGAGGCCGGCCCGCCCGAGGGTGCGGAACACCTCGCGGGGGAACTCGGCGCGGCGCTCGAAGTCCGCCGCCCGGGGCCGCAGCTCAGCGTCGGCGATCTCCCTGGTCAGGCCCAGCAGCGCGGCGGCTTCCTCGGTCGGCAGCAGCCGGTCGGTGGTCACGCGCGGCCCTCGCTTCGCACTAGCCGGCCTGACCCGGTCGCACTGCGCTTACCGGTTCGCTCGCTCACAGGATCACCAGCTCGCGCGGCGACCGGTTGAGCCGGTCCACTCCGGACTCGGTACAGACCACGATGTCCTCGATCCGCGCCCCGTGGCGGCCGGGGAGGTAGATGCCCGGCTCGATGCTGAACGCCATGCCCGATTCGAGGATCTCGCCGCTCCCGCCGATCACGTACGGCTCCTCGTGGCCGTCGAGGCCGATCCCGTGGCCGGTGCGGTGGATGAAGTACTCGCCGTACCCGGCGGCCGCGATCGGCTCGCGGCAGGCGGCGTCCACCTCCCCCGCCGTGACCCCGGGGCGGACCGCCGCGCACGCCTGCTCCTGGGCGTCCAGCAGCACGGCGTAGTACGCGGCGAACTCCGGCGGCGGATCGCCGAGGCAGTACACCCGGGTCGAGTCCGAGCAGTAGCCGTCGGGCATGGGGCCGCCGATGTCGACGACGACCGGCTCGCCGGGGCCGATCACCCGGTCCGAGAGCGCGTGGTGCGGGCTCGCGCCGTTCGGCCCGGATCCGACGATCACGAACGCGGCCTCGGCATGCCCGTGGTCCAGGATCGCCTCGGCGATGTCCCTGCCCACCTCGGCCTCGGTCCGCCCGGCGCGCAGCCACTCCCCGACGCGGTCGTGGACGGCGTCGATCGCGTGCGCGGCCCGCCGCAGCGCCTCGACCTCGGCGGGCGACTTGCGGACGCGCAACTCGCGCAGCACCGGACCGGCGAGCGCCTGCTCGGTGCCCGGCAGCGCGGCGGCGAACGCGAGCGCCTGCTCGGCCCACATCCGGTTCGCGATGCCGACCTGGCCGGGCGCGCCGCCGCACGCGTCCCGGAGCAGGTCGCGGACCACGGCGTAGGCGTCACCGCCCTCGGGCCAGGCCACGATCGGCAGGTCCAGCTCGCCCGCCGGGGACGCCTCGGCGGCGGCCTTCTCCAGTTCGGGGACGACGAGCGCCGCGGATCCGGAGGCGGTGACCACCAGGCAGGTCAGCCGCTCCAGCGGGTGGGCGTCGTAGCCGGTGAGGTAGCGAAGGTCAGCTCCGGGGGTGAGGAGCAGTGCGTCGAGGCCGGCCTCGGCGGTCGCCTTGTGGGCGCGCTCGAGGCGACCGGCCTGCAGAAGATCGGTCATCCGGTGAGCGTATCGGCCCGTTTCCGTGCCGTGACCCCGTTCACGGATGTGGAAAGCTTCGCGGCGTGACGACACCGACCGGCGCCCCGCTCATGCTCCTGGACACCGCCAGCCTGTACTTCCGGGCCTTCTTCGGCGTGCCGGACTCGATCACCGCCCCCGACGGCACACCCGTCAACGCGATCCGGGGCTTCCTCGACATGACCGCCACCCTGGTCACCCGGTTCCGCCCCCAGCGCCTCGTGGCCTGCCTCGACCTGGACTGGCGGCCGTCGTGGCGGGTCGCCGCCGTGCCCTCGTACAAGGCGCACCGGCTCGTCGAGGGCACCGAGGACGCCGAGACGACCCCGGACGCCCTGGCGATCCAGGTGCCGGTGCTGCTGGAGGTCCTCGCCGCACTGGGGATCGCCACCATGGGCGCCCAGGACTACGAGGCGGACGACGTGATCGCCACCCTGGCGACCCGCGAACGCGGACCGGCCGACATCGTCACCGGCGACCGGGACCTGTTCCAGCTCGTCGACGACGGGCTCGGCGTGCGGGTCCTCTACACCGCCCGGGGCGTGGCGAAGCTGGAGCCGGTGGACAACGCCGAGGTCCGCCGCCGCTACGGCGTGGACGCGAGCCAGTACGCCGACTTCGCGGTGCTGCGCGGGGATCCGAGCGACGGGCTCCCGGGGGTCCCCGGGGTCGGGGAGAAGACCGCGGCCTCGCTGCTGGGCTCGTACGCCTCGCTCGCCGGGCTGCTCACCGTGCTCGACAAGGGCGGCGTGGGGATCCCGGCCGCGGCCGCCAGGCGCCTCGCCGCCGCGCGCACCTACCTGGACGTGGCCCCGGCCGTCGTGCGGGTCGCGCGGGACATCGCCCTGCCCGAACAGGACGACCGGCTGCCGTCCGGGCCTGCCGATCCGACGGCCCTCGAAGCGCTCTCCGAGCGGTGGGGACTGGCCAGCCCACTCGCCCGGGTGGCCGACGCGCTGCGCTTCTGACCCTGACGTTCGCGAAGTGCGAGCGGTGCGGGGGTGGGCGCCGTTAGCGCGCCTTGGGGGTGGGGGCTGTGGTGGCTCGGCGGGCCGGGGTGGTTGCGGGCTCGCCGCTGATGCCGAGTGGGAGGGTCAGGTGGATCCGGGTGCCGCCGCCCGGGTTGTCGGTGGCCCCGATGGTGCCGCCGTGGCGGGCCGCGATCCGCTGGCAGATCGCCAGGCCGAGCCCGGTTCCCGCGTAGCCGCCCCCGGTGTGGGCGCGGTGGAACGAATGGAAGACGGCCTCGTGCTGGCCGGGCGGGATGCCGATCCCCCGGTCCGCGATCTCGATCCACGCCCGCGATTCGCCGTCGCGAAGGTGCGCGCTGATGTCGATCCGGGCGGGCTGGCCGGGCACGGCGTACTTGATCGCGTTGCCGATCAGGTTGTCCACGAGCTGGCGCAGCATCGCCCGGTCGGCGAGCACGACCGGCAGCGGCCCGGTGTAGATGTCGGGGAACAGGGGCGTCTCGCCGTCGCCGGCCGCGGTGCTGCGCAGGTGCGCGGTCCGCTCGCTGACCACGGCGGCGGTGAGTTCCTGCAGGTCCACCGGCTCGGTCTGGAGCGCCCGGTCGCGGGCCGTGGCATAGGTGAGCAGCGCGTCGATGAGCTGCTGCATGCGGTCCAGGCCGCATGTCATCCGGTCGAGGTAGTAGGCGGTGTCCCCGCTGATCCCGCCGGGCAGCCGCAGGTGCAGCTCATCGGTGAGCAGCTCGGCGAAGCCCGCCACGGCCGCGATCGGCGCCTTCAGGTCGTGCGCGGCCACTCCGGCGAAGGCGCGCAGCTCGGCCTCCTGCGCGCGCAGCTCCGTGACGTCGTGGAAGACCGCGACCGCCCCGGGCCGGCCCGCGCTGGACTCGAGCGGCCGCGCGCGGATGCTGACGATCCGGTCCTCGGTCCGGCCGCCGTCGCGGACCAGCATCTCGACCGGCTCGGTGCGCTCGCCGGCCAGCGCCCGGCGCAGGGGAAGCTCGGCGGCCGGGAACGGGGTCACGCCATCGGGCAGCAACGCGTGGAACGTGCCGCACGCCGCGTCGGGCCCGTCGCCGAGCCCGAGC
The DNA here is from genome assembly GCA_025963185.1 of Actinomycetes bacterium. GTDB lineage: Bacteria > Actinomycetota > Actinomycetes > Mycobacteriales > Cryptosporangiaceae > RYN-140. The sequence continues at coordinate 5,163 of JAOPVE010000092.1, forward strand.
ATCTGGCGGGCCGCCGGGTTCTGGATCAGGAACGTCCCCTCCGGATCCACCACCCGGACCCCGTCGCTGATGCTGTTCAGGACCGCCCCGAGCAGCCCGGCCTGGCGGCGGGACTCGGCCTCGGCCGTCCGCAGGTCCGCGGTGGCCGTCAAGACCGCGGACCTGGCCCGCGCGCGCCCGGTCGCCAGCAGGTGAACGAGAACGGCGACCAGCACGCTGAGGATCCCGCCGAGGATCCGCACGGCGATCGGGAGCAGTGGCCCGCCGCCGGGAAGGCTCTGTGCCGAGGCGGCGAAGCGCAGGGTCCACCGCCGGTCGGCGACCGCCACGGCGGCCGTGCGGGCCAGGTCACGGTGGCCGTCCCCGGTGGCCCGCAGGGAGGCGACGGTGACGGTCTCCCCGCCGGATCCGGGGGCGTCCAGGCGCACGTCGAGCTGGTTCTGGGACACCTGGCGCAGGGTGGCCCCGGCGAAGTCCTGACCGCGCAGCGCCATCGCGATCCAGCCGCGGAACGCCCCGGTCACCGCGTCGGTTACCGGCGCACACAGGACGAACGAGAGCTGCCGCCGGGATTCGGGCACGTCCTGGTCCCGCCGCAGCCGGTAGGCCTCGGACAGCGCGGCCTCACCGGTGCGCCGGGCGGCGGTGAGCGCGGCCGAGGCAACCGTGACGGAGCTGACGTCGGCGCCGGGAGCGGGTGCGGGCCGCCCGTCTAGCGAGCGGGTGAAGATCGTGAAGGCATGCTCCGCGGATCCGCCGGGTGCCGGGGCGAGGTGCAGTCCAGCGGCGCCGCGCGAGCGCCAGGTCGCCTCGGCCGCGGGCACTCCACCCGGCGGCACCGCGGCGACGAACGTGATCACGCCGGCTCCGGCCAGGTTCAGGCGGTCCAGCGGGGACACGAGGTAGGCGAAGCGCTGCGCGGTGAGGATCGGCACGGCACCCGCGGCCACGGCGAGGGACTGCACCGTGTCGGTGTAACGGGCGGTCTCGGCGGTGGCCGCGGCGGCGACGAGTTCGCTGCGCCGGTCCATCTCCTGGTGAGCGCCGCGCGCCTGGGACGCCGCCAGCAGCGCGGCCATCCCCACGGTGACGACGGCCCCGATCAGCGCGACGGCAAGCGCGAGCGCCAGCGCGAATGGTGCCCGGTCCCCTGCGGTGCCAGCGCGCATGCCGGCACCATCGGCGATCCGTCCTACCGAATGAGGCTTTTATCCGTTTTAAACGTCTTTTGCTGACGGACGGGCTTCGCTGCGGGCGAACAGCGATCCCTCATGCGGTATCTCGAAACCGAGATACCGTTGTGGGCATGACGGCCCCGGACGACGAGGAACTGCCGGTACTGCCGGGCTTCCGCGAGATGGCCCTGCGCCGCCGCCGGATGCTCGCCGACCTGACCCAGGCCCGGCACGCCGCCGGGCTCTCCCAGACCGAGGTCGCGGCCCGGATGGGCACCTCGCAGTCGTCGGTGGCCCGGCTCGAAGCGGGGCTCGCCGACGTCCGGGTCTCGACGCTCGAACGCTACGCCGCCGCCATCGGATCCCAGCTCAGCTGGCGCTTGGAGGACAGATGACCAGCCCGTACCTCACCTCGCCGCCCGAGGTCCCGCAGCCGCACCGCACCTCGCCGTGGCAGCCCGACCTGCCACCGCCGTCCGGACCGCCGATCGCGCCCAGCACGGTCGTCCCGTTCCCGGCCGGCGAGACTCCGGGCGGGTGGCTCCAGCAGCAACTGCTCAGCCGGCGGATCGTCCTCGCCCGCGGCTACCTCAGCCACGACCTGGCGACCGTGGTGTGCGCCCAGTTGCTGACGCTCGACGCCGAGGGCGACGACCCGGCGGAGCTGCACCTGAGCACACCCGACGGGGACCTCGACGCCGCACTTACCGTGCTCGACGCGATGGGGGTGCTGCGGATCACGGTCCGCGCGCTCGCCGTAGGCACGGTCGGCGGCCCCGCGGTGGCGGTCTTCGCCGCGGCCCCCGAGCGGCTGGCCTTCCCGCACGCCACCTTCCACCTCACCGAGCCCGCGCTGCGCGCCGACGGCAGCGCCTCGGAGGTGGCCGCGCACGAGGCCCACTACCGCGGACTGCTGACGTCCCTCTACGAGCGGATCGCCGAGGCCACCGGCCGCGAGGTGGACCAGGTCCGGGAGGACGCCCGCCGCGGCACATTCCTCACCGCCGAGGACGCCCTCGCCTGCGGCCTGGCCACCAAGATCCACCGCAAGCCCTAACCCCCGAAATGCGGTAACTCCAGCCGGTCCCGACCGGCCGGAGTTACCGCACTTCGGCGCTGCGGACGACCGCCTGCGTCGCCGGCGATCCGCTCGGTCCTGGTGGTGTCGTGGCTACGTCAGGGGGGAACCAGGCAGCCATCGTGCTGGCGGTGACGTCGTAGCCGACGGCTCGCTCGCCGCTCCAGTTGATCCCGAGCAGGATGCCTTCGGCGCCGAGCCATGGGACGAAGTCACCGAACCAGTACGTGAGCGGGATCGGGTGGACGTCCAAGCCGTGGTAGGCGGGCACGCGGCTGGCGACCTTCTGGGCGCGGGATTCGCGCGACCAGAACGGCATCGCCCGTGTGCCGTCCGGCTTGTGCGGGGCGATGTACTGACCGTCCCCGATCAGCGTCCAGACCCGGTCTGCCGTGCGCAGTTCCCGCCGGAACGCGGCCGCTTGCGCGGCGCAGATACTTCCCGCCACCCGTCACCTCCCGCTGATCGGCATTGACGGGGTCAGGCCATCGCCGAATAAGCGATGACGCCGCGGCGCATCGCCGTGATCGCCTCCCGGGCGGTGGACCGCAGGGTGGTGTCGGCGCCCGCCGCCCCCGCGATCTGGTCGAGCAGGTCGAGGACCTGGCGGCACCAGCGGACGAAGTCGCCTGCGGGCATCTCCCCGTCGGCGGTCGAGGCCGAGGACAGCACCTTCTCCAGAGACTCGCCGCGCGCCCAGCGGTAGGCCGGCCACACGAACCCGGCGTCGGGCTGGCGGGTGAGCTGCAGCCCGCGCTCGGACTCGTCGGACTCCAGCTCGCCCCACAGCCGGACCGTGGCGACCAGCGCGTCGCGGAGCCCACCACCGGGCACGGGCGCCCCCGGATCCTCAGCCCGGCGCGCCTCGTACACCAGCACGGACACCGCTCCGGCGAGCTCGGCCGCGGACAGCCCCGCCCACACCTCGTGGCGCAGGCACTCGGCGACCAGCAGATCCGACTCGGACCAGATGCGCGAGAGCTGGGTGCCCGCCGGGGTCACCGTGTCGCCGGTGAGGTACCCCCGGCCCTCCAGCAGCGCGCAGACGCGGTCGAAGGTGCGTGCCAGCGATCCGGTGCGGTTGTGGACGCGCTGCTGCAGCGCCGCGGTGTCCTTGGCCAGCCGCTGGTACCGCTCGGCCCAGCGGGCGTGGTCCTCGCGCTCGTCGCAGCCGTGGCAGGGGTGGCGCCGCAGCTCGACCCGGAGCTGGGCGAGCTCGGTGTCGTCGGCCGCCGCGGACCGGGACCTGCGCATCCGGGACGGGCCGAGGCCGCCGGTCATCGCTCGCAGCGAGGACGCGAGGTCGCGGCGGCCCTGGGGGTTGCGGTGGTTGAAGTTGCGCGGCACCTTGACCCGGCCGACCGGCTCGACCGCGTCGGGGAAGTCGGCGATCGAGAGCCGCCCGGCCCAACGGTCCTCCGTCAGGACCAGGGGATGCGCGTCACCGAGCGCCTGCAGTCCCGGATCGAGTACCACGGCGAACCCCGCCCGCCGCCCGGTCGGCACCCGGATCACGTCGCCCGGCTTCAGCTTCTCCATCGACTCGGCGGCCCCGGCCCGGCGCTGGGCCGCGCCCGTGCGGGCGATCGCCGACTCGCGCTCCTTGATGCGCACCCGCAGCGCGGCGTACTCGGCGAAGTCACCCAGGTGGCAGGTCATGGACTGCGCGTAGGCCGCCATCGCGTCGTGGTTGCGCTGCACCTGGCGGGCCTGCCCGACCACGGCACGGTCGGCCTGGAACTGGGCGAACGAGGTCTCCAGCAGCTCGCGGGCGCGCTCCCGCCCGAACGTGGCGACCAGGTTCACCGCCATGTTGTAGGACGGCCGGAAGCTCGACCGCAGTGGGTACGTGCGGGTCGACGCCAGCCCGGCGACGTGCCGCGGATCGATCTCGGGCGACCAGACGACGACCGCGTGACCCTCGATGTCGATGCCCCGGCGGCCCGCGCGCCCGGTGAGCTGCGTGTACTCCCCCGGGGTGATGTCGGCGTGCGCCTCGCCGTTGTACTTGACCAGCCGTTCGAGCACGACGGACCGGGCTGGCATGTTGATGCCCAGCGCGAGTGTCTCGGTCGCGAACACCGCCTTGGCCAGCCCGCGGACGAACAGCTCCTCGACGACCTCCTTGAACACCGGGAGCATCCCGGCGTGGTGGGCGGCGAGGCCCCGCATGAGCCCGTCGAGCCATTCCCAGTAGCCCAGGACCTGCAGGTCCTCAGCCGAGAGGTCGCTCGTGCGCTGCTCGGCGATCGCCCGGATCTCCTCGCGCTCGGCCGGACTGGTCAGCCGCAGCCCCGCCCGGATGCACTGCACGACCGCCGCGTCGCACCCGGCCCGGCTGAAGATGAACGTGATCGCCGGGAGCAGGCCGTCGCGGTCGAGCCGCTCGATGACGTCCGGGCGGTTCGGCAGCCCACGCGGCCGCCCGCCGCGCCCCCGGCCGCGCAGCGGCTCCAGGCGGCGGACCTGCTCGCGGGTCTCGCGCAGCAGCTCGGGATCGACGTCGCGCTGCGCGGCACTGTCCTTGCTGGCGAACAGGTCGTACATGCGCTTGCCGACGATCATGTGCTGCCACAGCGGCACCGGACGGTGCTCGGACACCACGACCTCGGTGTGCCCGCGGACCGTGACCAGCCAGTCCGCGAACTCCTCCGCGTTGCTCACGGTCGCCGACAGCGACACCAGCGCCACGGACTCGGGCAGGTGGATGATGACCTCTTCCCACACCGCCCCACGGAACCGGTCGGCCAGGTAGTGCACCTCGTCCATGACCACGTAGCCCAGCCCGGCCAGCGTCGCCGAGGACGCGTAGAGCATGTTGCGCAGCACCTCGGTGGTCATCACCACCACGGGCGCGTCGCCGTTGATCGCGTTGTCGCCGGTCAGCAGGCCGACGTTGGCCGCCCCGTAGCGCCGGACCAGGTCGTTGTACTTCTGGTTCGACAGCGCCTTGATCGGGGTCGTGTAGAAGCACTTGCGGTCCTGCCGCAGGGCCAGGTGGACCGCGAACTCGCCGACCACCGTCTTGCCGGCGCCGGTCGGCGCGCACACGAGGACCCCCGAGCCGTCCTCCAAGGCCCGGCACGCCTGGAGCTGGAACTCATCCAGCGCGAACTCGAACTCGCCGGTGAAATCGGCCAGAGCCGGGTGGGCGGCCCGCCGGCGGGCCGCGGAGTACCGCTCGGCGGGGGTGGTCATGCCGTCCAGGCTACCCACCGGCTGTGACAGGTTAGAGCGCGCGGACTGTCTACGGTGATGGTCATGACCGATCCCGCGCCCCGGCCGCCCTTCGGTGCGGTCCTGTTCGATTTCTCCCGCACCCTGTTCACCGTCGAGGACTCCCTGACCTGGGTCCAGAAGGGCGCGGCGGCGGCCGGGGTGACGATCCCGCCCGGCGAGCAGGAGCCGCTGATCGAGCGCCTGATCACGGCCGGCCGTCCGGGGGGCCCGGCCCCGCTGGCGATCCCCGCCGCCGTGGCCGAGGTCTACGAGCGGCGCGACCTGTTCCCCACCGACCACCGGCTGGCCTACGAGACGATCATCTCCAGCGCCGGGCTGCCCCATCCGGCGCTGGCCAGGGCACTGTACGAGCGGCTGTTCGCGAGCGACGGCTGGGTGCCGTACGCCGACGCGCTGCCGGTGCTGCGCGCGCTGCGCCGCCGCGGGATCCGCACCGGCGTCGTGAGCAACATCGGCTGGGACCTGCGGCCGCTGTTCACCGCCCACGGCATGGCGGATCTCGTCGACGCCTTCGTCTTCTCGTTCGAGGTCGGGATGGTCAAGCCCGATCCGGAGATCTTCGTCCTGGCCTGCGACAAGCTCGGTGCCGAGCCCGCGCGCACCCTCATGGTGGGCGACGAGAGCACGGACGCCGGCGCGGTGGACGCCGGGCTGCACACCCTGCTGATCCCGCCGAGCCCACCCGGATCCGTGCACGGGCTCGCGGCGGTCCTCGGCCTGCTCGACGCGCCTACCCTGCAGGAGTGAGCGCGAGCTGGAGCGCCCCAGGGACGATCCGCATCGTGATGGGCATTGGCAGGAAGCGCTCGCCGTCGGCGTAGGTCAGCCCCGGCGGATCGGCCGCGATCTCCACCACCTTCGCCCGGCGGGTCGTCACGGCTGGGTGACTCACGTGCGTGCCCACGTCCAGCCGGGGCTTGAGCGCCACCAGCGTGCGCCTGCTCAGCGGACCGGCGATGGTCACGTCGAGCAGCCCGTCGGCCGGATCCGCGGTGGGGCAGATCCGCATCCCGCCGCCGTAGCTCGGGGCGTTGCCGACGGCGACGAGCGTGACCTCGCCGGACCAGGGCTCGCCGTCGAGGGTGATCGTGACGGACATGGGCCGCAGCCGGTACAGCTCGGCGAGGATCGCCAGGTCGTACCGCCGCGGGCCGCGGGGCCAGCGCATCCGGTTCGCGCGCTCGTTGACGGCCGCGTCGAACCCGGCCGACAGGACCGTGCACCACCAGCGATCCGGATGGCCGGGTGCGCTGGCCCGCACCGCGTCCAGGCTGGCCGGCGTTCCGGCCGCGAGTCCGCGGGCGAACGCGGCCGCGGCGGCCAGCGGATCGGTGGGAACGCCCGCCGCCGTGGCGAAGTCGTTCCCGGTACCCGCGGGAACGATCCCGAGCCGGACCCCGGATCCCGCCACCACCTGCACCGCGAGGTGGACCGTGCCGTCGCCGCCGATCGCGAGGACGGCCTCGGCACCCGCCGCGACGGACTCACGGGCGGCGGCCACCACCGCGGCGGCGCTGTCGCCGGGAACCAGCCACGCGTCGATCCGCTGGCTGGCGAGCAGGGCGAGGACCGCATCCCGGCAGGCCGCCGCCCTCCCCCGGCCCGCGCTGGGGGAGGCGATGACAGCGACCGTCACCGGAGCCGGCTCAGGTGACGTCCCTGTCGTGGTAGTCGGTGTGCGCGGACGGCTCGGCGGGCACGGGTTCCTCGATCGGCTCGGGCCGGTAGTCCAGCTCGGAGGCCTCGTCGTCGTGCAGCGCCTCGTGCTCGGTGTTCACGCGCGCCTTGGCCCGCCGCCGCTCGTTGACGAACGCGGCCCCGACCGCGGCGAAGTAGAGCACGCACATCGGCACGGCGAGAAGGGTCATCCCGAACGGGTCGGGGGTGGGGGTGACGATGGCGCAGAACAGGAAGATCAGGAAGACCGCGGCCCGCCACCAGCCGAGCAGCCGGCGGGCGCTCAGGACCCCGGCCAGGTTGAGCATGAACACGATCAGCGGGAACTCGAAGCCGACCCCGAACACCATGATCATGCCGGTCACGAAGTCGACGTACCCGACGATGCTGAGTTGCAGGTGGATCTTGTCGGACTTGGCAGGGAGCAGGAACTCCAGGCCCTTGGACACCACGATGTTGGCCAGCACCGCGCCGATAGTGAATAGCGGAGTGGCCACGGTGATGAAGCCGTACGCCCAGCGCTTCTCGTTCCGGTGCAGGCCGGGGGTGATGAACGACCACAGCTGGAACAGCCATACGGGCGAGGACGCGATGATGCCGAGGTAGAGGCCTACCTTCAGCTTGAGCAGGAAGTAGTCGGCCGGCGAGGTGATGTTGAAGTCGCAGCCGCCGCCGACCGTCTTACCGATACCGTGACAATACGGATCGGTGATGATGTCGAGGACATCCTTGGCGAAGAACATCGCGATCGCCAGGCCGATGACCAGCGCGAGGGCAGCCTTGAACAGGCGGTCACGCAGTTCGAGCAGGTGCTCGATCAGAGTCATCGAACCGTCGGTAGAGCGGGGAATGCGCGCTCTGCCGGTCCGGCGCAGGGAAGGGCTCACGTACTCGCCGTCTCGTCCGCCTCGGGCCGGTCAGCGCTCGTCGCGCCGCGGCTCCACCGGCTCGGTGCGGGGCGGCAGCGGGGACGCCTGGTCGTCCGGAATCTCGGGGGTGATCACCCGGCCGGACTGCGCCTCGGACTTGGCGCGCACATCGTCGTCCAGGAGGTTCTTCGTCTCGGCCTTGAAGATCCGCAGCGACCGCCCTAGCGAGCGGGCGGCGTCGGGGAGCCGCTTCGCTCCGAACAGCAGTACCAGCAC
>JAOPVE010000029.1 GCA_025963185.1 Actinomycetes bacterium
GGTCGAACGGATCGCCGTAGCTGATGATCCCGGTCATGCCCTCGGCGACCGCGAGGAACTGGTCGTAGACGTCCCGGTGGACCAGCGCGCGGCTCTGCGCCACACAGGCCTGGCCGGACAGCCCGAGCGTGACCATGCCCATCGTGGTTGCGGCCGCGCCGAACACGTCCCCGTCCGGGAAGACGACCGACGGGCTCTTGCCGCCCAGCTCCAGGCTGACGCGCGTGCAGCCAGCCGCCGCGGCCTCCATCACCTTGCGCCCGACCGCCCGGCTGCCGGTGAACGAGATCTTGTCGATCAGCGGATGGTGGATCAGCGCGTCCGCGGTCGGCTCGCCCGGACCGGTCACCACGTTGAGCACGCCAGCCGGGAGCCCCGCCTCCTCGATGAGCCGGACCAGCCGCAGGACCGCGAAGGTCGCGAACTCCGAGGGCTTGAGCACCACCGTGCACCCCGCGGCCAGCGCCGGGGCGAGCTTCTGCGCGGCCAGCAGCAGCGGGGCGTTCCACGGGATCACCGCGGCGACCACACCGACCGGCTCGCGCAGCGTGAGGACCACGTGCTCGCCGCCCTGGAACGCGGGCAGGGTCTCGCCGCCGAGCTTGTCGATCCAGCCGGCGTGGTGGTCGAAGACGTCGGCGACGAACTCGGGCGACATCGCGTAGTTCAGCCCGAAGCTCAGCGGGATGCTGTTGTCCAGGGCCTGCAGGCGCAGCAGCTCGTCGCCGTTCTCGCGGATCAGGTCGGCGGCGCGGCGCAGCACGCGGATCCGGTCCTTGGCGCGCGCTCTGGGCCAGGGTCCCTCGTCGAAGGCGCGGCGGGCGGCCCGGACGGCGAGGTCGACGTCCTCTGCACCCGCGACCGGGAACGCGCCGACCTCCTCGCCGGTGGCGGGATGGGTGTGGGTCCAGGTCTGCTCGCCGAGCGCGGATCGCCACCCGCCGTCGACGAGCAGCTGACCCGGGGCCAGGCCCACCGAGTCCCGCCACGGCTTGATCGAGAGAACCATCGCCAGACCTCCGCGCTCGGTGAAAGTGAAACGCGTTCTATTTCTGGGCAGGGTACGCCGCGTCCTCGACCGCCGCCAGGTACTCCGGCCGCTCGCCGCCACCGTGGACCGTCAGCGCCGCGCCGCTGATGTAGGACGCCAGCCGCGAGGCCAGGAAGAGGCACGCCGAGGCCACGTCCTGCGGGAGCGCCATCCGGCCGAGCGGGACGGTCCGCGACACCTCCGCGAGCGCGTCCCCGTAGTGCACCGAGGACCGCTCGGTGAGCGCCGGCCCGACGACCACGCTGTTCACCCGGACCTTCGGCGCCCACTCGACGGCCAGGCTGGTCGCGAGGCTGTGCAGTCCTGCCTTGGCCGCACCGTAGGCGGCCGTTCCCGGCGAGGGCCGCACCCCGCTCACGCTGCCGATCATGACGATCGCGCCGCCGCCGGGCTGGTCCTGCATGATCGCGTTGGCCGCCTGCGCGACGTGCAGCGGCGCGATCAGGTTGAGGGCGATCACCTTGGCGTGCAGTCGCGGCGAGGCGGTCGCCGCGTCGGCGTACGGCGCGCCGCCGGCGTTGTTGACCACCACGTCGAGCCGCCCGAACCGCTCGGCCGCCGTGCGCGCGAGCATGGCCGCCTGGCCGGGATCGCACACGTCCACGCCGACGAACTGGGCGGTCCGGCCGTCCGCGCTGGGCAGTTCGGCGGGCTCGTTCCGCCCGCACACCAGGACCTGCGCGCCGGCCGCCAGGAACCCATGGGCGATCCCCGCGCCGATGCCCCGGGTCCCGCCCGTGACGATGACGCTGCGGCCGGTGAAGTCCAGTGCGTCCATGGGCTTCATGGTAGTTTTCGAAACCTAGCAAGCGCTAGGTCGGGTGCCCGGGAACGGGCACCCGGCACGGCCCGAGAAGGTGGCGCCGATGGGGATCCGGCTGCACAGCGACGGCGGCATCGCCGAGGTCACGTTCGCGTTTCCGCCGGTCAACGCGCTTCCGGCCGCGGCCTGGTTCGACCTCGCCGGCGCGATCACCGAGGCGGCGTCCGACCCGCGGGTCCGGGTGGTGGTGCTGGCCGCGGGAGGCCGGGGGTTCTGCGCCGGAGTCGACATCAAGGAAATGCAGCGGACCCCGGGGCACGACGCGCTGATCCGCGCGAACCGGGGTTGCTTTGCCGCCTTCGCCGCGGTCGACGAGTGCGCGGTCCCGGTCGTCGCCGCCGTCCACGGGTTCTGCCTCGGCGGCGGAGTGGGGCTCGTGGGCAACGCAGACGTCGTGATCGCCGCCGACGACGCTACCTTCGGACTGCCCGAAGTGGACCGTGGCGCACTCGGCGCGGCCACCCACCTGGCCCGGCTCGTGCCGCAGCACCTCATGCGCGCGATGGTGTACACCTGCCGAACGGTCACCGCGCACGACCTGCACCGCTTCGGATCGGTCCTGGAGGTCGTCCCGCCGGACAAGCTCACCGCGGCGGCGCGGGCCGTGGCCGAGGAGATCGCCGCGAAGGACCCGGAGATCATCCGCCGGGCCAAGGAGTCGCTCAACGGGATCGACCCGATCGACGTGAAGCGGTCCTACCGCTACGAGCAGGGCTTCACCTACGAGCTGAACCTGTCCGGCGTGTCCGACCGGGCCCGGCAGGACTTCGTGGACGGATCCACACCATGAGCGGCAAAGGGATGAGCGACAAGCGGATGACCGTCGCCGAGGTCATCGGCGAGCTGCGGCCGGGCATGACGATCGGCATCGGCGGCTGGGGATCGCGCCGCAAGCCGATGGCGCTGGTCAGGGGCATCCTGCGGTCCGCCCTCACGGATCTCACGATCGTCTCCTACGGCGGCCCGGACGTCGGCCTGCTCATCGCCGCCGGCAAGGTGCGGCGGGTCGTGTGCGGCTTCGTCTCCCTCGACAGCATCCCGCTCGAACCGCACTTCCGCCTGGGGCGCGAGCGGGGCACCGTCGAACTCACCGAGCTGGACGAGGGAATGCTGTACTGGGGACTGCTCGCCGCGGCCCACCGGCTGCCGTTCCTGCCGATCCGCGCGGGCCTCGGATCGGACGTGATGCGGGTCAACCCCAGCCTGCGGACGGTCCGCTCGCCGTACCCCGACGGGGAGGACGCCGACGGGGAGGAACTCGTCGCGATGCCCGCGATCCGGCTGGACGCCGCGCTGGTCCACCTCAACCGGGCGGATCGGCACGGCAACGCGCAGTACCTCGGCCCGGATCCGTACTTCGACGACCTGTTCTGCCTCGCCGCCGAGCGCCGGTTCGTCTCGTGCGAGCGGCTGGTCCCCACCGAGGATCTGCTCGCCGGCGGGCCGGTCCAGAGCCTGCTCGTCAACCGCATGATGGCCGACGGCGTGGTCGAGACCCCGCACGGCGCCCACTTCACCAGCTGCGTTCCCGACTACGGCCGGGACGAGGAGTTCCAGCGCGAGTACGCGGCCTCGGCGTCGAGCCCGGACGCCTGGGAGCGGTTCCGGGGCCGGTACCTCGACGTGGACGAGCCGGGCTACCAGGAGGCGGTGTCGTGACCGGTCAGCTGCTCACCCGGGAGGTCACCCGGGCCGAGGTGTGCGTGGTGGCGTGCGCCGAGGCGTGGCGCGGGGACGGCGAGATCCTCGCCAGCCCGATGGGGGTGATCCCGCGGCTCGGCGCGCAGCTCGCCAGGCTCACGTTCGCCCCGGACCTCCTCCTCAGCGACGGCGAGGCGTACCTCCTCGACGGGGACGCGGTCGAGGGCTGGCTGCCGTACCGGTCCGTGTTCGGGGTGGTGGCCTCCGGGCGGCGGCACGTGATGATGGGCGCGAGCCAGCTCGACCGGCACGGCAACCAGAACATCTCCTGCATCGGCGACTGGCAGCGGCCGGCGAGGCAGCTCCTGGGCGTCCGGGGCGCGCCGGGCAACACCGCGAACCACCCGACGAGCTACTGGGTGCCGCGGCACTCGCCGCGCGTCTTCACCGGCCAGGTCGACATGGTGTGCGGCGTCGGCTACGACCGCGCGGCCGGGCTCGCCTACCACGAGATCCGGCGGGTGGTCACGAATCTGGCCGTCCTCGACTTCGAGACCCCCGAGCGGACCATGCGGCTGCGCTCGGTCCACCCCGGGGTCCGGGTGGCCGAGGTGGTGGCCGCGACCGGGTTCGCGCTGGCGATCCCCGGCGAGGTGCCCGAGACGCGCGAGCCGTCCGGCCCGGAGCTGGCGCTGATCCGCGAGCGGCTCGACCCCGGCGGCGCCCGGGACGGCGAGGTGCCATGACGCTGCACACCCCGTTCACCGAACTCGTCGGCATCCGGTACCCGATCGTCCAGACCGGGATGGGATACGTGGCCGGGGCACGCCTCACCGCGGCGACATCGAGCGCCGGCGGCCTCGGGATCATCGCCTCGGCCACGATGAGCCTCGGCGAGCTGCGCACGGCGATCCGCGAGGTGCGGCGCCGGACCGACGCGCCGTTCGGGGTCAACCTGCGCGCGGACGCCACCGACGCGGACGAGCGCGCCAGCCTGATCATCGACGAGGGCGTGCGGGTGGCCTCGTTCGCGCTGGCCCCGACGCGGGACCTGATCAGCCGGCTGCGCGGCGCCGGAGTGGTCACGATGCCGTCCGTCGGCGCGCGCCGGCACGCGGAGAAGGTGGCACGGTGGGGCGCCGACGCCGTGATCGTCCAGGGGGGCGAGGGCGGCGGGCACACCGGCGCGGTCCCGACCTCCCTGCTGTTACCACAGGTCGTGGACGCGGTCGGGATCCCCGTGGTCGCGGCCGGCGGGTTCTTCGACGGCCGGGGGCTTGTCGCCGCGCTGGCCTACGGCGCCGCGGGCATCGCCATGGGCACCCGGTTCCTGCTCACGAGCGACAGCCCGGTCGGGGACGCGGTGAAGCAGCTCTACCTCGGCAAGTCCCTCACGGACACGGTCGTCACCACCCGCGTCGACGGGGTGCCGCACCGGGTCCTGCGCACGCCGTTCATCGACAAGCTCGAACGCTCGGGCCGGATCGGCGGACTGGCGCGGGCCGTGCGCAACGCCAGCGGGTTCCGGCGGCTGACCGGCGCGACCTGGGGCTCGATGCTGCGCGACGGGCGCGCGCTCCGGCACGGCCGGGAACTCACCTGGGCGCAACTACTGCTGGCGGCGAACACCCCGATGCTGCTCCGGGCCGCCATGGTCGAGGGGCGGCCGGATCTCGGCGTGATGTCGGCCGGCCAGGTGGTGGGCCTGATCGACGACCTGCCGTCCTGCGCCGAGCTGATCGACCGGATCATGGCCGAGGCCCACACCACCCTCGCCCGGCTCGGGGCGCTCCCAGCCTCCCCCGAAGTGCGGTAACGGGCGCCGGTCCGGACCGGGCACAGGTACCGCACTTCGGCGAGGGGGTCAGTGCCGTTCGAGGATCGTCACGTTGGCCTGGGCGCCGCGCTCGCACATGGTCTGGAGGCCGGAGCGGCCGCCGGTGCGCTCCAGTTCGTGCAGCAGCGTGGTCATCAGCCGGGTTCCGGTCGCGCCGAGCGGGTGGCCCAGGGCGATCGCGCCGCCGTTGACGTTGACCCGGGCGAGGTCGGCGCCGGTCTCGCGCTGCCAGGCGAGCACGACGCTCGCGAAGGCCTCGTTGATCTCCACCAGGTCGATCTCCGCCAGGGACATCCCGGACCGCCGCAGCGCGTGATCAGTGGCGGCGATCGGGGCCGTGAGCATCAGCACCGGATCGTCGCCCCGGGCGCTGAGGTGGTGGACGCGGGCGCGCGGCCGGAGCCCGTGCTCCCGGACCGCCCGCTCGGAGACGACGAGCACCGCACTGGCCCCGTCGGCGATCTGGCTGGCCAGCCCAGCCGTGGCGGTGCCGCCCTCCCGGAGCGGGGCGAGCGCGGCCATCCTGGCGGCGGAGGTGTCCCGGCGCGGGCACTCGTCCACTCTGCACTCGCCGTACGCCACGATCTCGGCGGCGAACCGGCCCTCGTCGATCGCCCGTAGCGCTCGCCGGTGGCTGGTGAGCGCGTATTCCTCCATCTCCTCCCGCGTGACGCCCCACTTGGCCGCGATCAGGTCGGCGCTGCGGAACTGGGAGATCTCCTGGCCGCCGTAGCGGGCCTCCCAGCCCACGGATCCGGCGAACGGACCGGCGGGGGCCATCGCGCTCGCGATCGGGACCTGGCTCATGTTCTGCACGCCACCGGCCACGACGATGTCCGCCGTGCCGCTCATCACGGCCTGCGCGGCGAAGTGGACCGCCTGCTGCGAGGATCCGCACTGGCGGTCGACGGTCACCCCCGGCACCGACTCCGGCAGCCCGGCCGCGAGCCACGCGGTCCGCGCGATGTCGCCGGACTGGGGCCCGACGGTGTCCACGCAGCCGAAGACCACGTCGTCGACGGCCGCCGGATCGAGGTCCACACTCGCCAGGAGCGCGGCGATGACATGACCGCCGAGATCCGCCGGGTGGGCCGTGGACAGTCCGCCGCCGCGCCGGCCGACCGGGGTACGGATCGCCCCGGCCAGATACGCCTCCCCCATGGCCACCCCACTCGGCTAGGATACTAGAACGTGTTCTAATACTACTCCAGCGGAGGCCCGGTATGCGCATCGGCTACACGCCCGAGCAGGAGAAGCTGCGCGCCGAACTGCGGGCCTACTTCGCCGAGCTGATGACCCCGGAGCTGCGGGAGGCGCTGAGTCCCGCCGATGGCGAGTACGGCGACGGTCCCGGCTACCGCGACGTGGTCCGCCGGCTCGGGCGCGACGGCTGGCTCACCCTGAGCTGGCCGGCCGAGTACGGCGGTGGCGGCGGATCCATGCTCGACCAGCTCATCTTCACCGACGAGGCGGCCGTGGCCGGGGTCCCCGTTCCGTTCCTCACGATCAACACGGTCGGGCCGACGATCATGAAGTTCGGCACCCCCGAGCAGCGCGACTTCTACCTCCCGCGCATCGCCGCCGGGGAACTCCACTTCGCGATCGGCTACTCCGAACCCGAGGCGGGCACGGACCTGGCCTCGCTGCGCACCCGCGCGGTCCGCGACAGCGACGGCTACCTGATCAACGGCCAGAAGATGTGGACCAGCCTGATCCAGCACGCCGACTACGTGTGGCTGGCCTGCCGTACCGATCCGGACGCGCCGAAGCACAAGGGCCTGTCGATCCTCATGGTGCCCTCCGGCGCGCCCGGCTTCTCGTGGACTCCCGTGCGCACGGTCGCCGGCCCGGGCACCAGCGCCACGTACTAC
>JAOPVE010000175.1 GCA_025963185.1 Actinomycetes bacterium
AGGCGGAGTTCGTCGCGGATCGCGCGGTTGCGGGCGCGCGGGGTGAGTTCGGGCTCGGGCACCGGAGGTCTCTGGAACAGGAATCCCAGGGCCACGAAGGTGCCGGAGAAGACGAGGAGCAGGGCGAGAAGGTGGAGTGCGTTCATAGGACGATCATGCGTTCTCGCAGGTAGAGGCCACATCGGCTGCCGGGCCGGTCGCCGCGGCGCAGGATCGGCCATTCGGCCGGCCACGGTCCGCAACTTTAGGGTCAAGCGAGCGGGGACCGTGCGGAGCTCCACTCTCCGCACGGCCCCCGGGCTCGGGTGCTTCAGGCCGTCAGGCCAGCGTCACCGCATACAGGTTCAGCCGCGGATCGTCGGGCAGCGTGATCGAGCGCACCGTCTTCGTGCTGTCGAGGTTGAGCGCGTGGGTGAACAGGTGCACGGGCGGACCGTCGTTGCCGTGGTGGTCCTTGATCCGGTGGTCCATCTGCTGGACGACCGTCCCGCCCGGCCCCGGATCGTTGCACCAGTCCCCGACGATGATCGGCAGTTGGGCGCTGGTTCCGTCCGAGTACTGGACCGACAGCGCCGTGGAGACCGGCCCGTTCCAGGCCGTGGCGACGAGCCGCAGCGAGGTGGCGGACCGATCCGGAAGCAGCACTGCCTGGCCCTTGGCGGCGACGAAGTTGTTCGTCAGACCCGCCGGATCCGGAGCGGCGTAGGTGGTGTCCCCGAAGGTGACCGGACCGGGCTTCGGCATCAGGTCGGCGTCGTAGCTCCAGCCGCCGCCGTCGAAGTTGCCCTGCGTGTCGTTCGCCGCGGTCGCGGTGCCGTCGAGGTTGGCGTCCCGGGACAGGTCCACCGCGCACTGGCCGTTCGTGACCGCGACGCACCCGGCCGGACTGCGGACCTCGACCGGCAGGCTCGCCGTGACCGTGTTCGCGCCGCTCGCGCCGACGACGACGCTGACCTGGTAGCTGCCGACGGGGGTCCGCGCGGGCACCTTGACGATCACCGTGATCTGCTTCTGGGCCGGCAGCCCGTTCGACGAGATCGGGATCGGCGACTTCGGGTTGGTGCTGACCGCCCACTTCGGCGGGGCCGTGGCCGTGACGGTCGTGCTGAGCGTCCCCGGTGCCTGGACCAGCACGTCCAGCGGCACCCGCACCGTCTGCGCGGTCGGCGCCGACGGGACAGCGACGCTGGTCGCGCCGAGCCCGGCGTCGACGTGTACGCGCCCGTCGGGAGTGGCCGGGTCGACGGACGGGGGCGCGTTGCCCACCAGCGTTCCCCAGTCGGAGACCTGGGATCCGACGGTGTGGGCGATCGTGCCGCCCTTGGCGATCTGCGACCAGTCCAGGTAGGTCTTGCGCTGGATCGAGCCGTTGACCAGCACCTTCTGGATGTACCGGTTGCTGTCGCTGGCCCCCGGCGCCGTGATCGTCAGCGTGCCGCCCTGCGTGCCGGCGTAGTCGCCGATCTTCACGGTGGCCGACTCGAACTGCGGGCTGGACAGCGCGAGGAAGTTCGCGCCGTTCATCGTCGGGTAGACGCCGAGCGAGGAGAAGACGTACCAGGCCGACATCGTGCCGAGGTCGTCGTTGCCGGTCATGCCGTCCGGGCCCGTGGTGAACAGGGTCATCGCGGCGCGGACCACGGTCGCGGTCTTCGCCGGGGCGCCCGCCCACAGGTAGGTGTACGGCGCGAGCAGGTCCGGCTCGTTGTTCGGGTTGTACGTCGGCTTGCTGTAGTAGTCGAACGGCGAGGCGATCCAGTCCTCACGGACGGTCTTCGCCGGGTCCGCGAGCAGGTGGCTGTAGGCGAAGAAGTCGTCGAGCCGCTTCTCGGCCGCCGTGGCGCCGCCCATGAGCTTGATCAGCCCGGCCGGATCCTGCGGGACGAGCCACTGGTACTGGTACTCGCCGCCCTCGTGGAACTGGTGACCGGCCTCGACCGGGTCGTAGGGGCTGACGAAGGTGCCCGCCTTGGTCCGCGGCCGGAAGTGCTTGATCGAGCTGTCCCACAGGTTGCGGTAGGACTGGCCGCGCTGCGCGAACAACTGCGCGTCGGCGGTCTTGCCCAGGCCCTTCGCCATCAGCGAGAGCGAGGCGTCGGCGACCGCGTACTCCAGCGTGGACGAGGCCGGGTGCGTGCAGTCGTTGTCGCCGCCCTTGTCGGCGCAGTCCGTTCCCACGCCGAGGCCGGACGGGACGTACCCGCGGTCGGTGTACCACTTGACGCCGGTGCGGCCGTTGTACTGCGAGGCGGTCGGGGGCTCGCTGGTGGCGTTCTTGCGCAGCAGCGCGTACGCCTCCTCCTCGTGCCCGGCGAGGAAGCCCTTCGACCAGGCCTCCACGAGGAACGGCGTGACCGGGTCGCCCGTCATGATGTTGGTCTCGCTGTTCACCAGCGCCCAGCGCGGCAGCCAGCCGCCGTCCCGCCCGATCGCCACGACCGAGAGCGAGACGTCCCGCGCCACCTGCGGTTCGAGCAGCCCGAGTAGCTGGTGTTGCGGCCGGTAGGTGTCCCAGAGCGAGAAGTTCTGGTACGGCCTGTAACCGTCCGCGGTGTGTACGGCGTCGTCGAAGCCCATGTACCTGCCGTCGACGTCACCGGCCGCGTTCGGGTGCATCACCGAGTGGTAGAGCGCGGTGTAGAAGGCGGTCTGCCGGTCCTGGGTGCCGCCGGCGATCTTGACCGACGCGAGCTGCTTGGCCCACGCGTCGCGCAGGGCCGTCTTCGTCGCGTCGAAGTCGTACGAGTCGGCCGTCTCGGCGGCCAGGTTCTTCCGCGCGCCCTCGACGCCCGTGTACGACAGACCCACCTTGAGGACCACGGTCTTGCTGGTCGTGGCGTCGAAGGTGACGAACCCGCCGTTGGCGCCGGTGCCGCTGGCGTCCCGCGTGTTCGGGGACTGCGTGGCGCCGCGCCAGGTGCCGAACGAGGCGAACGGGCGGTCGAAGCTCGCGCTGAAGAAGACCGTGTGGTCGTCCTTGCCCGCGCAGAACCCGCCTGCGTGGACCCGGCCCTCGACGGTCCGGTCACCCACCACGTGGATCTCCGAGTCGAACACGTTCTGGTTCGCCCGGCCCGTGTTGAACAGGACGTTCGCCTGGCCGGTCGACGGGAACGTGTAGCGCTGCCAGCCGGTCCGCGTGGTGGCGGTCAGCTCGGCGTTGATCCCGTACGTGGCGAGCCCGACCCGGTAGTACCCCGGGGTCGCCTGCTCGTCGGTGTGCGCGAACGTGGACTTGTACACGTTGGAGTCGACGCTGGTGATCGCGCCGGTCGTGGGCAGGATCGGCAGCTCGCCCTCGACCCCGCAGCCCACCCCGGACAGGTGCGTCTGGCTGAACCCGTAGATCGAGTTGGCCTTGTAGTCATAGCCACCCTGGCCGCCCGTGTCGGGGCTGACCTGCACCATGCCGAACGGCGTGCTGGCCCCCGGGAACGTGTTGCCGAAGTTCTGGGTCCCGACGAAGGGATTGACCAGGCTCAGCGGATCGGCATCCGCGGCCCGGGCGGGCGCGGCGAGCCCACCCAGCAGTCCCGCGCCGAGCAAGGCCGAACAGGCCCCTGCCAGCACTCTTTTCCCAGCTAACCGGCCTGTCGATCCCATCGGGCGCACCTCTCCAACGTTTGTGGATGACAACGTTGTCTGATCGCGGATCGCCGGAACCGTTTCACGGCCCGTCGGTAACTGTCAATGGTCGGGTTTGTCGCCGTGGTGTTACGCGAATCGCCTAGACAGCCCGGGGATCCTGGACCGCATGAACACAGCGTCACCGCAGCTCCCGCCGGGAACCCAGGTCGTACTGCGCGCCACCGCACCCGGCAGCGACGGGCGGACGGTCCAGCGCGGAGCGACCGGACACGTCGTCGGCCCGGAGGGTGACGGGTACCGGGTCCGGCTCGCCGACGGGCGGGAGACCGTCGCCGCGCGCCCCGACCTCACCCTGCGCCGCGCGTTCCAGACCGCGCTCGCACTCCCCGGCCAGGACCCGGACGCCGGCCACGCGCTGGTCCGGGACCACACGATCTACGCGGCCGTCGTCGGATCCCGCGCGTTCGGGCTGGCCACCGACGCCTCCGACACCGACCTCCGCGGGGTCTACGCCGCGCCCGCCCCGGCGTTCTGGGGCCTGGTCAAGCCGCCCCAGCACGTCGACGGTCCGGCGCCGGAGCAGTTCTCGTGGGAGCTCGACCGGTTCTGCGAACTCGCGCTCAAGGCCAACCCGAACCTGCTGGAGGTGCTGTGGTCACCGCTGCCGGTGATCCGCACCGCGCTCGGGGACGAACTGCTCGCGCTGCGCCCGGCGTTCCTGTCCCAACTGGTCCACCAGACGTTCAGCGGTTACGTACTGTCGCAGTTCAAGCTGATCGAGAAGGACCTGCGCCAGCGCGGCGAGCCCAAGTGGAAGCACGTCATGCATCTGCTGCGGCTGCTCCGTGAGGGCCGTGACCTGCTGGAGCACGGCGAGGTCCGGCTCGACGCCGGCGCCGACCGGGACCGGCTGCTGGCGGTCCGCCGGGGCGAGGTGTCCTGGGACGAGGCCGACCGCTGGCGCCTGTCCCTGCACGCCTCGATCGACTCCGCCCTGACCCGGACCCCGCTCCCGGCCGTGCCCGACGCCGCCCGCGTGGACGACTGGCTGCGCTCGGTCCGCGCCCGCAGCGCCGCGGAGTCCCCATGACGAGCCTGGATACGCGCGACTGCCACGAGTTCGCCCGGCTCCTGCTCACGCCCTCCACAGCCTGGTGGTCCGCCTCCGCCTCCCGGTGAGCCCACCCTCCGGAAGGGTGTGCCGCTACGCCGGTCATCGCCGGTCCAGCGGCACGCACTTCCGAGGGGCCTGCCGCCGGGGCGGTGGGTCGGGTGGGCGTGACGGGTCCGCGAGGGGGGTTTGGCTGGGTTTTTCGGTGGACCCTGGCCATAGCGTTGGCGGCATGAACGTCCCAGCCCGCGAGGTGCGCGCCGAGTACGGCGAGCGCACGATCACCGTCTACCAGGCTTACTCCCCACAGATCGCCGAGCCCGCGCTCGCCGCCGGTGCCTTCGTGCCCCCGTTCAAGCGCGGCCGCATGACCTGGATCAAGCCGTCGTTCACCTGGATGCTGCACCGCTCCGGGTGCGGCACGAAGCCCGACCAGGATCGGGTGCTGGCGATCGAGATCACGCGATCCGGGTTCGCGTGGGCGCTGGAGAACGGCAGCCTCTCGGCGGTCGACCGCCGGGTGCACGCGAGCACGCAGGCGTGGCAGGCGGAGCAGCGGGCGAGTCCGGTGCGGGTGCAGTGGGATCCGGAGCGGGACGAGCGGCTGCGCGAACTGCCGTACCGGTCGATCCAGGTGGGACTCGGCGGGGAGGCGGCGAATCGGTACGTGACCGAGTGGATCACGGCGATCCGGGACGTGACGCCCCTCGCGCACGCGGTCCGGGACTGGATCGCCACCGGCTGCCCCGCCTCGGACCGCCCGGACTTCCCCGCCGAGCGCCCGTACCCGCTGAGCCTCCTCGCCACGGCCCGCATCGGCGCGAGCTGAGCCCACCGCGAGCTGAACCCCCCGCGAAGTGCGGAATCTGCGACCGGCTCTGACCGGCCGGAGGTTCCGCACTTCGCGGGGGTGTGCTTACGCTGCCGGGATGAATCTGCTGGTCCGGGCGCTGGTGCGGGCCGTGTACGTGCTCGCCGCAGTGGCGGTGGCGGGGTCCGGAGCCTCGTGGCTGGCGTGGCGGGGCGCGCCACCGCTGCCGAGCAACCGGGAAGCGGCGCGGATCGCCGCACTCGCGCTCCCGGGCCGTCCGGTGCCGAAGGCAGACCGGCTCGATCCGCCGTTCACGATCGCCTTCGACTCGGTCGAGGTGGGCCGGGTGGAGTTCGAGTACGCGGACCCTGAGCTGAACCTGACCGGCACCGCGCGGGACAACCTGCGGGCGGCGGGCTGGTCGATCGGCCACGCGTACGTGGATCCGCCAGATGGCGTGGATCAGTACGTCGCGCGTGGGTTCCGTGCCGACAAGGGTTCCCTGTCGGTGCGCTGGCAGACCGCCGGGGCCGACACCGGGGCGGACTTCGACGTGGTCCGGCAGCCGCCCTCGCGGGTCGTGCCGATCACGGCGGCCGGGATCGTGCTCGGCGCCCTCGCAGGCTGGTGGCTCGGCGGGCTGGCCCCGCGCAGGCGCCGGATCGGAGCCCTCGCCGTGATCTGGACTGCGACCGGCGTCGTCCTGCTCGCGTTGCCCGTGGCGGACGGCCTGATGAACCTCGTCAGCGGATCGTCCGGGGCACACGACCTCGACGCGATGCCGTTCTGGGAGGCGTTCGCCGGATTCGAGGCGGTCCGGGGGATGACCGTGGTCGCGGCGGTCGCGGTGCTCGTGACTGTCGCGGCGGAGTGGCGGGTCAGCCGATCATCAGCCGGACGGTGAACCCGTCGGGGCCCTTGTGCAGGTCGACCTGGTCGCAGAGGCGGCGGGCCATCCACAGTCCCATGCCGCCGTGGGTGAGGTCGGACCCGTGGGCGGGGACGTAGCCGGCGAACGGGTTGTCGATGCCGGGGCCCTGGTCCGTGACCGTGCAGATCGCGCGCCCGGCGTCGGCCCAGAGCCGGACGTTGACCGGCGGCCCGCCGTACATGAGCGCGTTGGTGGCGATCTCGCTGACGGCGATCACCATGTCGTCGATGCTGTCGTCGGTGAGCCGGCCGGTGGTGAGCGCCTGCTGGAGTCCGTGCCGTAGCTGGGCCAGGTCGGTGAGCTCGTTCAGGTCGATCGCCGGGAGGCCGGCCTGCATCGGGAACGGCTCCCAGGCGCGCGGCTGGCTGAGGTACTCCAGGGGCTCGACGTACCGGGCGCTGGGTGAGCGGGATCCGCCGGTGAGCAGGTTGGGGTGGGTCCGCTCGGCGGTCGCGACCACGGTCTCGGGCAGCGTGCGGGTGTCGTAGATGCACACGTTCCACAGCGGATAGTCGGCGAGCGCCATGTTCACGACGGACTCGAACCGGGCCCACTCGGACCAGGTCGACTCGGAGTCGCCGAAGTCGACCTCGGCGACGAGCCGCACCCGCTGCGCGCCGCTGGCAAGCTGGCGCTCGATCAGGTGCTGGAACGCGATGATCGCGTCCGGGACGCGGTGGTAGACGTCGGGCTGGGCCAGCATCGCGACCTTGCCGTTGCCGTCCAGGGCGCGGGACAGGATCTCGGCGTTGCGCTCGCTGCAGATCACGACCGCGGCCTCGTCGGCGTCGATGCCCTCCTGCAGGAAGCGCGCCGCGCCGGTCACCATCTCCTCGTCCGTGGAGTAGACGAAGGCGTCATGGATGTAGCCCGGGACGGCGACGCTCATCGGGTGTCTCCGCCGAGGCCGTTCCTGTCGACGGTCACGTGGTCGAGCTGGTCCACGGCGAGCAACTTGAGGCTGCGGTCGACGCTGGGGCACGGACAGACCAGCACGAGGTCACCGCCCTGCTCGCGGAACGCCTTCGTGCCGTTGGCGAGCGCGCGCAGGCCGCCCGCGCTGACGAACGTGACGTGCCGCAGGTCGACCCGGAACACCCCGGACGCGGAGCTGGTGGCGGCCCGCAGGGTCGCGGCGAGCACCTCGTCGTTGGTGAAGTCGATCTCGCCGGCGATGGCGAGGCCGTCGTCGTGGTCCGCGGTCTCGAACTGCGTCTCGCGGACCCCGCCGGCGTGGCGGCCGGCCACCTCGTCGAGGGCGGCCCCGGTGATGATCCGGCGGTCGTACTGGCACAGGGCCGACACGCGCTCGACCCGGCACAGGCGCTCGATGACCTGCTCGATCGTGGTGAACCCGCCGGGACCCGCGAGCGCGTCGCCGGCCTCGGTGGAGACCCGGACGGCGGGGAAGCCGTCGGCGAGCGCCTGGCCGACGACGTCCGCCTCGCAGAACTCGTCCGTGGGCAGGACTTCGAGGTGGCCGGCCGCGGTGGCCGCGCGCACGTCGATCCCCTGGCCGGACAGGACCGCGAGGACGGATCGGCTGGGCGGCGCCTCGGTGTAGATCACCTTCTCGCCCCGGTCCAGACCGTGCCGGACCCAGCTGGCCAGGCGGGATTGGCGCTCGGACTCGGAGCGGTGCAGCAACAGCAGGTGCCCGTCCCAGTCCCAGGGGCGAAGCTCCCGATCAGGATCCACGGACGCGGGTCACCCCTTCTCGACGTCATAGGCAGGCTCGACTGGGGCTTACCCTATGAGATTCGCGGCTAAGCACCGTCCGCCACTGCGGTTGTCTCGGGCACCTCGGCCAGGCGCGCGGCCAACCGCAGGAACCGGTGGAGTCCGGTCAGCTCCATGGACCGCACCACGGCGGGGTGAGCGGCGACGACGTACAGCTCGCGGTGCTGGTCGTGGGCGCGCCGGGCCGCGACGACGAGGGTGCCGAGCGCCCGGCTGCCGACGAAGTCGATCTCGCTGAGGTTCACGACGACCTGTCTGGTGCCGGTGTCCACCGCGGCGACCAGGACGTCGCGCAGGGTGCCTCCGGTGTCCCGGTCGAGGTCGCCGGCGATCGTGACGACCGTGCGGTCACGCGCGAGATCGACTGTGCGCTCGTGCCGGATCGGCGGGGAGTCGGCAGGTTCGAGTGGGATCGGCTCGGGCAGCCGCTGGCCGGGGGCCGGCACGGGCATGCGGGTCCTCCAAGGCGGGTGGAGCGCACGGCGGCGAGCCCGGGCGCGAGGCCCGAGCGGGATACCACCCCGCGCCGTGCGCTAAACCTCGCCAATCACACCCGTCTCATCTTTCTCGATGAAGACGGTGGCGATGACGATGGAGCAGGTCAGTACTCCTCGTGGACCGCGGCCTCCTCGGCGGTGAGCCCGCCGCCCGCCGGCCCACGGTCCTCGGCGTAGAGCTCGTCCTCACGGTCCGGGCCAATGCCCTCGTCGGGCTCGACCAGGCGGCCCGCCGTCGGGCGGTCCTGCAGCCGGTCGTAGACGGAGACCTGGGAGTCCAGCGCGGGGTCCTCGGCTTCGAGGATCGCGTTCAGCCGCGGATCGTCCGTCTCCTCCTCGGCGTCGGCCGGGATGTCGTCGATCGAGTCGGACAGCGGTTGCGGGCCGTCCGCCGGATCGTCGATCCGCAGGTCGGGCCGCTCGCGCTTGAGGCGCCCGTCGAGGGACTCGCCCTGGCGCTGCTCCTCGGCGGTCGTGCCGAAGTCGTTCACGGCGACCGGGTGGTCGGACGGCAGGGCCGCCGGTCCGCGGCCGTCGGCGGCCCGCGAGGTGGGTTCCTCCTGGTCGGCGAACGAGTCGTCGTCGGCGATACCGGGAAGTCCCTCGCGCTCTGGATCCGAGAGCAGCCGGTCGTGGTCACTGGTAGTCATTTTTCCCACCTACCCCGTTCGTCTGGTGAGTAATCAGGGGAGCGGCTTGCCGCCCGTGACGCCGATCCGCTCGCCGGTGATGTACGTCGAGTCGTCCGAGGCGAGGAACACGTACGCGGGGGCCAGTTCGGCGGGCTGGCCGGGGCGGCCGAGTGGCGTGTCCTTGCCGAAGCTGCCGACCTTCTCCGGGGGCATGGTGGCCGGGATCAGCGGGGTCCAGACCGGCCCCGGCGCGACACAGTTCACCCGGATCCCCTTCGGTGCCAGCTGCTGGGCCAGGCTCCTCGTGAAGTTCAGGATCGCGGCCTTGGTCATCGCGTAGTCCATGAGCTGCGGCGACGGCTGGTAGGCCTGGATCGACGTCGAGTTGACGATGGCCGATCCGGCCTTCAGGTGCGGGACCACGGCCTTGGTCAGCCAGAACATGCCGTAGACGTTGGTCCTGAAGACCCGGTCGAGCTGCTCGGTGGTGATGCCGAGGATGCCGTCGTCCTGGGACATCTGGTAGGCCGCGTTGTTCACCAGGATGTCGATGCCGCCGAGGTCGGTGAGGGCGCGCTCGGCGATCCGCTGGCAGGTCTTCTCGTCGCGGATGTCGCCGGTGAACGCGATCGCCTTGCGGCCCGCCCCCTCGACCAGCCGGACCGTCTCGCGCGCGTCCTGCTCCTCCTCGGGGAGGTGGACGAGCAGCACGTCCGCGCCCTCGCGGGCGAACGCGAGTGCGACCGCGCGGCCGATCCCGGAGTCGCCGCCGGTGATGATCGCCCGCTTGCCGGTGAGCTTGCCGGATCCGCGGTAGCTGTCCTCGCCGTGGTCGGGCTTCTGCTCCATCTCGCCGGTCTCGCCGGGGTGGCTCTGCTGCTCCGGCTCGTGGTCGGCCGGGTGGATCTCGCGGGGGTCCTGCTGGGCGGCCATCGTGGGCTCCTCGGTCCTGAGCGGGTCGTTTCGATCCGGATGCCCAGCTTCGGTCCCGGCAAACCGCTCACAGCGAACGTCCAGCCACGGACCAGCGACGACCCAGGTTCGCCGCCGATGGTGATCGCATGACGACGACGACCTACCCCGTTCCGGGCCCGCGCACGGCGCCCGCACCTGCCCCCGGCCCGGCGCCCCGCACCCCCGCGGTCGACGTCGTGGTCCCCGTCTACAACGAGCAGGCCAGCCTGGCCCACAGCATCACCCGCCTGCACCAGCACCTCAGCGCCCAGTTCCCGTACCCGTTCCGGATCACGATCGCCGACAACGCCAGCGTCGACGGCACCTGGGGCATCGCCCAGAACCTCGCCGCGGCACTGCCCGGCGTCGAGGCGCTGCACCTGAGCGAGAAGGGCCGCGGCCGGGCGCTGCAGGCCGCGTGGTCACGCTCGGACGCCGAGGTCCTCGTGTACATGGACGTCGACCTCTCGACCGACCTCGCCGCGCTGCTGCCGCTGGTCGCGCCGCTGCTCTCGGGCCACTCCGACCTGGCGATCGGCTCCCGGCTGGCGCCCAGCTCGCGGGTCGTGCGCGGGGCGAAGCGGGAGGTGATCTCCCGCTGCTACAACCTGCTGCTGCGCGGCACGATGGCCGCCGGGTTCTCCGACGCGCAGTGCGGCTTCAAGGCGATCCGCGCGGACGTGGCCCGGCGGCTGCTGCCCCTGGTCGAGGATCCGGGCTGGTTCTTCGACACCGAACTGCTGGTGCTCGCCGAGCGGTCCGGGATGCGGATCCACGAGGTGCCGGTCGACTGGGTCGACGATCCGGACAGCCGGGTCGACGTCGTCGCCACCGCACTCGCGGACCTGCGCGGCATGGCCCGCGTGACGCGATCGCTCGCCACGGGCGCGGTGCCGATCGCCGAGTTGCGCGCCGAGTTCGGCCGAAACACCTCCCCGAGGATCGGCGGCCAGCTCGCCAGGTTCGCGCTGGTCGGAGCCCTGAGCACGATCGCGTACCTGGCCCTGTTCCTGCTGCTGCGCGGATCCGCGGGGGCGTTCGGCGCGAACCTGCTCGCCCTGGCGGTCACCGCCGTGGGCAACACCGCCGCGAACCGGCGCCTCACGTTCGGCTTCCGGGGCCGCGACCGGGCCGCCCGGCACTACGGCGAGGGCCTGGCCGTGTTCGCGCTCGGGCTGGCCCTGAGCACCGGCGCGCTGGCACTCGTTCCGTCCGCGGCGGAGGCGGCCGTGCAGCTCACCGCCCTGGTGGCCGCGAACGTCGTCACGACGCTCCTGCGCTTCGTCCTGCTCCGGACCTGGGTGTTCAGCCCGCGCCGAAACACAGCCTGAGCCCGCCCACACCCAACCTCAGCAACCGCGTTCGATCACCGATGGAGAACTCGATGACCACCACCCCGCAGGCCATCCCGGCCGCGTACCTGCCGCCGGAAGGCCACCCGGTGCCGCCTGACGACGTGATCACAACCCCTGACGACGTGGCCGCCGCCCCCCACGACGTGGTTGCCTCGCCGCCCCCGCCGCGCTGGCAGCGGGTGCTGCGCGGATCCGAGGCCGAGCCCTCGTGGGTCCGCCCGAGCCTGCTCGTGCTGCTCGTGGGCACCGCGATCATGTACCTGTGGGGCCTCGGCGCCTCCGGCTGGGCGAACAGCTTCTACTCGGCCGCGGTCCAGGCCGGGACCCAGAGCTGGAAGGCCTTCTTCTTTGGATCGTCCGACGCCGCCAACTTCATCACCGTCGACAAGCCCCCCGCCGCGCTGTGGATCATGGATATCTCGGCCCGGATCTTCGGCGTGAACTCGTGGTCGATCCTCGTGCCGCAGGCGCTCGAAGGGGTGGCCTCGGTGGGGCTGCTCTACGCGGCGGTCCGGCGCTGGTCCGGGCCGGTCGCCGGGCTCGTCGCCGGGGCCGTGCTCGCCCTGACCCCGGTCGCGACCCTGATGTTCAAGTTCAACAACCCGGACGCCCTGCTCGTGCTGCTGATGATCGGCGCGGCGTACTGCGTGATCCGGGCGGTCGAGAAGGGATCCGTCCGCTGGCTGGTCGGCGCCTCGGTGGCCATCGGGTTCGCGTTCCTCACCAAGTCGCTCCAGGGCCTGGTGATCGTGCCCGCCCTCGCGCTGGCCTACCTCGTCGCCGCGCCCGTCTCCCTGCGCAAGCGGATCGTCCACCTGCTCGCCGCGGCCGCCGGAATGGTGGTCTCGGGCGGCTGGTGGCTGGCGATCGTCGAGCTGTGGCCCGCGTCCAGCCGCCCGTACATCGGCGGATCGCAGACCAACAGCGCGATCGAGCTGATCCTCGGCTACAACGGCCTCGGCCGGATCACCGGCGAGCAGGTCGGCAGCGTCACCCCCGGCGGCGGCGGACGGTTCGGCAACGGCGGCGGCATGTGGGGCGCCACCGGCTGGAACCGGCTGTTCAACAGCGAGAACGGCGGGCAGGTGTCGTGGCTGATCCCGGCCGCGCTCGTCGCCCTGCTGGCCCTCGTCATCATCTCCGTGCGGGTGGCCGGCGGCGACCAGATCCGCACTGACCGGACCCGCGCCGCCGCGATCGTCTGGGGCGGCTGGCTGCTCACCACCGGACTGATCTTCAGCTACATGAAGGGCATCTTCCACCCGTACTACAACATCGCGCTGGCCCCGGCGATCGGTGCGCTCGTGGGCATCGGATCCGTCGCGCTCTGGCAGCGCCGATCCGCCCTGTGGGCCCGGATCCTCCTCGGGCTCGGCGTCCTCGGCACCGCCGCGCTGGCGTACTCGCTGCTCGGCCAGTCCCCGGACTTCCTCCCGTGGCTGCGGTACGCGGTGCTGATCGGCGGGATCGCCGCGGCGGTCGCCCTGGTGCTGCCCGCCCGCGTCACCGGACAGGCAACGGCCGCGATCGCGGGAGGCGCGCTGGTCGTGGCGCTCGCCGGCCCGGCCGCGTACGCGGTGCAGACCGCGGGTACGGCGCACGAGGGATCGATCCCGAGCGCCGGTCCGGCCGTCGCAGGTGGCTTCGGTCCTGGTGGCCGGGGTGGTCCCGGTGGGCAGCGTGGTCCGGGTGGGCAGGGCGGTCCGGGCGGTCCGGGCGGCTTCGGCGGGCGGCGCGGCCAGTTCGGTCCCCCGCCCGGCGGGGTCACGGGTGGGCTCCCCGGCGGCGGTACCCCCGGCGGGACCGGCACCCAGGGCTTCCCCGGCCGCGGCGGGGCGCGCGGTGGGATGGGCGGGCTGCTCAGCGGGAGCGCGCCGAGCGCCGCACTGGTGCAGGCCCTCTCGGCCAACGCGGACCGGTACACCTGGGTCGCCGCGGCCGTCGGATCGAACACCGCGTCCGGCTACCAGCTGGGCACGGGCAAGCCGGTCATGGCGATCGGCGGGTTCAACGGGAGCGATCCGACGCCGACGCTCACGGCGTTCCAGCAGCTCGTGGCCGCGGGCAAGGTCCACTACTTCATCGGTGGCGGCGGCTTCGGCCAGTCGAACGGCGGAAGCAACGACTCCAGCCAGATCGCGACCTGGGTGCAGGAGAACTTCACCCCGACCACGATCGGCGGCACCACGCTCTACGACCTGACGTCCCAGTCCACGACGGGCACGGGCACCACCACCTGAGCGAGGACGCTCACTCATCCGGCCGGTGGCGCCGAGGTTCCCCTTCCCTCGGCTCCACCGGCCCTGTCGTGCGCCTCGCGGATCAGCTCGGCCGCGATCGCTCGGGGTACCGCCGGATCCAGCGCGCCGACCAGCCGCCACGGTCCGAGCACGTCACCGCGGGCGAGCGCCTGCGCGGCGTACC
>JAOPVE010000244.1 GCA_025963185.1 Actinomycetes bacterium
GGACAAGCCCAGTTGCTTCCCGTCCAGGAGATCCAAGCGGTTGTCGGACGCTAGCCCCCTCCGGAAGTGCGGTAAGTGCGATCGGTCAGGACCGGCCGGAGTTACCGCACTTCCGGAGGGTTCGCGGGGGCGGGGCGGGGGTTTAGGGGATTGGCCAGGTGTGGACTGGGTCGTTGGTGTGCATGTGGTCGATGTAGAGGTGGGTCATCTGTTGTAGGCATTCGTGTCGGCTCGCGCCACCCTTGGAGTCCAGCGCGTGCAGGGTTTCGACCTGCCAGGACGCGCCGTTCTGCCCCGTGAGGCAGCGCTGCTCGATGATCCCGAGGAGCCGGTCCCGTTCGGCCGGATCGACGCCCCACGCGTCGAGCCCCGAGTACGCCAAGGGCAGCAGCCGGCGCAGGATCAGCTCGTTCGCGGGCACCTCGCCCAGCCCTGGCCAGTAGAGGTGCGAGTCCATGCCGTGCCGCGCGGCCGCCTGGAGGTTGTCCTCGGCGGCCGAGAACGACATCTGTGACCACACCGGCCGTTCGGCCTCGGCGAGCGCCCGCACCAGTCCGTAGTACAGCGCTCCGTTGGCGACGATGTCCACGACGGTCGGACCGCTCGGCAGGGTCCGGTTCTCGACCCGCAAGTGGGGCTTCCCGGCCACCACGGCGTACACGGGGCGGTTCCAGCGATAGACGGTGCCGTTGTGGAGGGTCAGCTCGGACAGGGCGGGCACGTCGCCGCGGTCGAGCACTTCCAGCGGATCCTCGGCGTCGCACAGCGGCAGCAGCGCCGGGAAGTAGCGCGCGTTCTCCTCGAACAGGTCGAACACCGAGGTGATCCAGCGCTCGCCGAACCACACCCGGGGCCGCACGCCCTGGGCCTTGAACTCCTCGGGCCGAGTGTCGGTGGCCTGGCCGAACAGGGGGATCCGGGTCTCGCGCCACAGTTCCTTGCCGAACAGGAACGGCGAGTTCGCGGCGGCGGCGAGCTGGACCCCGGCGACGGCCTGAGCGGCGTTCCAGTACGACGGGAACGTGGTGGGGCTGACCTGCAGGTGGAACTGAACGCTCGTGCACGCCGCCTCGGGTGCGACGGAGTCGGCGTAGGTGGAGAGACGCTCGGGGCCGTCGATGGCGATCCGGATGTCCTCTCCGCGGGCGGCGAAGATCTGGTCGTTGAGCAGGTGGTAGCGGGGACTCTGCGAGATGGCGCCGCGGTCCACGTCGTGTTCGCGCAGCGTGGGCAGGATGCCGACCATGACGAGCTGGGCTCCGGCGGTGCGGGCGGCCTTGTCGGCATCGTTGAGGCTGGCCCGGACCGTCCGCTCGAGTTCGGCGAGGCCCTGGCCGGCGAGCGCGAGTGGTGGCACGTTGATCTCGAGGTTGAACTGGCCCATCTCGGTGCACCAGGCCGGATCCGCGATGGCGTCGAGTACCTCGGTGTTCTTCCTGGTCGGCTCGGCTTCCGCGTTGACCAGGTTGAGCTCGATCTCAAGCCCTGCGAGGGGCCGGTCGAAGTCGAACCGGGACTCGCGGAGCATGCGCGCGAACACGTCGAGGTTGCGCCGCACCTTCTGACGGTACCGGCGGCGGTCCTCGGGGGTGAACGAGGCTGCGGGGACGTCTTTGCCCATGTCGTGGCCTCCATGACCCAGGGGTGGACCAACGTTCGCACGCGGGACGTACCACTGTCAGCGAACTCCCACACGCTGGCCCGCCTGACCTGCGCGGAGCCGCCCGGGAGGTACGTTCGGACCCGGGGCACGGGGGAAGGGAGGGGCCGATGGGGATCATCCGGAGGCGCCGCGGAGGGGACGAGGACGGCCCGGTGGCCGAGCCGGATCCCGAGTTCCGCTACTTCAGCCGGGAGCAGGGTGCCCAGTTCCGGGCCCTCGCCAGGCAGGTCTTCGCCGAGCAGGGCGTCGAGACGGTGGTGTACCCGACGTACCTGGAGGCCCAGGGCGGCCAGCGGTACGGGCTGCACAATCTGGCTGCGGCCTGCCATGGGGCGCGCCGCGGCGAGACCGACTGGCCGGACGTGGTGAAGGACCACGCCGAGCGGATCCTGCGCGCGACCTCGGGTCCCGTGCCGTTCGAGGCGATCAGTACCGAGAACGTGCTCGCCCACACCTA
The DNA here is from genome assembly GCA_025963185.1 of Actinomycetes bacterium. GTDB lineage: Bacteria > Actinomycetota > Actinomycetes > Mycobacteriales > Cryptosporangiaceae > RYN-140. The sequence goes on from JAOPVE010000244.1 coordinate 2,121, forward strand.
CCTGCGGGTCCTCAACGCCGATTCGCTGCCCAGCCGGGACTCGTTCGGGTATGCCCGCGAGCTCGCGGACGGCCTGCTGGAGGTCTTCGCGCTGGACCAGCCCGAAACCGTCGTGATGTTCCGCGACGAGGAGGTCGAGCGGTTCGGCCTGGACGCCCTGCGCGAGGCCGGCCTGACGAACCTGCTGGCCGAGCCGCTGGGCAGTCACGAGGTCGTGTCGGGTTTCGACGAGTCCAAGCTGCACGTCGTGATGGGCGAGTCGGTGTTCACGGCGAGCAAGGTGCTGGTGATCCGCGACGTGCTGCGGCGGACCATCGCCGACACCGACACCCCGCACGGGATCCTCGTGTGCATGCCCTTCCGGCACCAGCTCGCGTTCCACGTGCCCAAGGACGCCTCGGCGGTCCCCGCGCTGCAGTCGCTCGCTGGATTCGCCGCGAACGGGTACGAGGACGGGGTGGGCGCGCTGAGCCCGTTCGTCTACTGGTGGCAGGACGGGCGGCTGCAACAGCTGAGCAGGGCCGACGACGACGGTGCGCTGCGGGTCGAGGTGGACGGCGAGTTCGGATCCGTCCTGGGGCGGCTGCTGCGCGAGGGGGAGTAGCGATGTGCCGGTGGCTGGCCTACCTGGGGGATCCGATCTTCCTGGACACCCTCATCGTCCGGCCGAGCCACTCGCTGATCGACCAGAGCATGTTCGCCCGGCAGAACTACGTGACGAACGAGTCGGTGGCGCTGCGCTTCCGGGATCGCGCCCAGCCGACCAACGGCGACGGCTTCGGGATCGGCTGGTACGCCGAACGCGCGGAGCCCGGCCAGTACCGCGATGTCAGGCCGGCCTGGAACGATGCGAACCTGATCCACATCGCCGAGCAGATCCGCTCACCGCTGTTTCTCGCCCACGTGCGGGCCGCGCTGGGCGGGACGATCAGCCGCGAGAACTGCCACCCGTTCGCGTTCGGGCGCTGGCTGTGGCAGTACAACGGGGAGATCGAGGAGTTTCCGAAGGTGGTCCGTGACCTGCGGTTCGACGTCGATCCGGAGCTCTACCCGTACATCGAGGGCGACGCGGACACCGAGACCTGCTTCTACCTGGCGCTGACCTACGGGCTGGAGAAGGACGTGCCGGGGGCGCTGGGCCGGATGATCGCGCGGGTGGAGCGGGCGATGGCCGAGCGGGGGACCGGCGGGGTGTTCCGCTCGACCGGGGTGACCACGGACGGCGAGGCCCTCTACGCCTGGCGTTACGCCTCGGACCACTCGGCGAAGACGCTCTACTACACGAACAGCGCGGTGGCGCTGCGGGACGCGGCCGGCGGCCAGATCCCGGTGCCGGCCCGGGCGGCGATCGTCGTCTCCGAGCCGCTGGAACTGCACTACGGCGGGAACTGGGTGGAGGTCCCTCCTGCCACGCTGCTCACAGTCCGTGCGGGCGGCGACGTGCAGACCGAATCCTTGGTGATTCCCGCCTGATCTCCAGCCGGTGCCGCTGCGGGATCGGGGGTAAGTGCACGGCCGGGTTCAGCGGATCCTTCGCCCACTCCTCGGCCCAGGCGGCCTCGGCCGCTGCCGCCGCGCGTCCACGGTGCCGCGCCGACGCGCGCGCCAGGTATCCCTCGCACGGGTTCACGGCGCTCACCCCAGTCCGAACGCCGCGGGGTGCAGGCCGCCCGCGGCGGCGGCCTCGAACTCGCCATGGGCGTGCTCCTCGGCGTGGAACGCGTCCTGGACGGCCCGGCGGGCCCAGCACATCCGGACGACCGCGGTCTCCGGGTGCTCGCCGAACTCCTGCGCGACGAGCGCGGCGCAGTTGCGGCTGCCGCCGTGGCGGTGGAAGGCCCCGATGATGGCGGCGCGGACCTGCTCGGAGGTCGGGCACTCGGAGCGCTGGATATCGGTGACGAACAGGGCTTCAGCCCTGGCGTCGTCGATGAGTTGACCAAACATGACGGTCACCTTTGCCGACGGTGAGGACGATTTCCGTCCGGGCGGGCGATGGGTCCACCCGTTGGATAGATGCAGCACCCCGGGATTACGGACATGCCGCGTACCGGGTTCATCCATCACCGGCGTGTCCAGTTGCTGACATACCGGCACGGGATGGGTGTTCTCGCAGGTGCTCATGCCACGGCCCTCGCTTCGCTCGCTCATGCCACGGAACTCGCTTCGCTCGCTCATGCGGCACCGAAGTCCTGGGTCCAGACCCGCGCGCCCGAGGCGTCCTGGGCGAGTCCGACGCCGATCGCGGTGGATCCGCAGTCGTCGATGGTGTCGTGGCCGCCGCTGCCGAGCCAGGCGGCCATGACGGTCTGGGCGTCCGGCTGGCCCTTCGCGATGTTCTCGGCGCTGCCCGTGGGGTAGCGCTCGGCGGCGATCCGGTCCCACGGCGTGCGGCCGTCCTGGCTGTCGTGCGCGAAGTAGCCGTGCGCGGCCATGTCGTCGCTGTGCTTCTGGGCGGCGAGCACGAGCCGGGGGTCCGCGGTGAGCGGCTGGCACCCCGCGGTGGCCCGCTCGGTGTTGACCAGGTCCACGACCTGCGCCACCTGGGCGTCCGCGCCGGGCACGGGCACGAGCGCGAGCAGCACCGAGGGGGCCGGCTGTGGCGTGCTGGTGGGTATGGCCGACGGCGGCCGTGGCGCGGTGGCGGGCGCCGTCTGAGAAGCGGCAGCGGATCGACGGACAGCCGGCGCCGTAACCCCTCGCGGAAACGGGCTGGGCGCCGTGCGCGCGGTGGGCCGCCGGGTCGCGGCCGGGCCGGTGCGAGCACCAGCCGGCGCCGGTCCGCCAGTTGCGGCGGGCGGGACCGGCGCCGGAGGCGCATCCAGCGCCGCCGCGCTTCCGGACGCGGCGGGTGCTGGCGTATTCGGCAGTCCGAGCCGGTACAAGGTCTCCGGCTGGGATTCGGCGTAGACGACGCCGGCGGCCAGAGCGGCGGAGAAGGCCAGGCCGATCGACAGTCGTTTTGCGTACTTCACACGGCACCCCTTCCGCGCTCCGATTCGGACTGCTCACGATCGAAGCTAGGACGGGGTTTCGCGCCTTCCCAGGCCTTTACGCCGGGCTTAAGGGTCAGGGCAGGTCGACTTAACCGCGTTCCTACTGGCGGGTAGTTGGGGCCATCTGATGCCCCATTGCGCTCTTTGAACCGCGTTTTGGCTGTACCCGGTAGGGTCATGCGCCGGGGTTGGGCTACGGATGGAACGAAGGTGCGGCGATGACCGGGCACCACACACTCGCCGAGACCGAGCGGGCGGTTGCAAACCGGATCGGCGGCATGCCGATCGATCTGCACGCGATGGTCGCGGTCTCGAACATTTACCGAGCGGCGAACGCGATCCGGAACCACCTCGAACACTCGGTCCTGAAATCCGCGGACCTGACCTGGACCGGCTTCGTGGTCCTCTGGGTGATCTGGATCTGGGACGGCATGGAGACCCGCCATGTCGCCCAGGAAGCCGGCATCTCCAAGGGCACGCTGACGGGCGTGGTCAAGACGCTGATCGCCCGCGGCCTGGTGGTCCGCACGATCCACCCGGACGACGGGCGCCTCGTGCTGCTGAGCCTGAGCCCGAAGGGGGCGCGGCTGATGAACCAGCTGTTCCCGGCCTTCAACGCCGAGGAGGGGTTCGTCGTCACCGGACTCGACGACGCGGCCGTCGGCGACCTCGCCGACCGGCTCCGGCACATCGTGGCCCACCTGGAGGCCTCCTCCGTGGACCGCCAGGCAGCCCTGCGCGCCACCGAAAGTAACCCTCGGTAATCTCTTCTCCGGAAAGTTGTTGTCCCATGCCCGTACTTTCCCCCGCTCCTGCGGGTCTGTACTGGGGCAGGCAGGCGTGTGATCCGCCGCCGCAAGTGGGAGGGGACGACACTGAGTTACGACGATGACGAGCAGCCGGACACCGATCCGGCCGTCCGCCTGCGCGAGGAGTGGCTCGCCGCGAGCATCGAGGACGGCTGGGCCGACGCGGCCGAGTGGCACCAGCCCGAGGTCGACGCGCTGATCGCCGCCGTCCTGGCCGGGGCCGATCCGCTGCCCGCCGCAGGTGCGCTCGCCGGGCAGCGCTGCATCTTCGGCGTGACCCTCGACGAAACCCTCGCCGACCTGGCCGCGTTCGTGCGGCTCGCGCCACAGCTCGGCGGCCCTCTCCCGTTCGGGATCGCCAGGGCGGCCGCCGCGGCCTGGTACCGCGCCTCGGTGGATCCGCAGGTGGTGCAGCCCTGCCGGGACGCCATGACCGGGCTCGCCACCGAGACCCACCTCGTGGTCCGGGCCGCCGAGATCTACCAGGAGTTCGCGGCCACCGGCGGGGATCCGCGCAGCGCCTACGAACTGCTCGTCCTCGGCTGGGATCCGCACCAGGGCTCGTCTGCCCAGATCGGTGTGCAGATCCGCTTAGCCGGGCTGTTCCAGCGCTCGTTCGTGGCCGGCCAGACGATCGCCCAGGTCGGCCAGGCCGCGATCGTCGTCCTCAGCCGCCGCGACCTGGCGTCCCCCGAGGCCATGGCCGCGCTCGACGCCGGACTGGACGACGCGATGGCCGGTGGCGCCCGCACCAGGCTCACCCGCTGGCCGTTCCCCGGATCCGTCGACGGCCTCACCGACCTGCTCGTCAGCCTGCACGGATCCGCCGACCGGGAAGTCGCCGCTCGCTGGCGCGACGCCGCGAACTGAAAAGCCGGCCGAGGGGTCGGTTTCGCCGCAGGTCATAGTAGGGAATAACGGGGGTAACTGCCCCGGGCTCCCCGTCGCTGGTGATGCCGGCAGTAACGGCACACTGAGCGGACGGGGAAGGAGGCCGCTGTCATGGTCACAACAGTGCTGCTCGTGGCAGGGGCGACGGCGTCCGCGCTGGTCCTCGCGGGACTGCTGGCCTCGGCCGTGATCCGCCGCAAGCCCCCTGCCCCCCGCCTCCCGGACCCCCGCACCCCCCTCTTCCGCCGCCCCCCCACCCCCGACTAACCGCCCCGAACCGGCACCCACTTCCGCGCTTGGCGGCCCGGACCACCGCCCGGAAGCGCGCGCCGTTCTGCCGCCCAGGACCGGCCTACCGGCACACACCTCGCTCAGGGTGGGCTCGGCGTTGGGGGTCGCGCACGGCTGTGCGGCACCCACCCTCGTTCCCGAAGGTGCGTCCCGCCCAGCGGTTTGGGCATGGGTTTGAAGTGCGGTAACCGGGACCGGTTAGGGCCGGTCGCGATTACCGCACTTGGGTGTGGCGGGGTGCTAGATCGCTGCCTGGCCGCCTCGTTGGAGGGTTCGGGCTGCCCATTGCTCGTCCGGGCAGGGCCAGTTCTTCAGGCACCACCAGCAGATCGGCTCCAGTGGTTCGGGCCGTCGGCGGTGCAGTTCTCGCAGTCGTCGTGCGGTTGCCAGCTGTTCTGCGGTCGGCTGGTCGTCGCCGGGAGTCCGCGCCTCACTCATGGCTGCCCCTCTCTGCGGCGTCCCCACAGGTTCCCGATCATGCGCGGACGGTGCTGGATCGAAAACAGGCTGTTCCGTCGCGAGAATGACATGAGGGAAATTCCGTTGCAACCCAGAGCGAGTGGCAACAGTGGGACAGCGGATGGGGCGAACCGGACCCGTGCAGGTCAGACGGTCACGGCCTGCTTCTTCGCCTGGACGATGTCGAAAAGCGCGACAGCGGCATCCAGCGGATCGATGCGGCCGGCCCGCGTGCGCGCGTTCAGTTCGGCGTGCAGGCGGTCGAGGTCGGTGCCGGGGACCTGGCGGACGGCGAGGGCGAAAGCGGACCGGTCGCCGAGCTCCGCCGGGCGCAGGGCGGTGGCGATGCTGTCGCCGGTGATCCGCGCGGTGCCGAGGTGCTTGATCGCCATGTCGTTCTCCCTGTCGGTCCGAAGTCTGGAGCGGTCGCACTAGGTGACCATTTGCTGGCTCCAGGTAAGTAGACGGGCCAATCGCCGGGTGATGACGCAACTACGGAAAGCGATATCTCCAGCACAACGGGCCGCAGAGCAACCAAAGATATACGCACAGTCACCAAATCCAGGGAATTCTTGGATCGGCGTCACTAACCGTCACTTCGGCCGTCTCCACACCAAGGAAAGAAGGATCGAGCGAAGGGGCTCACCATGACGGCTACGCACAGCGGGCACCGCGCGACCCAGAAGCACAGTGCGACCGGGTCAGGCCGGCTAGCGCGAAGCGAGGGCCGCGCGTGAGCGAGCGGAGCGAGCGAACCGGGAAGCACAGTCCGACCGGCTCAGGCCGGCTAGAGCGAAGCGAGGGCCGCGCGTGAGCCTCACCAGCGACGAGGCCGCCATCCTCGTCGCCGCGGCCGCACACGGTGACCGGCTCGCCTGGGAGCGGATCGTCGAGTCCTACGGCCGCCTGATCTGGGTGATCGCGCGCAACCACCGGCTCAGCCCCGGCGACGCGGCGGACGTCAGCCAGACGACGTGGCTGCGGCTCATGGAGCACATCGACCGGCTCACCGAGCCTGGCCGGGTGGGCGCGTGGCTCGCCACGACCGCGCGGCGCGAGTGCCTGCGGATCCAGGCCAAGAACCGGCGGACCTCGCCGATCCCGGACGAGGCGATCGTCGATCTCGTGCAGGTGCGCGGCGTGGCGGCGGACGACCTCGACGCGGCCCTGTTGTCGGCCGAGCGGAGCGAGGCGGTGCACCGGGCGATCGCCCTGCTACCCGCGCACTGTCAGGAGATGTTACGGCTGATGATGCTGGATCCTGCGCCCACGTACGAGGAGATCGCGGCCGCGATAGGGCGCCCGATCGGGAGCCTGGGGCCCAGCCGCAAGCGCTGCCTGGAGAAGCTGCGGGTGCTGCTCGCGAACGTTGAGGTCGTGCAGGTCAGCCAGCTCGCTTGAGCTGGCCCGCCGATCCGCGGAAACCGCTGTTGATCTCCGCGAGTTCACGCGCGCGGTGGGTGCAGTGCACGCACCCGGCCAGGTGCTCGTCCACCATGGACTGTTCGCGCCGCGACAGGCCGTTGCGGACCCACGCGCCGAGGTGCGGGGTGACCCGGCGGCAGGCGGCGGTGGCCGGATCGTGCACGTGCATCTGCAGGTAGGCCTGGCGCAGGCCCTCCCGGGCGCGGTACGCGAGCGCGGCCACGCCGTTGCTGGTGAGGCCGAGCGCCGCGGCGACGGTGGCGAGCGGCTCGCCCTCGACCTCGGTGCGCCACAGGACCCACTGCCAGCGCTGCGGGAGGCTCGCGAGGGCCTGGCCGACGAGCTGGGACTCCAGGTTCTCCAGCGCGGTGTCGACGAACGGGACGCCCTTGTCCATGGCCGTCATGTCGTAGCTGAGGAACGTCCGCCCGTCGCGCCGCGCCTTGTCGACGAGCGCGTTGCGCAGGGTGCGCAGCAGGTAGGACCGGAACGCGGTCGTAGGACCGGATCCGGCGAGCAGCGAATCGAGTACCCGCTCGAACGCCTCAGAGATCAGGTCGTCGGCCTCGGCACCGGACCGGGTGAGCGATCGGGCGACGCGGCGGGCCGTGGGGAGGTGACGCTGGTAGAGCTCACCGAAGGCGGTGAGGTCGCCCAGGCGGACGGCGTCGAGCAGGTCGGTGTCGGCCGGCCCCTCGACGGGCCGGAGCGAGGCTTCAGTCATCGTCTCGTCCCCGTGCTCTGGGTACGGGACCCGCCCGATTTGATCCGGCGAAGTCCCGTGTGGGTGTTTGTTCGTCACCCAAAGAGTGCAGGGGGAAACGGAGAGTGTCTGTAGGCCAGGGCCGAGCAGAGCCGGTCGGCCGCGAGATCCGGCGAATCGGCTGAGTTGTACATCGGCTTAAAAACGGACATAGAACGCTTGACGGTACGGTCCGGACCTGCATCGCCAGCTGGCCGCCCCACCGCCACCCGGCGGGGCTGGCCCGCTGTACGCGAACCGCGGGGCGCACCCGCGGGCCGGACTCGGGGCCGGGATCACTCCACGGCTAAGACCTCGGCGCCGAGCGGGTGGCTCTCCACGAACGTGCGCGTCTCCTCATACATGCGCGCGATGTAGTTCTCCAGCGCGGTGCGCTCGACCCGCCACTGGCCGCGGCCGCCGATCTTGATCGCGCTGAGGTCGCCCGAGCGTACGAGCGCGTACGTCTGGGACTCGGAGATGTTCAGCACGTCGGCAACGTCGCTGAGCCGCAGGAAGCGTGGGTCGGTCATGAGTGTTGGTCTGCTTTCTCGAACCGGTCGGTGCGGGCGCGGGTAACGGAGCGGCCAGCCGACCGTCCTTTGTGGGCGCACCCAGTCGTCACCGTCGAAGGCTACGGGGTCGCGGCCCGGTGGAACAGGGGAACCGCAAGATTCAGGCCGGATACGCAGACATCCGAGCGGGGCCGAGCGCGGCTCGGGCCTGACCGGCCGCAAGCCAATGATTCCCGCTCCATCACCGCCCAGTGCCCGTATGGGCACCTGGACGTTCGGAACCGGGCGCTGACCGTCCGGGCCACGTGGCAACCGAGGCGCACCCCAGGAACACCGAGGCCACACCCTATCGCCGGAACGCTGGTCAATACGCGTCTGGTAGGCGGATCCACAGCCCATGCCAGGCGATCGCAGCCGACCGTCAGCAGGGGAGAGCCTTCAGATGTCTACCGCACGCACCGTACGCAAGCGAGCCGCGATGCTGGTGATTGCCGCAGGGGTGATCACGGGCGCGCTGACCGCGCCGACGGCGGCGTCCGCGGCCACCGTGAAGACCGACCAGGTTCGGGCGGGGGGCATGATCAACGTCCGCGCGCTCGCCAGCTCCGGTTCGCGGCGGGTGAACGGCCTCAAGGGCGGAATGACCGTCAAGATCACCTGCCAGCTGGTCGGCGAGCTGGTTCGCGGTCCGCTGCGCAACACCAAGATGTGGGACCACCTCGCGATTGGCGGATACGTGTCCGACGCGCTGATCGCGCACCCCCTCAAGCGCGCGCCGATCCCGCGCTGCGTCGCCCCGGCCAGTGCCGCCGACTCGATCCCCCCGGCCAAGGCCGGCATCTCGACCATGTCAGCCACCTTCCTCACCTCGATCGCCGCGGGAGCGCGCCGGGGCTTCCACGAGTACCAGGTGCCGGCCTCGGTGACGATGGCCCAGGCGATCCTCGAATCGGGCTGGGGCAAGAGCAAGCTCACCGCGAACGACAAGAACTACTTCGGGATCAAGTGCTTCGGATCCCCGGGCGAGATCGCGGTCAGCTGCCACACCTACGTCACCAAGGAATGCACGAAGGCTGGCGTCTGCTACTCGACCACGGCGGTATTCCGGGCCTACCGCAGCGCGGCCGACTCATTCCGGGACCACGCGCTGTTCCTCGCCGAGCGGTCCCGTTACGCCGCCGCGTTCAAGTACTCGACCGTTCCCGACAAGTTCGCGGCCGAGATCCACAAGGCGGGCTATGCCACGGATCCGCAGTACACGACGAAGCTGATCGGGCTCATGAAGTCCTACGACTTGTACCGCTACGACCGATAGGTGTTCTAACAGCGCGACCCACCACCGACCGTGGCCCGCCTTCGTCCATAAAGGACGAAGGCGGGCCAATTGCATTGACGGCTCAACTCCATTCGCGCACTCTTCGCTGCAGGAATGCGCGCTGATGAGTGGAGGTGGCCCGTGGCTGGCGTGATCGTTCTCAATGCCTCGTACGAGGTCATCAATGTGGTGCCCGTGGCCAAGGCCGTGGCGTACGTGCTCAAGGAGAAGGCCGAAGTCGTGCACGCGGACGCCGGCCGGGTGGTCCGCTCGATCAACCGGGCGATCCCGCTGCCCCGGATCGTCCGGCTGCTGCGGTACGTGCGGATCCCGTACCGGTCCGCCGTGCCGCGCTGGAGCCGCGTCGGGGTGCTCGAACGCGACCGGTTCACCTGCGCGTACTGCGGCGGGCGGGCCACGACTGTGGATCACGTTCTGCCGCGGTCCCGGGGCGGTGGCGATACCTGGCTGAACACGGTCGCCTCGTGCGGTCCGTGCAACAACGCCAAGGGATCGCGGACCCCCGCCGAGGCCGGCCTGCGGAGCCTGTTCGAGGCCCGCGAGCCCCGCCAGCGCACCTCGCTGCTCCTGGCGGTCGGATCGCTGGACCGCGAACTCGTCAGCACGCTCGGAATCGTGCTCGCCTAAGCAGCCTCGCCTGCGCCACAGGGCCGGCCGGTGGACCCCCACCCGGCCGGCCTCGCCGTGCGATGGGGGCGGGGCGCTGCACCTGGCTCGCACCCGGACGGCACCCGTGGGTGGCTGGCGCACCGCCCGTAGCTGTGGTTCGC
>JAOPVE010000247.1 GCA_025963185.1 Actinomycetes bacterium
GGCGGTGAGCCAGGTCAACCCGCTGTTCCACTGCGTCGAGCTGGTCCGGCACGCGGCCTTCGGGCTCCGCCCGCTCGCGGATCTCTGGCACGCCACGTTCCTGGCCCTGTTCGCCGCGGCGATGTGGCTGCTGGCGGTCCGCCGGATGCGCAAGCGCCTCATCGACTGACCCCTTCGCCCGCGAACCGCGGTAACCAACGCCGGTCCGGACCGGCCGTGGTTACCGCACTTCGGGCGAGGTCAGCTCAGCGTGCCCGCGAGCTGCTCCAGCTCCTCCTCGGGCGCGTCCCCGGCGAGCAGCACGGTGACCTGCGGCTGGAGCAGCACGAGTGCGCGCTCGCCAGCGCGGCGGCCGCTGTAGCGCTGCCAGGACCGTCCGCCCACGGGGCTGCTGCCCTGGGCCCTGCCCTGCCCCAGCTCGGTCCGCAGCAGCGTGTCGGCGGGCTGGTTGCTCTCCAGGAGCTGGGCGAACTTGCCACCGGGGCTGAGGTAGGTGACCCGCAGCGTGAGGACCTTCGGGCCCGAGCTGCGCAGCGTGGCGTTGGTCGCCCGCCAGCCCTGCGGCACGGACGGCACGAGCACCGGGAACGTGCCCGCGGTCTGGGCGGCGCGGAACACTTCCTCGGCGTTCACCGTCGGCGCCTGGTCCGCACTCGGGCGGCAGAACGCCATGAGCAGGACCAGCGGGACCAGGATCACGCCCAGCGAGAGCAGAATGTCCCGGATCGGCTTGGGCCGGTACCGCTTCGGATCAATCTGCTCAGCCTCGGGCTCGCTCCGCTCGCTCACGCCCCCATCGTGGTACATCGGCGCAGGCGGCGGGGCACCGGTATGGCGCCGGCCATGCCCGCCGCGCGAAAGCTCTGCGAGGATGCTCGGGGAGCCGCAGACCGCCGGGGAGGACCCTATGGCCGAAAATCCGCCGCAGATCGGACGTGGCGAGGCGCCCGACCGCAACCTCGCGCTGGAGCTCGTGCGGGTGACCGAGGCCGCCGCGATGGCCGCGGGCCGCTGGGTCGGGCGGGGCGACAAGAACGGCGGGGACGGGGCCGCCGTCGACGCCATGCGCAAGCTCATCAACAGCGTCTCGATGCGCGGCGTCGTCGTGATCGGCGAGGGCGAGAAGGACCACGCCCCGATGCTCTACAACGGCGAGGAGGTCGGTGACGGCACCGGCGCGGACTGTGACGTCGCGGTCGATCCAATCGACGGCACCACGCTGATGAGCAAGGGCATGCCGAACGCGCTGGCCGTGCTCGCGGTGGCCGAGCGCGGGGCCATGTACGACCCGTCCGCGGTCTTCTACATGGACAAGATCGCTGTCGGGCCCGAGGCCGCCGGGGTCGTCGACATCACCGCGCCGGTCGGCGAGAACGTCCGCCGGGTCGCGAAAGCCAAGAACAGCGGCGTCGAGGACGTCACGGTGTGCATCCTCGACCGGCCCCGGCACGAGGGGCTGGCCACCGAGATCCGCGAGGCCGGCGCCCGGATCCACTTCATCTCCGACGGCGACGTCGCCGGAGCAATCAGCGCCGCCCGCGAAGGCACCGGCGTGGACCTGCTCATGGGCATCGGCGGCACCCCCGAGGGGATCATCGCCGCGTGCGCCCTCAAGTGCCTCGGCGGCGAGATCCAGGCCCGCCTCTGGCCGCTCGACGACGAGGAGCGCCAGCGGGCCATCGACGCGGGCCACGACCTGGATCGCGTGCTCACGACCAGGGATCTGGTCCGCGGGGACAACGTCTTCTTCGTCGCCACCGGCGTCACGGACGGCGACCTGCTCCGCGGGGTCCACTACCGGTCCGGCGGGGCCAGCACCCAGTCGCTGGTGATGAGGTCGAAGAGCGGCACGATCCGGATGATCGAGAGCTGGCATTCTCTGACCAAACTGCGCGACTACTCCCTCATCGACTTCGGGCACCGGGGCTGACACGACACATGCTGACCGTCATCGGCGAGAACATCATCGACCTCGTCCCGCTCGACGGGGACGATCCAGACAATGCCGCGCCCGCCTACCGGGCCTTCGCGGGCGGGAGCCCGGCGAACGTGGCCGTGGCCGCCGCCCGGCTGGGCACCGAGACCGCGCTGATCGCCCGGATCAGCCGGGATGTGTTCGGCGCGAGGGTGCGGGCGCGGCTCAAGGCCGGGGACGTCAGCGACCGGTACCTGGTGACGGCCAGCGAGCCCTCGTCGCTCGCCGTCGTCTCCTTCGACGAACAGCGCAGGGCCAGCTACGACTTCTGGCTCAACGGCACCGCGGACTGGCAGTGGAGCGACGCCGAACTGCCGATCCCGCTCGCGCCGGACGTCACGGCCCTGCACGTCGGATCCCTCGCCGCCTACCTCGAACCCGGCGCCTCGGCGATCACCCGCCTGCTGCGCAGCGAGCACCAGCGCGGCAACGTCACGATCAGCCTGGATCCGAACGTCCGGCCCAACATCATCGGCGGCCCGGGCGGCGACCTGTCGGCGGCCCGCGAGCGCACCGAGCGGCTCGTCTCCTTCGCGCACGTGGTGAAAGTCAGCGACGAGGACCTCGGCGCGCTCTACCCGGGCCGTCCACTGGAGGATGTGACGCGCGAGTGGCTCGCGCTCGGCCCGGCTCTCGTGGTCCTCACCCGGGGCGGCGAGGGCGCGCTGGCGCTCGGGCGGAACGTGTCGATCGAGGTCCCGGCCCCCAAGATCGAGCTCGCGGACACGGTGGGCGCCGGAGACACGTTCTCGGGCGCGCTGCTGCATTCGCTCGCGCACGCGGGACTGCTCGGCGCGTCCGGACTGGCGCGGCTGCTCTCGATCGACGCCGCCCAGCTCCGGCCGATCATCGAGGCGGCGACGGCCGCGGCGGCGATCAACTGCACCCGCCCCGGTCCCAACCCCCCGACCGCCGCCGAACTCGCCGACTTCATGGCCGCCAACCGCCCCACATAGCGGAAGTGCGGTAACTGCGACCGGCTGGAGCCGGTCGCAGTTACCGCAC
>JAOPVE010000292.1 GCA_025963185.1 Actinomycetes bacterium
GACAAGAACGCCTGCACGGGCGCACTGTTCAGCTGCACCAACATCCCGCAGACCTCGCTGGAGTTCAGCAAGATCTTCGCGGGAGCCCAGGGCGCCTGACCGCCAAGGTCACGCCTGAGCGCCGAAGTGCGGTAACTCCGGCCGGTCCGGACCGGTCGCAGTTACCGCACTTGGCGGTTAGCGGACGGTGATCGCCGTGCCGATCGAGGTGCCCTGCGCGTAGGTGGCGTCGGCTGCGACGACGGTCCGGTAGGTGAACTTGCCCGTCGACGGCGGCCGGATCGAGAACGCGTAGTTGCCCGACGCCGAGGTGCGGCCCGAGGCGTAGAACTGCCACTTGCCCGCCTTCAGGATGTGGATGTAGACCGCCACGGACTTGCGGACCGGCGCGGTCGCCCCGGTCAGCTTGACCGCCTGGCCTCGCCGGATCGTCGTCGCCGACGCGTGGATCCCGACCTGCGGCGCCACGAACACCGTCCGGATCGGCGAGGTCGCACCCAGCACGTTCTCGGATCCGGACGTGTGCGCCACGTACTCGATGTTCGTCGCCGGCTTCACCGCGATGCTGTAGTTCCCCGACGCCGGGACCGTGGCCGTCGTCACCGTGGACCACGTCGCCGTCCCCTTGCGCCGCCCGAGGATCGTCACGGTCCCGCCCGGTGTCCCCCCGCCGGCCACGGTTACGTGCCCAGTCAGCGTCAGGGGACGCGCGTAGGTGATCGAGGCGGCCGACGCGGCGAGCGTGACGGTCGAGGCCTTGACCGCGATCGTCTCGACGGACCCCGGCGTGCTGCCGACGTACGGCGTCACGTGGAACGACGTGCCGCCCTTCAGCCCGGACGCGAGCACCCGGAACGTGCCCGTCGACGCCACCTCGATCGGCAGGCCGGACACCGTCTCACCGATGGCCTCGACCCGGTACTTCGAGATCGGCGACGGGCCCGTGACCTCGGGCGGGAGCCACGTGATCGCGGCCTGGCTCGGGCCGGTTCCCGTGATGGCGAGCTCGCGGAGCGACCCGTTCGCGGATCCGGCGCACTGGTAGACGTCGACGTCGTCGATCAGCCACGAGGATCCGACCTCGGCGTCGCCGTACACCGCGAACCGCAGCTCGACGGAGTGACCGCGCAGCGGCGTGAGGTCGGCGCGCGTCGACTCGTAGCCGTGGCTGTCGCCGCCGAAGAATCGGCCCGTGCCCGCCCCGGCGTCCGGCTGGAGGTTGACGTTGTAGCCGTTGGAGGTGATCAGCGGGGCCGCGTCGATCCAGGCGCCGGTTCCGTCGAGGCGGTACTCGATCCGGCCGCCGTCGTAGTAGGACCCGTCGTACTGCTCCAGCATGAACACGTGCGCGAACCACAGGTACGTGGACCGGTCCCTGGGAACCGTGAATCCCGTGCTCCAGGTGGCGGACTGGCGCGAGAGCGATCCGGTGTCGCCCGTGCTGCCGACCAGCGACCAGACGCCAGAGTGCGCGTAGCCGTCGTAGTAGCCGAAGCCGTCGGCCTGGTCGCCGGTCAAGGTCCAGTGCGGGCGCGATCCCTCGAAGTCGTCGCTCTCGCTCGCCGCCACGGTCGTCCCGTTCGGGCAGACGATGGCCTCGGGAGCCCTGGCCTCGGCCGCCGCCGGCTGCTTGCCCATGTCCACGGCGGCCGTCGCGGCCCGGACCTGGACGCAGTCGCCCGGCACCAGACCGGCAGGCGGGGTGTTCCCGGCCGCGAGCTGAGTACAGGCCGTGTCGAGAGCGATCGCGAGGTCGGCGTAGTCGGATCCCGACGTCAGCAGCAACATCGCCCGGTAGTAGACCTGCGCGGCCTTCGCGATGCCGAGCCCCGTCACCTCGACGCCGTTGAACGTGCGGGTGCCCGGGGCGGCCATCAGGTACGCGGCCTTGTTGCCGACTCCGCTGTTCGCGTGGACCCATCCGCTGTCGTCGGGCGTCACCGGATCCGCGAAGTGCGACTCGCCACGGTAGAAGTCGCTGGTCATGCGGTCCGGATCCCCGAACACCGTCGGATCCGCCATGTTGCGCAGGACCCCGATCGACGGGGGCAGGTCCTCGCCGATCAGCCAGTCCTCGCCGCTGCCGTCCGTACTCGTGCCCAGGTACTGCTGGTCGATGAACTCGCCCATGGTGTCCGCTAGCGACTCGTTGATCGCCCCGGACTGGTACCCGTAGAACAGGTTCGAGGTGTACTGGACCACGCCGTGGGTCAGCTCGTGACCGACGATGTCGTCCGCGCCGGCGAAGCCCGATCCGAACACCATCTTGTCGCCGTCCCAGAAGGCGTTCTGGTACGGGCACGACAGTCCCGTCAAGCACACCCGGACCGACGACGCGATGGTCATTCCGAGGTTGTCGATCGAGTCCCGGCCGAAGTTGTTCTCGTAGAAGTCATAGGTGGCGCCGGTGAACTCGTACGCGTTGTTGACGTCCTCGACGGACGACGGCGGTCCGCCCTCGGTGCGGGCGACGTTCACCTGGTCACTCGCGCACGGGGCAAGATCGTCCGTCGGGATCGTGTTCGCGTAGTCGCAGACCCTGCGGTCCTCGGCCCGCTGATCCTGGTCGACCGCGAGGACAACGGTCCCGAGCCCCGCATCGACGAGGACGAGCTTGTGCAGGTCCTCGGTGGGGGTGCGCTTGGGAGCGGCCTTCGTGTCCGGGCTGGTCGGCGTGGGGCCCGCCTTCGCGTTCGGGGTGGTCGCTTTGGGGGCGGCCTTGGGGCCGGACTGTGCGTTTGGGCTGGCCGGCGTGGGGGTGGGGAGGTCGTGGCCTGTCACGTCGACGCGCCAGACTCGGCGCAAGCCTGGGATCCCCGGCGCGCCGATCAGCTGCGGATCGAACATCCAGCTCTCGGCCTCGGCTGCGAAGGATCCGCGCCCCGGGGCCACATGAGCCTGGTGCCGGGTGAACTCGATCGCGGTCCGGGTGGCGGCCTGGCTGCTGATGCGGGGAGAGCCGGCGACCGTCCCCCGGCTGGGTGCGATCTCGCCGCTCGCGCTGAGGATCCCGCCGAGCGCATCAGTCGCCACCGCGAGGTCACCTCCGAGGACCGGCACCCCGCCGACGTGCTGCTGCAGCTGCACGACGGAGTCGCCGGTGTTCGTGGTCCGGACGGTCCTGGTGGCGAGATTGGCCGCGCCTCCCGTGAGACCGAACGCCCCGCCGTACT
>JAOPVE010000320.1 GCA_025963185.1 Actinomycetes bacterium
CGGGCGCACCGGCGGGAGCGCGCCGACGCGCTCCTGCTCGGCGCGGCCCTAGACGCGGTTGCGGGGCTGGCCGCGGACTTGCGAGCCGGTCAGCTGCCCGCCCGCGCCCTGGTGGCCGCCCTCACCGCCATCGACGGCGCCGCAGGCCCGCACAGCGTGCTCACCATGGCCGCCGCCGAGGCCGACTCTCCGGTCGCCGTTGCCGCGGCCCTGCGCTCGGCCGACGAGCCCGCCCTGGCCGGGGTGCTCGGCCGGCTCGCGGCGATCTGGTCACTCGCCGACTCGGGGGTCCCGATGGCCGATCTGCTCGACCTGCTCGACGCCGAACTCCGCGCCCGCCGCAGAGCGGGGGAGAAGACGGCGGCGCAACTGGCGGCGGCACGAATGACCGCCGCGCTGCTCGGCGCACTGCCCGCCGTGGGCCTGGTCCTCGGGCAGCTCACCGGTGCCCACCCGGTCCGCGTCCTGCTGCACACGGTCCCGGGCGGTGTCTGCGCGGTGGTCGCGATGGCGCTGCACGTCGCCGGGGCCGTCTGGGTCCAGCGGATCGTCACCGGGGCGGTGCTCCGATGAGCGGAGTCCACGCCGCCGCGCCACAGCTGGCGGCCGTGTTCGCGCTGGTACTGGCCGCGCTGGTGGCGATCACCGCGCCTGGCCGATCGAGGCGCCGATCGAGGCGGCGGCTCGCCAAGCTCGTCGCGCACCCGGAAACACCGCGTGACACTCCGAGCCCCAAGTTGCGCTGGCTCGCCGGCGCCGCTGGTGGCGTGTCCGCCGCGGTCCTGGTCGGCGGGTGGGCCGGCGCGGGCACTGGGGTCCTCGTCGCGGTGGTCCTCGTTCGCGTTCTGAGCCGGCTGGAGCCACGATCCGTGCGGGTGCGGCGCGAGGCCATGGAGGCCGACCTGCCCTTCGCGGCGGATCTGCTCGGTGCCGCACTCCGATCCGGCGCGCCCGTCGCCAGGGCACTGGACGGTGTAGCCACGGCCGTCGGCGGGCCGCTCGGCGAGCAACTGGCGGCGTCCTCGCGCCTGGCCGGGCTCGGCGCGCCGGCTGCGGAGGTGTGGCAGCCCGTCGCGGCCGCGGTCCCTGGCGCTCGTGGCCTGGCTGGAGCGGCGATCCGGTCGGCCGACAGCGGATCCGCGATCGCCGGTGCCTGTACCCGCGCGGCCGCAGAACTACGGGCCGGGCGATCGGCCAGCACGGATGCCGCGGCGCGGCGCGCGGAGGTCCTCGTCGTCCTCCCGCTCGGCTGCTGCTTCCTGCCGGCGTTCGTCCTGATCGGAATCGTGCCGGTGGTCCTGGGAGTGCTCCATGACGTCCTGGGCTGACACCGGCGTACCGCACCTGCCGGGACCGTCCCGGCCGGAGAGGGGAGGAACCCATGTCCGTTCATGGCCTGGTGGATCGGCTGCGCCTGCAAGGAGACGAGGGGATGAGCACGGCCGAGTACGCGGTCGGCACGGTGGCCGCGGTCGCCTTCGCCACGCTGCTGTACAAGGTCGTGACCAGCCCGGGGATCCAGGAGTCGCTGCAGGCCATCATCAGCGGCGCCCTGAAGTCCTGATGGCGATCCCCGCCGGCGCTCGCTGGCACCGATGGCGTTCGCTCCGCGGCGCCGGCGGGGACGCCGGGTCGGCCACCGCAGAGATGGCGGTGGCGCTCCCGGCGCTCATCGTGGTGCTGGTCGCCGCCCTCGCCGCGGTGTCCGCCGTGACCGCGCAACTGCGGTGCGCCGACGCCGCGTCCCGGGCGGCCCGCCTCGCTGCCCGTGGCGAGCCCACCGGGGCCGCGTTGGGCTCGGCACCCGGTGGCGCGCGGCTCGCGCTGTCCCGGTCCGGCGGAGAGGTCTCGGCAACGGTCACGATCCGGTGGTCGCTGGGTCCGCACCTGCCGGGCGTCGAGCTGTCGGCGGCCGCGGTCGCCGAGGCCGAGCCCGGGGAGCCCCAGTCGTGAATGGACGATCGCCGGACCAGGGCTCGGCGACGATCTGGGTCCTCGGCGCCTGCGCGGTGCTCGCCGTCCTGACCGTCACGGGCCTCTCGCTCGGCACCGCGGTCCTGACCAGGCACCGCGCCGCCGCGGCGGCCGATCTGAGTGCACTGGCGGCCGCCACACACGCCATCGAGGGACCGGACACCGCGTGCGCGGCGGCTGCCCGGATCGCGGCCCGCAACGGCGCCAGGGTCGAATCCTGCCAGCTCGACGGCCTGGACGCGCTGGTCACAGTCGTCGTCACCCCGCCGGGCCCGTGGCTGTTCGGCAGTGCAGAGGTGACGGCACGCGCGGGTCCGGTGAGCGCCGGTCCCGAGCCGCTGGACCGTCCCTTGCTACGGACCGAGCAGGAACGGATCGTCGGTCTGGGTCGCCTGAAGGCGAGCCCTGGCCCGGTTCGCGGCGCGGAACCGGCGGCGCCGCGTGATCTGGGCGCGTACCAGGGCGAGTCCGCAGGCCACCGTGAGGCCGAGGAGTACCCCCACGATCACCAGCGCCCGCGCGGAGAGATTCGGCAGGATCAGCCCGAAGAACTCGATCTCCGAGGTGCTGCCGGGAACGAGTACGACCCCGGCGAGCAGCAACGCGGCGAGGACGATCAGCAGCAGTCCGACGATGATCATTCTTCGTCCTCCCGAGGCCAGCGTCCTGAGAGTGCGACCGCCGGAACTGCGCGGGCGCTGCGTCCATTCTGCCGATCCCAGTGGTGGCTCGGCGGGCGCACGGGAGATCTGGGGCCTGGGGGATCGGCGTGCCGCAGCGCCACGCCGCCGAACGCGGTGTCAGCTCGCCGAGGCCGTACGGACCACCTGCGGTTCCGCGGATCGCAGCGCGGCGATCACCACGTCCAGCAGCCGCACCGCCCCGCTCTTGTCCAGCGGATCGTTGCCGTTGCCGCACTTCGGAGACTGCACACAGGACGGACAGCCGCTTTCGCAGACGCACCCACGGATCGCGTCCCGAGTGGCGGACAGCCAGGTCAGCGCGGCCCGGTACCCGCGCTCGGCGAAGCCGGCCCCGCCGGGGTGCCCGTCGTAGACGAAGACCGTCGCGAGGCCGGTGTCGGGGTGCAGGTTCGTGGAGAGCCCGCCGATGTCCCAGCGGTCGCAGGTCGCGACCAGCGGGAGCAGCCCGATCGCGGCGTGCTCGGCCGCGTGGGCGGCGCCGGGAATGTCGTCGTGGATGTCCGCGGTGGTGAGTGCGCTGTCGCTGATCGTGTACCAGACGGCCTTGGTCCGCAGCTCCCGCGCCGGCAGGTCGAGGGGCTGCTCGTCGATGACCTGGCCGGTCACCAGGCGGCGGCGCAGGAAGCTCACGACTTGGTTCGTCACGTCGACCGTGCCGAAGCAGAGGGTGATGTCGCCAGCGGGGATCCGCTCGTCGACCGTGACGATCCGCAGGTCCGCGATGTCCCGGGCGTGGGTGGTCCAGTCCGGATCCGCGGTGTGGACCAGTGCCACCGATCCGTCGAGGTCGAGCTCGTCGACGAGGAAGGTCTCGCCCTGGTGCAGGTAGACCGCGCCGGGGTGGACCGTGGTGTGCGCCGCACCCGCGTCACAGGTGCCCAGCAGCCGGCCCGTCGCGGCCTCGACCACGGCGACCGGCTCGCCCCCGGATCCGCGGATGTCGGCGTCCGGCCGGTCGCGCGAGATCCAGTACCAGCCGTTCGGGCGGCGCCGCAGGACCCCGGCGGACACCAGCTCGGCGAGCACCCGCCTGGCCTCATCGCCACCGAACAACGGCAGGTCGGCCTCGGTGACCGGGAGTTCGGCCGCGGCGCAGCACAGCTGTGGACCGAGCACGTACGGGTTCAGCGGATCGAGCACAGTGGCCTCGACGGGCCGCCCGAACACGGCCTCGGGATGCTGCACCAGGTACGTGTCCAGCGGATCGTCGCGCGCGACCAGCACGGCGAGGGATCCCTGACCGGCCCGCCCCGCCCGTCCGGCCTGCTGCCAGAGGGAGGCCAGGGTGCCCGGGTACCCGGTCAGCAGGACCGCGTCGAGACCCGTGACGTTCACGCCGAGTTCCAGCGCGTTCGTCGAGGCCACGCCCAGCAGCTCGCCGGAGGACAGCGCGGCCTCCAGCGCCCGCCGGTCCTCCCGCAGGTAACCGGCTCGGTACGCGGCGATCCGGTCGGCGATCTCCGGCGCGCTCTCGTTGAGTGCCCGGCGGGCTCCCATCGCGACGACCTCGGCTCCGCGCCGGGACCGGACGAAGGCGAGGGTCCGGGCGCCGCACGCGGCCAGGTCGGCCAGCAGGTCGGCGGACTCCGCGGTCGCCGCGCGCCGCACCGGCGCCCCGTTCTCGCCGGTCAGAGACGTGAGCGGCGGCTCCCAGAGTGCGAACGTGGTCGCTCCGCGGGGCGAGGCGTCGTCCGTCACCGCCTCCACCGGGACCCCGGTGAGGCAGCTCGCAGACGTGCCCGGGTCCGCCGAGGTGGCCGACGCGAGGATGAAGACCGGCGCCGTGCGGTACCGCGCGCAGATCCGCCGGAGCCGCCGCAGCACGTGGGCGACGTGCGATCCGAACACCCCGCGGTAGGTGTGGCACTCGTCGATGACGACGAACTGCAGCCGCCGGAGGAAGCTCGCCCACGCCTCGTGCCGGGGGAGCAGGCTGCGGTGCAGCATGTCGGGGTTGGTGAGCACCAGCCGGGAGTGCGCGCGCACCCAGTCGCGCTCGGCGATCGGCGTGTCGCCGTCGTAAGAGGCCGGGCGGATGCCGTCCAGGTCGAGCGCGGCCAGCGCCCGCAGCTGGTCGGCCGCCAGGGCCTTGGTCGGCGAGAGGTAGAGCGCGGTCGCCTTCGGATCCGCCATCAGCGCCGCCAGTACCGGCAGCTGATAGGCGAGCGACTTTCCGGACGCCGTCCCGGTCGCCACGACCACGGACCGCCCCGCGTACGCAGCCTCGGCCGCGGCGATCTGGTGCTCCCACGGCCGGTCGATCCCGCGGGTCTGCACCGCCTCTACCAGCGCGTTCGGCGCCCAGGACGGCCAGGCGACGTGCCGGGCGGCCCGGGCGGGCACGTGCTCGACGTGGGTCACCGGATCGTCCCTGCGGCCGGCCCGGAGGCGGTCCAGCAGCGCGTCAGGAGGAGGTATGGGCACGAACAAGAGCCTTGCACGAGGCGAGGCGACTGCGGAGGGGGTCCTGCGATGGTTAGATGCGCGCAAGGAGTCCGTCGTGGGGGATTGCGGCGGCCGGTCGGTACGACGCCGTGGAGGGAGCTTCGTGGAGCTGTCGTTGTCGGCACGCACCCAGGGCGCGCATACAGTCCTCGAAGTCGGGGGGGAGATCGACGTCTACACCGCCCCCCAGCTGCGCGAACGGCTCATCGAGCTGGTCGAGGGCGGCCAGGCGCACATCGTCGTGGACATGGAGCAGGTCGAGTTTCTGGACTCGACTGGGCTCGGCGTGCTGGTCGGGGGGCTGAAGCGAGTGCGGGCACACGACGGATCGCTGGCGCTGGTCTGCGCACAGGAGCGGATCCTGAAAATCTTCCGCATCACCGGCCTCGAGAAGGTCTTCGGCATATTCCCCACCGTCGAAGAGGCCGTGGCGGCGAGCGGCTGACGACCCGATGCGCACCGTCCGGCTGGAGATCTCTCCGACACCTGCCCACGTGCGCACTGCCCGGCTGGTGGCCGTGGCGGTGGCGCGCCAGAGCGGTGTCCTTGAGGGGTTGCTCGACGAGATCCGGCTCGCCGTCGGCGAGGCCTGCTCGCGCGCCGTGGGGCTGCACCGCCTGCACGCGCCCGACGAGCTGGTCAGCATCGAGTTCGTCGGCGAGCCCCGATTCGGTGTCGCGGTCCGCGACTACGCGCCCGCCGAACTGGCCATGGTCGACGCCAGCCCGGATCCGTTCGCCTTACTGCACGCGTCCGCCCCCGCGCCAGCATCGGGTGACGAGGGCGCGGCCGCCGATCCGGAACCGGCCAGCGAGCCGTTCTCCGAGGAGGCGCTCGCCGCCGGGGTGGGACTGGCGCTGCTCGCGGGGCTCGTCGACGACGTCGAGGTGATCGCGGTCCAGGGCGGCAAGGGCTCGATCGTCCGGATGTCCTGGCCCATCGGCTGACAGTCCGGCCCGCAGGCTCGCGTCACCGTTGCACGCGGCCCCGTCGGCGGGCCAACCGGCTCGGCGCCCAGCGCATCGCTCGGCGCCGGCCGGTCGGCTCGGAGGCCAGCGCATCGCTCGGGGCTCGGTCCGGTCGGTTCGTCGACCGGCCCAAGGCTCGCCGTCTGGCCCCGCGGGCTCGCCGTCTGGCCCCGCGGGCTCGGCGTCTGGCCCGTGGGAACCGCGTCTGGCCCCGCCACGCGGCCAGCCAGGCGAGTCCGCCGAGGTACCCCAGCCCAACCGGTTTGCCGCGCCAGCGAGCGGGCACGGAGAGCCGGCGGGCTGGTCGGGGCGAACGGCCGGGCAGGCTCGTGGAGCGGCGATCCGATTGGGAATCTTGATCGGTACGGACATAGCCTGGGGCATCGCAGCAGGCCGTGGAGGCTAGGTCACGATCGCGGTGCGATCCGTGACGTTGTAGGAAGGGGTGTACAGGCTGTGGTGAGAGTCACCTAGACTCCCGCAAATCACAGCACCCTGGAGGGTCGGTGCTGGCTGCGCTCTGTCCGGTTCGTACCGGGCTAATGCGCCCCACGCGAAGTTCATCACAGGAGGACGCATGCTCCGCAGTCTCGCCGCGGGCGAGAACGTGAACCTGAGCGGATCGAACCTGACCTATGTCGTCATCGTTGCCGCGATCGCCCTGGTGGCGCTCGGGGTAGCGGCGGCTCTGGTCAAGGTCGTGCTCGCCGAAGGTCAAGGCACACCAAAGATGCAGGAGATCGCCGCGGCAGTTCAAGAGGGCGCGGCGGCATACCTGAACCGGCAATTCAAGACGCTGGGCGTGTTCGTCGTCCTGGCGGTGCTCCTGTTGTTCCTGCTGCCGGTTCCGGACAACGACATGGGCGTCAAGATCGGCCGCTCGGCCTTCTTCGTGGTCGGCGCGTTCTTCTCCGCCTTCATCGGCTACGTCGGTATGTGGCTCGCGACCAGGGCAAACGTCCGGGTGGCTGCCGCGGCGAAGGACTCCGGCGGGGCGAAGGCGATGCAGATCGCGTTCCGTACCGGTGGCGTGGTCGGCTTCTTCACCGTCGGCCTTGGCCTGCTCGGCGCGGCGGTCGTGGTGCTCGTCTACAAGGGCAACGCGCCGACGGTCCTCGAGGGCTTCGGCTTCGGTGCGGCCCTGCTCGCGATGTTCATGCGAGTCGGCGGCGGCATCTTCACCAAGGCGGCGGACGTCGGCGCCGACCTCGTGGGCAAGGTCGAGCAGAACATCCCCGAGGACGACCCGCGGAACGCCGCGACGATCGCCGACAACGTCGGTGACAACGTCGGCGACTGCGCGGGCATGGCGGCGGACCTCTTCGAGTCCTACGCCGTGACGCTGGTCGCCGCGCTGATCCTCGGCAAGGTGGCCTTCGGCGAGCAAGGGCTCGTGTTCCCGCTGATCGTCCCGGCTATCGGTGTGGTCACGGCGATGATCGGCGTGTTCATCACCCGTCTCCGGCCGAACGACAAGAGCGGCATGACCGCGATCAACCGTGCCTTCTTCGTCTCGGCGCTGATCTCCGCGGTGCTGTGTTCCGCTGCTGCGGTGACGTATCTCCCGGCCAAGTTCAGCGGCCTCACGAGCGTCTCCAAGGACATCGCCACCCACAACGGCAACCCGCGCCTGATCGCGATCGCCGCGGTCATCATCGGCATCGTGCTCGCAGCCTCGATCCAGCTGCTCACCGGGTACTTCACCGAGACGGGCCGCCGCCCGGTCCAGGACATCGGCAAGACGGCGCTCACCGGCCCGGCCACCGTCGTCCTCGCCGGCATCACGGTCGGCCTCGAGTCGGCCGTCTACACCGCGCTGGTGATCGGTGCCGGCGTCTTCGGCGCGTTCCTGCTCGGCGGCGGATCCATCATCATCTCGCTGTTCGCCATCGCGCTCGCAGGCACAGGACTCCTGACCACGGTCGGCGTCATCGTCGCCATGGACACGTTCGGCCCGATCTCCGACAACGCGCAGGGCATCGCCGAGATGTCCGGCGACATCGACGCCAAGGGTGCCCGGGTCCTCACCGACCTGGACGCGGTGGGCAACACCACCAAGGCGATCACCAAGGGCATCGCGATCGCCACCGCGGTACTTGCGGCGACCGCACTGTTCGGATCGTTCACCGACGCCGTCAAGACCGCGGCGACGGACGCGGGAGTCAAGCTCGGCACCCTCGCCAACCTGGACTACCAGGGCGTACTCAACGTGTCGGACCCGAAGAACCTGGTCGGCCTGATCATCGGCGCCTCGGTCGTGTTCCTGTTCTCCGGTCTGGCGATCAACGCCGTGACCAGGGCCGCGGGCGCGATCGTGTTCGAGGTCCGGCGCCAGTTCCGGGACATCCCCGGCATCATGGAGGGCACCACGCGGCCCGAGTACGGCAGGGTCGTCGACATCTGCACCAAGGACTCGCTGCGTGAGCTGGCGACCCCGGGCCTGCTGGCGATCATGGCCCCGATCGCGGTCGGCTTCGGCCTCGGCATCGGCGCCCTCGGCTCCTACCTGGCGGGTGCCATCGCCACCGGCACGCTCATGGCGGTCTTCCTCGCGAACTCGGGCGGCGCCTGGGACAACGCGAAGAAGATGGTCGAGGACGGTGCGCACGGCGGCAAGGGATCGCCGGCGCACGAAGCCACGATCATCGGTGACACCGTGGGTGACCCGTTCAAGGACACCGCGGGCCCGGCGATCAACCCGCTGATCAAGGTGATGAACCTGGTCTCGCTGCTGGTCGCACCGGCGGTCGTCGCACTGTCGATCGGCGCGAGCAAGAACACCGGCCTGCGGATCGCCATCGCGCTCGCCGCGACTCTGGTGATCGTGGTCGCGGTCGTCATCTCGAAGCGGCGGTCGATCTCGGTCGGCGCGGACGAGGCGGCCGAGGCGGAGAAGGGCCAGAAGGTCACGGTCTGAGCCGTCAGCCCGAACGCCCGGTGGGGCCGGGGTCGCCACGGCGGCCTCGGCCCCACCGCTTTGTACCCGATGCCCGTTATGTGATCACTTGTGATGCCGGTGACCACTGAGTACGGCCCTGCCCGTGTCCCACGCCGGCTACAGGTCGTTAGACCTCCTGTCGATCCACCGGTGCTGGAGGGCGGAGTGGGAATGTCTGGGCTGACACGGTCGGCCGCGTGCCGGGTGACGGCCGCGGTGACGGTGCTCGCGGCGATAGGTGCCTGTAGCAGCGGCAATACCGCGGTGGCGCCCCGCGCCTGGGCGAAGTCGGTGTGTGCCGCGGTACGGCCGTGGTCCGCGGAGATCAAAAAGCTGCAGAGCCAAGCGCGCAAGAAGATCTCCACGAGGACCGACGTCGAGCGCTCCAAGGGCGAGCTGATCACCCTGTTCGCGGGCATGCAGATGGCGACCGAAGGCGCGCTCAAGCAGGTCAAGGACGCCGGAGTACCCCAGGTCACGGGCGGCCGCCGGATCGCGGACCAGTTCGTCCATGCCCTCGCCGCCGCGCGGGACAGCTTCGGGACCGGCATGTCGGCGGTCCAGCGGCTGCCCACGGCCGACCAGGCCGCGTTCTACGACGGGGTGGTCGCGGCCGGCGACGAGATGAGCAAGGAGAACAACGACGCCGGGCGGACCTTCACCAAGGTCGCCTCGCCCGAGCTCGACCGCGCGTTCAACGAGGTCCCCGAGTGCAAGTAGCGCCGCCCGGCCCCGGGGCGCCACGCCCCTCCCCGAAGCGCGGTAATCGCAGCCGGTCCGGACCGGCCACAGTTACCGCACTTCGCAGGGGTGGGGGCGGAGGTGGTGCGCGGGAGGTGCCTCGGCGGGCGGGTGGCGAGTACCGTCCCCGCCGTGCAGCTGTCGTTCTTCGGCGCCGGTGAGCGCCCCGCCGAGGTCATGGACCTCGCGGGGCTCCTGTGCGGCCCGGGGCAGATCGTGCGGTCCGGCGTGGGCGCGCGGCTCGGCGTCGTGCTCGGGGTCCCGGCGGACCGGCCGTCGTGGCGCGCGGATGCGATCCTCGCCACGTTCTCCGACTGCGGCCTCGGCGGTGAGCGAGTGGCGACCGTGGACGACCTCGCCGCGGTCCGCACCGAGTTTCGCCCGGAGCTCGCCGGGCTGGCCGCCGAATGGATCCGCGGGGCGATGAAGGTCCCTCCTAGGGGGTTCGCTCTGAGCGGATCCCAACTTCGGCTGTGGGCGATGGCGGCCGGTCATCGGGACGATTACGGCTACCTGCTGACGCTCGGTGAGTCCGACGAGACCGGCTGGACCGCCATCGGAGCGGCCCTGTCGGCGGCCGGGCTCACCGCGGCGCTGATGGGTCCCCGCGCTGGTGGGCCCGCATATCGGATCACCAGCCGACGGCGCCTGGCCCGGCTCGCCGAGCTGGCTGGCGATCCACCTCCCGGCGCTACGGAAAGTGACTGGCCCTGTGGATAACTTCGGGGGGCCAAACCCCCTGGTTTCCACAGGCTGGCGGGGCGGGCACCGAATCACGTTGTCGGCGCGTTACGTTTGACAACGCTCGCCGCGCGGACCAACCTGCGCCGAACGCTTCCGATCTCCGCCTGACTCGACTTGGAGTCCCGTGTCTCCGACCTCCGAGACCACGACCGCACCCGCCCGCCGCTCCCGGTCAGCGGGTGCGGGCCGTAGCGATGGCGTGCGCCTGGTCATCGTCGAGTCCCCTGCCAAGGCCAAGACGATCGCGGGCTATCTCGGCCCCGGCTACATCGTCGAGGCCAGCATCGGCCACATCCGCGACCTGCCGCGCAACGCTGCCGACGTCCCCGCCAAGTACAAGGGCGAGGCGTGGGCGAGGCTCGGCGTCGATGTCGACAACGGGTTCACCCCGCTGTATGTCATCAGCCCCGACCGCAGGGCACAGGTCACCAAACTCAAGGACCTGATCAAGGGCGCCAGCGAGCTCTATCTCGCCACAGATGAGGACCGTGAGGGCGAAGCGATTGCCTGGCACCTCATCGAGACCCTGAAGCCGACGATCCCGGTCCGGCGGATGGTGTTCCACGAGATCACCCGCGCGGCGATCGAGCAGGCCGTGAACAACCCGCGCGACCTCGACCAGGCGCTCGTCGACGCGCAGGAGACCCGCCGCATCCTCGAC
Organism: Actinomycetes bacterium; assembly: GCA_025963185.1. Lineage (GTDB taxonomy): Bacteria > Actinomycetota > Actinomycetes > Mycobacteriales > Cryptosporangiaceae > RYN-140. The sequence continues at coordinate 11,176 of JAOPVE010000320.1, forward strand.
CGGCTGTACGGGTACGAGGTGTCGCCGGTCCTGTGGAAGAAGGTCATGCCGAAGCTCTCGGCGGGCCGGGTGCAGTCCGTCGCCACACGGATCGTCGTGGAGCGCGAGCGTGCCCGCATGCGGTTCCGCACCGGCGAGTACTGGGACATCGAGGGCACCTTCGCGGTTGCCGGGACCAAGGACGACCTCGGCCCGAAGACGTTCACCGCGACCCTCGTGGCCGTCGACGGCGACCGGGTCGCCACGGGTAAGGACTTCGATCCGGCGACCGGGCGGCCCCGGCCCGAGGTCGTGCACCTCGACGAGTCCGGCGCGCGCGGCCTCGCGGCCCGCCTCGAAGGGGTCCCGTTCAAGGTCAGCCGGGTCGAGGAGAAGCCGTACCGGCGCAAGCCGTACCCGCCGTTCATGACCTCGACGCTGCAGCAGGAGGGCTCCCGCAAGCTGCGTTTCTCCAGCCAGCAGACCATGCGCGTGGCTCAGCGGCTGTACGAGAACGGCTACATCACCTACATGCGTACCGACTCGACGAACCTGTCGGAGACGGCGATCACGGCGGCCCGCCAGCAGGTCCGCGACCTCTACGGCGACCGGTTCGTGCCCGCCGAGCCCCGCCGGTACGCCCGCAAGGTCAAGAACGCGCAGGAGGCGCACGAGGCGATCCGGCCCTCGGGCGACCAGTTCCGCACCCCGGGCGAGCTGGCGAAACAGCTGTCGAACGACGAGTTCAAGCTGTATGAGCTGATCTGGAAGCGCACGGTCGCGTCCCAGATGACCGACGCGGTAGGCCAGAGCATCTCGGTCCGGATCACCGGTACGTCCAGCACGAACGAGGTCGCCGACTTCGGGGCCAGCGGCAAGACCATCACCGAGCCCGGGTTCCTGCGGGCCTACGTCGAGGGCCGCGACGAAGACACTGGCGAGGCGGGCGAGAGCGACGATGCCGAACGCCGGCTGCCGCAGCTCGCGAAGGACGATCCGCTGACCGCCGAGGCGCTCGAGGCAGCCGGGCACACCACCCAGCCGCCCGCCCGCTACACCGAGGCGAGCCTGGTCAAGGCCCTGGAAGACCTCGGGATCGGCCGCCCGTCGACGTACGCGTCGATCATGCAGACGATCCAGGACCGCGGGTATGTGTGGAAGAAGGGCACCGCGCTGGTGCCGTCCTTCGTGGCGTTCGCCGTGGTCCAGCTGCTCGAACTGCACTTCGCCAGGCTGGTCGACTACAGCTTCACGGCCAGTGTCGAGGCCGATCTCGACCACATCGCCGGGGGCGAACGGCACGGGGTGGACTGGCTGACCAGGTTCTACTTCGGCGGTGCCGCCGAGGCCGCGACCGCGATCAAGGCCAGCGTGGCGTCCGAGGGCGGGCTGAAGAAGCTCGTCGCCGAGAACCTGGGCGAGATCGACGCGCGGGGCATCAACTCGATCCCGCTGTTCACCGAGAACGGGCGCGATGTCGTCGTCCGCGTCGGGCGGTACGGGCCGTACATCCAGCGGCTCGCCGGTCCGGACGATCCCGACGGCGAGCGCGCGAGCGTCCCGGAGGACCTGCCGCCCGACGAGCTCACCCCCGAGAAGGTCGAGGAACTGCTGTCGGCGCCCTCGGGCGAGCGGGACCTCGGCGTGCACCCCGAGACGAACGAGCCGGTCACCGCACGAGGCGGCCGGTTCGGGCCCTACGTGCAGTCCGGCGAGTCGACGGCCAGCCTGTTCAAGTCGATGGAACTGGACACCGTCACGCTCGACGACGCGGTCAAGCTCCTGACGCTGCCCCGGACGCTGGGCGCTGCCGTGGACGGCGAGCCGATCACCGCGCAGAACGGCCGGTATGGCCCGTACGTCAAGAAGGGCACCGACTCGCGGTCGCTGGAGACGGAAGACCAGCTGTTCACGGTCACGCTCGACGAGGCGCTCGCGCTGCTGGCCCAGCCGAAGGCGCGGGGCCGTCGTGCGGCCGCCGCTCCGCCGCTGAAGGAGCTGGGCAACGACTCGGTGAGCGGGAAGCCGATGGTGGTCAAGGACGGCAGGTTCGGTCCGTACGTCACCGACGGCGAGACCAACGCGAGCCTGCGCAAGGACGACGAGCTCGAGAGCCTGACCGACGAGCGCGCGTCCGAGCTGCTCGCGGATCGCCGGGCCCGGGGTCCGGTCGCCAAGAAGACGGTCCGCAAGGCGGCGAAGAAGGCACCCGCCAAGAAGGCGGCCACGAAGACCACGGCGACGAAGGCCACGGCGACCAAGACCGCGGCGAAGAAGACGACCGCGGCGAAGAAGACGGCGAAGGCCGCGGTCAAGAAGGCTCCGGCGAAGAAGGCGGCTCCGGCGAAGGCGGCCGCGCAGGCGTCCGAGGACTGATCTTCCTGCCCGGGCGCCGCGCGTGCCCGGGTGGTCAGTTGTCGGGCGCGGGCCGCAGGGCTTCCAGGTCGTGGTAGGCCAGCGTGACGGCGACCGGCCGGTGGTTCGACATCCGCACCCTCGGCGCGGCGATGTCGGAGGCCGCGAGGTCCGGGGTCGTGAGCACGTGGTCCAGCTCGTCGCGGGGCTGGGCCGACGGGTAGGTCGCCAGCGGACGGGCCGCCGCGAGCCCGTCGATCAGCCCGCCCGCGATCAGCCCGGCGAACTCCGGAGTTGACGGTGACAGGCCAAGCTCGCCGCCGATCACGACCGGGCGGCCCGGCTGGGCGAGTTCCCGCGCGATCCGGCCCAGCTCGCGAGCCTGCTCGGTGGGCCGCCGGCCGCCCGCGGGCTGGAGGTGCGTGCCGATGACGCCGAGCTCCCGGCCTCCGACGTCGAGGACCACGGCGAGCGCCTGCGCGCCGATCGCCGCCCCGGCGCGGGGAAGCGGGTGGCTGCGGACCGACACCACGGGCAGCCGGGTGAGGATCGCATCGCCCCACACCGGATCCGCGGCGGGGGCGAACACCGCGCGCATGCCCAGCCGATGTGCGATCAGTACCAGATCGTCGTGACCGCCGCCGACGAACCAGCCCCGGTCGACCTCGCTGAGCAGCACGACGTCGGCCCGCAGGCCGCGGATCGCGGCGGCGACCCCGTCCGGATCGAACCGCCCCGCCGGGCCGAACCCCATCCCGATGTCGTAGCTCACCACGCGCACCGGGAACCCGCCCGGGCGAGCTTTGGGCACCGTGGCGGATCCGGTGACAATCTGCGCCCCGGCGACGACGGCGACGAGCGCGACCGCGCCTACCGCGAGACCCCAGGCCAGCCGCGGGGATCCGGGCGGCGCGCCCCACCGCAGGGCCTTGGGCCCCGCCGCGATCGCCGCCCACGCCAGGCCCGCGGCGGTCACCAGCAGGACGGCAGCCGCCGGGTACGGCATCGGGATCCCGTAGCCGGCGTAGTAGGCGAACAGCAGCGCGCCGAGCAGTACGGCCCCGGCCGCGGCCGCGATCCCGCGCCGGAGGGGCAGGTCACGGGCGGTCGCGGTGGCGGCGCGGGCGTCGGATCCGGCCCCGATCCAGCCGAGCACTGCCCCGAGCGCGAGTGCCCCGGCGGCCTGGCAGCCCGTGGTCCAGGACGGGGCCAGGCCGGCGACTCCGCCGATCCGGTACTGGATGAGCACGGATCCGGCGACGGCTGCGACGAGTGCCGCCCCGGGTAACGCGGGGTGCCTGGTCAGGCGGGGGACGGCCGCGAGTGCGGCGGCGAGGAGGGATCCGGCGACGACGATCCAGGTGCCGTAGCCCGGCGGCAGGCCGGCGGCGGCTTCGGCTCGGGAGGTGGATCCGGTGACGACCCCGACCAGTAACACGGCAGGCCCGGCGACCAGCCATAACGTGCCGCGCGCGCCCCGCCTGGCCCCACCCTGCTCGGACGGCGACCAGCTCGCCGCCGCGGCAACGCAGCCGACGAAGACGCAGCCGAGCGTGGCCTGGGCGAGTGTGGGCAGGGATCCGGTGCGCCAGACCAGGTCGAGCGTGCCGAGGCCCGCGTGCAGCGCGACGGCGAGACCGAGCCCGGCCGTGATCCCAACCGCGGCCGACCGTCCCGACCGGACGGTCATCGCCGCGCACACCAGCCACACCAGCCCGCCCAGTAACGCCACACACAGCTGGTAGAGCTGGCGGTGGCCGCCTTCGCTCGCTCCGGTCGCCGCCACGGTCGCGAGGGTCATCGTGAGCGCCCCGCCGACGGCGAGCCGCCCGGTGCCCACCACCCACGCCAGCGGGATCGCCAGGAGGGCCGCGACGAACCACCCGATCGCGAAGAATCCCAGGTCACGGGGGCTCGCGCCGCCGTCCCCATAGATGGTCACGACCGATGGCAGCCACGCCCGCAGGACGCCGATCAGCAGTACCACGCCGAGGACGACGCCGGTGACCTCGGCCGCCGCGGTGCTGGGGGCCGGGGTGAGCGGCCGCGTCGTGGCCACGCGCGTAGTCATCGCCCTCCCGCCTGTCGTCCGCTCGGCAACGATAGGCGGCCGGTCCAGCCTGGCCCGCGCGGGTCACTGTCCACAGGGCCGTGCTGGCTTTCAGCGCCGCGGCCCGGTCCGCCGCTAGGGTTTACGAGGGATCTTCGGCCGGGCAGAGGCGGTCGGCTGGGGTCCCGGCAGGCCCTAGAGTTCCGTTCTGCGGCCGTGTCAGCAGGTGCGGCATCGACGAACGGGCTCCGACCGGCCCGTTCGCCCGGGGAGGAGCGAGCCCATCAGCGTCATTCCGGCGTCTGGCCTGCCCGAGATCCGCGCGGTGCTGCGCATCCGGCCGTTCCGGCGGCTGTGGATCGTTCTGGGGCTGTCCAGCCTCGGCGACTGGCTGGGCCTGCTCGCCACCACTCTGTTCGCGCAGAGCCAGGTACAGGGCGGTGCGCAGAAGGGCCTGGCGTTCGGCGGGGTCGTGGTCGTCCGGCTGCTGCCCGCGCTGATCCTCGGGCCCGTGGCTGGTGCCTTCGCCGACCGGTTCGACCGCAGGCTCACGATGGTCGTCTGCGACCTGCTGCGCTTCGCGCTGTTCGCGTCGATCCCCATCGTGGGCATGATCGCCCGTGGCGCCGGTGCGGTCACGTGGGCACTGATCGCGACCTTCGTCATCGAGGTCCTCGCGATGTTCTGGATCCCGGCCAAGGAGGCCTCGGTCCCGAATCTGGTCAAGGAACGCCTCGAGCCGGCCAACCAGCTCAGCCTCATCACCACCTACGGCCTCACGCCGGTACTCGCCGCGCTCCTGATCGCCGGGCTGTCCCGGGCGATGCTCGCGGCGGTCGGTGACGACGCGAGCCGCCTCACTCTGACCCCCGTCGACGTCGCGCTGTTCCTCAACGCCGCGTCGTTCCTGGCGTCGGCGCTGGTGGTGCTGTTCGGGATCCACGAGATCTCCGGGCGCGGGGGCAACGGCGGGGCCGGCAACAACCTGTTCGCGGCCCTGATGGCGGGCTGGCGGTTCGTCAAGAGCAGCCGGCTCGTGAGCGGACTGGTCGAGGGCATCCTCGGGGCGTTCGCCGCCGGCGGAGTCGTCGTGGGGCTGGCGAGCCCCTACGCGGTGAGCCTCGGCGGCGGTGACGCGGCCTTCGGGCTCCTGTTCGGATCGCTGTTCATCGGGCTCGCGGCGGGCATGGCGGCCGGTCCGCCGCTGGTCAAAGCCCTGTCCCGGCGGCGCTGGTTCGGCATGAGCATCGTGCTCGCCGGTGTCGCGGTCACCCTGCTCGCGTTCGTGCCACACCTGGCGGTCGCCCTGCCGGTCGCGTTCTTCGTGGGGGTCGGCGCGGGCATGGCCTACCTCGCCGGGATCACGCTGCTCGGCGGCGAGATCGAGGACGACATGCGCGGGCGGGCGTTCGCGTTCGTCCAGTCGATGGTCCGGGTCGTGCTCATGCTCGCGATCGCGCTGTCGTCTGTGCTGGTCCGGCTGGGTGGCACGCCCCGGGTACACGTCGGATTCGTCGACTTCCGGCTGTCTTCGACGCGCCTGCTGCTGATCGCCGCGGGGCTGTTCGCGATCCTCGCCGGTTTCGTCGCGTTCCGCCGGATGGACGACAAGCCCGGGGTCCCGGTGCTCAAGGACCTCATCAGCTCGCTGCGTGGGCGTCCGCTGCCGGTCCCCGGTGACGGTCCGCACCTCGGCGTGTTCGTCGCGTTCGAGGGTGGCGAGGGGGCCGGCAAGTCGACGCAGGCGGTCAAGCTGGCGGCCTGGCTCAAGGTGTCCGGCTACGAGTGCGTCACCACGCGGGAGCCTGGCGCGACTCCGCTCGGCCGCAGCATCCGCGACCTGCTGCTGCGCCACGACGAGAACGCCCCGACCCCCCGCGCGGAGGCGCTGCTGTATGCGGCCGACCGCGCGCAGCACGTCGACACCGTGATCCGCCCCGCGCTCGAACGAGGCGCTGTCGTCGTCACGGACCGGTACGTCGATTCCTCGCTGGCGTACCAGGGCGGCGGGCGGGGGCTGGCCGCTGGCGAGGTCGCGTGGCTGTCCCGGTGGGCCACCCGCGGGCTCCGGCCGGATCTCGTCGTCGTGCTCGACGTCGATCCGGCCGTCGGGCTAGGGCGGGTAGGCGACCGCGGCGACGCGGATCGGCTCGAAGTCGAGCCCGACGAGTTCCACCGGCGGGTCCGGCAGACGTTCCTCGACATCGCCGCCGAGGATCCGGGCCGGTACCTCGTCGTCGACGCCTCGGGGAATGCGAACATGATCGCCGAGCAGATCCGCGACCGGCTCGCGGCGCTGCTGCCCGAACGAGTGGCGGAGGCCGTCCGGTGAGTCCCGTGTTCGACGCGGTTGTCGGCCAGCCCGGCGTGGTGGACGCGCTGGTCAGGGCCGCCGCCGCCGCGTCCCGGATCGTCGCGGGCGAACCCGTCCCGCCAGGCGAGATGACCCACGCGTGGCTGTTCACCGGGCCGCCGGGATCCGGCCGGTCGGTCGCGGCCCGCGCCTTCGCCGCCGCGTTGCAGTGCCGGCTTGGTGGGTGCGGCGAGTGCACCGACTGCCACACGGTCCTCGGCGGCACGCACGCCGACGTCCGGCTCGTCGTGCCCGACGGGCTGACGATCAGCGTCACCGAGATGCGCGCGCTCGTGCTCCGCGCCGCGACCGCGCCTGCCGGGGGCCGCTGGCAGGTCGTGCTTGTCGAGGACGCCGACCGGCTCACCGAGGCCGCCGCGAATGCGCTGCTCAAGGCCGTCGAGGAGCCGCCGCCGCGCACGGTGTTCCTGTTGTGCGCCCCCTCGACCAATCCCGAGGACGTGTCGGTGACGATCCGGTCGCGCTGCCGGGTCGTGCCGCTCCGAGCGCCCGCACCCGAGGCCGTCGCCGAGGTCCTGACCAGCCGCGACGGCGTCGACCGCACGACCGCGGTCTGGGCTGCGCGAGTCTCGCAGGGGCACGTGGGGCGCGCCCGGTGGCTGGCTAAGGATCCGCACGCTCAGGCGCGCCGCCGTGCGGTGCTCGCCGTTCCGCGATCCCTCACCGGGCTCGGTGCCTGCTTCGACGCCGCCGACTCGCTGATCAAGGCGACCGAGGAGGAGGCTGCTTCGGCGACGTCCGACCTGGCCGTACGCGAGACCGAGGAACTCAAGCAGGCATTGGGCGCGGGCGGCACCGGCAAGGGCGCGGCGACCGCGGCGCGTGGAACGGCGGGCCAGATCAAGGACCTGGAACGGCGGCAGAAGTCCCGGGCGACTCGCGCGCAACGGGACGCGCTGGACCGGGCTCTCGTGGATCTCGCGGCCTTCTACCGGGACGTCCTCGCCGTGAAACTGGCCGCACCAGTATCCGCAGTACACACCGATGTGACGGATGTTGCCGAGGCAGCAGCGCAGAAGTGGACCGCCGAGTCGATCCTGCGCCGGATCGAGGCGGTACTCGCCTGTCGCGAGGCGATCGACGCCAACGTCAAGCCCCGGATCGCCCTCGAAGCGATGATGCTGGACCTCTACGAGGGCTGATCCGTGGCGGCCCGGGCGGCGTCTGTGGTCGTGCGCTAGTTCCGCCCGTCCCGTGTCTGACTCGTCCGATTGCTCGACGGCCCCGGGGTACGGCGCTCGCCAGCGTGGTGGTCGGTTACCGGGAGCGGCGGGCGAACAGGACGGCGAATCGGCCGGCCAGAACCATCGCCACCCCGGCGGCGAGCACCAATCCGAGGCCGGACCCCGTGATCGGCAGCGACCCGCTGTGAGCCGCGCCCTCGCCCGGAGTCGGACTGCCCGCCGCGGCCGCCTGATTGGTACCGGGCACCTTGGTGGGCTGGCCTCCGTCGCTGCCCCCGCCCGGTGTGTCGCCGGAGACGTCACTGCCAGGATCGTGCGCGACGGCACCCGGATCGTCCTCGCCCGATCCGCCCCCGGATGGCACTCCGCCCTTCGGTGCGGTGGCGGTCGCGTGCAGTTCGCCGATGCCCATGCTGAGCAGCGGCGCGCCCCCGGCAACCGGCAGCACATCGAGGCGGATCGTCGCCACATCGGCCGATACCGAGGTGTCACTGATGCGCTCGGCGAGGGAGCCAAGGCTGAGCCGCAACACGGATCCGCCCGCACTCCCGCCACCGCCGCCCCCGAGCGCGGCGGTGGTCAGGTCCCGGGTGCCGGGAAGTGCCGGGAGGCCACCTGACGGCGGTGTGACGAGGCCGCCTCCGCCCGGGAGTAGCGACGATGGCGCGTGCGGCTCCGGGATCGTCGCGAGTGGAACGTCGATTGTCTGGCCAGGCGCGTCGATCCGGTGGGCGTTGCCGCTTCCGTCGAGCACTTCGAGGATCGGCGAGATGTACCGGACCGACGACCGCCGCGATCCGGCCGCGACGACCTGGAGGCTCGGCGGCGAGATCACCCGGACCGTGTGCTGCTGAGCACTACCGCCGAACAGCGTGACCGCGATCGCCGAAACCCGAGCGGTCGCCGCAACTCCGAGCGCACGCTGTCCGTCGACGGCGACGAGGCCGTTCCGGCACTGCGAATAGCCGGTCGTGTGTACGTGGGCGGCCGAGGTGCCGAGGAACGGCGCCGGTACGGGCAACGCGGTGCTGGGGATCAGGGTCAGGTTCGCGAGCGCGGCGGCCGCCTCGGACAGCATGGCGGGCGCGGCGCTGCGGACGAGCGCTGGGTTCCAGCGGGCGTGCGCGCGGAGCCGCCCGATCCCTACCTTGGCAAGGCCGAGATCCTGCGCCGCTGCGTCGCTGAGCACGGCGGTGCGGTGGTCCGGACCGGCCGTCTGCGTCACCGTCAGCGGCGTAATCACCTGGCCCGCGGTGTTCAGCGAGGCGGCGGCCTCGGGAATCGCGCCGCTGCCCCCGAGCGCGCCGCCCACTGCCGGGCCTGTGTCGGCGGTGACGGCGGTGACGGCCAGGTGGGAGGCGGTCGCTGCGGTGTGCGGTGAACGCGCGCTGTCGGCCGCGCACCGGGTGCTGGCGACCGTTGCGCTGCCGAGCGTCTCGGCACCGAGCAAGTCGCCGCCGATCGCCGCGACGCGCAGGAGCCCCGCGGATGAACCCGCGCTGAAGCGCGCTGCTGCGGCGGGGCTGGCGAACGCTGGATCTCCGGCTCCAGCCGACACCCCAGCGACCGTGAGGACGAAACCGGTCGCCGCGACGCGGGCCAGGCTCCGGCGCGAGCATGCAGACATAGCGGGATCACCCGTTCAGAACCGACAGTGGGTCTGCTGGGTGAAACGAGCCGCACCGACGCCCAGTGACGCGCTGAACACTGTGCGCTATGGACATGGCTGAACGGGTGAGCTAGCCTGGCCCGTTCGGTCGGCGTCTCTTCGCTGGGTACCGGTGCGCGAACCCGGGACCAGCGGATATTGTCCGGGCCATGGGGATGCTGTGCGCGGTCAGCTTCACCAGGTATGGCCGCCTCTACTACCTGGACCCGGGCACCCTTTCGCCACAGGTGGGTGACCGGGTGCTCGTGCCGACCGACGACGGTTCCGAGGTCGCCGAGTGCGTCTGGGCTGCTCAGTGGGTGTCCGAGGACACGAGCGGCTTCCCGCAACTGGCTGGGCTGGCGTCCGAGGCGGACCTCGATCGCGACGAGCAGATCCGTAAGCGCAAGGCCACGGCGAAGGTGGCCGCCAAGAAGCTGATCCGCGAGCACGAGCTGCCCATGAAGGTCGTGGCCGTGGATCACTCGGTCGACGCGAATCGCTCGACGATCTACTTCACGGCGCCGCAACGCGTCGACTTCCGCAGCCTCGTGCGGGATCTCGGAGCCACGCTCAAGTGCCGCGTGGAGCTGCGCCAGCTCTCCGCGCGAGACTCGGCGCGCGTCCAGGGCGGCATCGGATCCTGCGGCCGAGATCTCTGCTGCGCCACCTTCCTCAAGGACTTCGAGCCGGTCAGCATCCGCATGGCCAAGGACCAGGACCTGCCGCTCAACCCGATGCGGATCTCCGGCGCGTGCGGCCGCCTCATGTGCTGTCTGAAGTACGAGCACCCCCTGTACAGCTCGTTCCTCGAGACCACACCGGCCATCGGGGATCGCGTCGAGACGGGCGAGGGCCCGGGGCGCGTGGTGGGACGATCCGTTCCCGCTGACTCGGTAACAGTCCGCCTCGACGCCGACGGATCCCGTTGCTCGTGCAGCCGGGCGAGCGTCTGCGGATCGCGCAAGGCCTACGACGAGCGCCACGGATCCCCGGCCGACTGATCCGGCGAGGCGGATCCAGGTCGTGCGACCGTCCATAGCCGCCCCGGTCGCGGTTGGTCCGGCCGCGAGTGCCGAAGTTGCGGGATCGTGTGGCTCGCGCGCTAGAGCGGCACGTGCTGGAGCGGACCCGCCGGCCGGCGCGTCACCCGTGACTTGATCGCCGCCGCGGCAGCCCCGGGGTCCTCCGCATCGGTGATCGCCCGCACCACGACCACTCGCTCGGCGCCCGCCGCGATCACCTCGTCCAGCCGGGCCAGGTTGATGCCACCGATCGCGAACCAGGGCCGGGTGAACGACTGCTCCGCCGCCCAGGACACGAGCCCGAGGCCTGGCGCAGACCGGCCGGGTTTGGTGGGCGTTGGCCAGCATGGCCCTGTGCAGAAGTAACTCGCGTGGGCCTCCGTTGCGGCCGACTGGGCCTGTTGCGGACGGTGCGTCGAGCGCCCAATGAGCACGTCCTGGCCGACGATCTGTCTCGCTATGGCTACCGGGAGGTCGTCCTGGCCGAGGTGCAGGATGTCCGCTCGGGCGGCAAGGGCGAGGTCCGCTCGGTCGTTCACCGCGAGCAGCGCACCATGCCGAGCGCACGCATCGGCGAACACCTCGAGATAGGCCAGTTCCTGGCGCGCCTCCAGTCCCTTCTGCCGCAGCTGGACGACATCCACGCCACCAGCCAGGGCGAAGTCGAGGAAAGCCGGAAGGTCGCCTTGTCGCTCGCGCGCGTCGGTACAGAGGTACAGGCGGGACGCGGCGAGCCGCGCCTGACGATCCCTCATGTGATCGCATCTCCTTGCTGAGCCTGGCCGGCGGTCTGCCAGGGCGCGATAGGGTGGGCGCCGTCCGCGGGAGCCCGGTGACACCGGGCTGAGAGGGGGCCTGGCAGGCCCCGACCGTAAGAACCTGATCCGGATCATGCCGGCGCAGGGAGTGGAGATGATCGACGTGGCAACACGCCGGATCGCCGTGGTCGGCGGCGGAGTGATCGGCTTGGCCTGCGCCTGGCGCATCGCACAACGGGTGCCGTGCGAGGTGACCCTGATCGACCCGGACCCCGGCGCGGGCGCCAGCGCGGTCGGCGCGGGCATGCTGGCGCCCCTGACCGAAGCGCACCCGACCGAGCCCGACCTGCTGGAACTCGCTCTGGACTCGGCCGCGCGGTTTCCGGCGTTCGCAGCCGACCTCGCCGCCGCAAGCGGGCTGGATCCTGGCTACGAAACGGCTGGCACGCTCGCCGTGGCGCTCACCGCGGACGATCGCGCCGCACTCGGAGTGCTCGCTGGGCACCTCGCTGCGGCCGGACGGGATACCGAGCTTCTCGGATCCCGCGCGCTGCGCAACCTCGAGCCCGCGCTCGCGCCCGGCGTCCGGGGCGGGCTGCGCGTCGATGGTGACCACAGCGTCGACAACCGAGCCCTGTTGCGCTCTCTGCGCCGCGCGGCGGACCGCGCCGGTGTGCGATTTGTTGCCGACCAGGCGCTTGCGATCACGGACTCGGGCGACCGTGTCACCGGTGTGCGGCTGGTAGGAGGCGCTCACCAGCGCGCCGATGTGGTTGTCGCCGCCGCGGGTTGCTGGTCGGCCGGTCTGCACCCCGCGGCGGCGGGGCTCATCAGGCCGGTGAAGGGCGAGATCATCAGGCTGCGCGCCCGGGCCGGCGTGGTCCGTCCACAACGGACTCTGCGAGCGACGGTCGACGGGCGATCCGTGTACCTGGTGCCCAGATCCAGCGGTGAGCTCGTCGTCGGCGCGACCCAGTACGAAGCGGGGTTCGACACGAGTGTGAGCGCGGGGGCCGTACACGCGCTGCTGAGCGACGCGCGGGCGGTCCTCCCCGGCATCGACGAATACGAGCTCACAGAGGCCCGGGCGGGCCTGCGTCCGGGCAGCAGGGACAACGCGCCGCTGATCGGGCCGATCGGCCCCGCCGGCCTGGTCGCGGCCACGGGACACCACCGGAACGGGATCCTTCTGGCGCCCGTAACCGCCGACGCGATCACCGATTTCCTGATCGATGGCCACCTGCCGCGGTTCGCCGAAGCGGCAGCGGCCGCCCGATTCCAGACTGTGCGGAGGTGACGCAGTGATAGAGGTGCACGTGAACGGCCAGCAGTGGCTGATGCCCCCCGAGGCATGTCTGGCGGACGTGGTGACGAAGCTGATGAGTGAGCCACGGGGGATCGCCGTGGCGCTCGACGGATCGGTAATCACCCGCACGGACTGGGTTCGCACGGCTCTCCACCCCGGAGCCCGCGTCGAGGTGCTGACGGCGGTGCAGGGCGGATGACAGCGCTCGACGTACCCACCGATCCGCTGGTCATCGCCGGTCGGACTCTGGCGTCGCGGCTGATCCTCGGGACCGGCGGCGCGAGCAACCTCGACGTTCTCCGCGCCGCCCTGCGGACCTCGGGCACCGCGCTCACCACGGTCGCGATGCGCCGCTTCGACCCGGCAGCTGGCGCGGGAGTTCTCGACCTGTTGCGCGAGCTGGCGATTCAGATTCTTCCCAATACGGCCGGGTGCCGTACCGCCGCCGAGGCGGTACTGACCGCGCGGCTTGCACGTGAGGCGCTGGAGACCGATTGGGTGAAACTGGAGGTCGTGGCGGACGATCACACGCTGCTGCCAGAGCCGTTTGAGCTGCTCGACGCCGCGGAGCAACTGGTCGACGACGGCTTCACCGTGCTTCCGTACACCAACGACGACCCCGTGCTGGCGCGGCGGCTGGAAGCGGTTGGCTGCGCGGCGGTCATGCCGTTGGGTTCCCCGATCGGATCTGGCCTGGGGATCCGCAATCCGCACAACATCGCGCTGATCGTCGAGGACGCCGCCGTCCCGGTGATCCTCGATGCCGGCATCGGTACAGCGAGCGATGCGGCGCTCGCGATGGAACTGGGCTGCGACGGAGTCCTGCTGGCCACGGCTGTGACGCGTGCCGACGACCCCGAGCGGATGGCGGCGGCGATGCGGCTCGCGGTCGAGGGCGGCCGGCTCGCTCGCGGTGCCGGACGGGTGCCCCGCCGCTGGCGCGCACAGGCGTCGTCTCCCGCTGGCGCGCCGTGGCCGGACGCGCCGGAGCACGTCACCCGCCATCGCTGAGCCGCCAGAAGTGGCCGACGGGGCCGACGCCCGCGCCGAGGGGATACGCGGTCGCTACGGCACACGTCACGTAGCGCTTTCCGGCCCGGACGGCGTCGACCAGCGCTTCCCCCTTGGCCAGCGCCGCCGTCGTCGCGGCGCCGAGGGAGTCGCCGCCGCCGTGCGTGTGCGGAGTGTCGATGCGCTCGGCGGGCAGCTCCGTGAATGTCTCACCGTCGAACAGCAGATCAGTCGATCGCGGATCGTTCGCCAGGTGCCCACCCTTGACCAGCACGGACTCCGGCCCGAACTCGTACAGCGCCCTGGCTGCGCGCTCGGCCGAGCGCCGGTCGGACACCGTGATTCCGGTCAGCAGCCGGACTTCGTCGAGGTTCGGTGTGACCAGCGTCGCAACGGGGAACAGCAGGTCGCGGATCGCGTCCAGAGCGTCCTCCCGCAGCAGCGGATCACCGTGCATCGACGCCGCCACCGGATCGATCACCAGCGGCGACGCCAATCCGCGGCCGATACCGTTGCGCTGAAACGCCGCCGCAACGGCACGGATGATCTCGGCCGAGGCGAGCATGCCGGTCTTCGCCGCGCCGACGCCGATGTCGCTCGCCACCGCATCGATCTGAGCGGCGACGGTGTCCGGCGGGATCGGATGCACGCCGGACACGCCCAGCGAGTTCTGGACCGTCACCGCCGTCACGGCGAACACTCCGTGCACGCCGCAGTTATGGAAGGTCTTGAGGTCACAGGCGAGCCCTGCCGAGCCGCCCGAATCGGTTCCCGCGACGGTCATCGCCACGGGTGGAGCGGCGGGCCCGGACGTGCCGGACCCGCCTCCCCTGAGTTCCGTCGTCACGCGTCCACCACGGGCAGGTAGACCGTGCCGCCGCGGTCGGCGAACTCGCCGGACTTCTCGGCCATCCCTGCGGACAGCGCCTCGGACTCGCCGAGCCCTCGTTCCTCGGCGTAACGCCGCACATCCTGGCTGATGCGCATGGAGCAGAACTTTGGCCCGCACATGGAACAGAAATGCGCCGTCTTCGCGGGCTCGGCCGGGAGAGTCTCGTCGTGATAGGCCTGCGCGGTGTCCGGATCGAGCGCCAGGCTGAACTGGTCCTGCCAGCGGAACTCGAATCTGGCATCCGAGAGCGCGTCGTCCCAGGCCTGTGCACCGGGGTGGCCCTTCGCCAGGTCCGCGGCATGGGCCGCGATCTTGTAGGCGATCACTCCCGCTTTGACGTCGTCGCGGTCCGGCAGGCCCAGGTGCTCCTTGGGGGTGACGTAGCAGAGCATCGCCGTACCGTGCCACGCGATCATCGCGGCACCGATCGCCGAGGTGATGTGGTCGTACGCGGGTGCGATGTCGGTCGTCAGCGGACCGAGCGTGTAGAACGGTGCTGAGTCACAGATCTCCTGCTGGAGCTTCACGTTCTCGGCGATCTTGTGCAAGGGGACGTGACCAGGGCCTTCGATCATGACCTGGACGTCATGCGCACGGGCAACCCGGCCGAGTTCGCCCAGCGTCGTGAGTTCGGCGAACTGCGCTTCGTCGTTCGCGTCGTAGATCGAACCGGGCCGCAGGCCGTCACCGAGGGAAAACGTCACGTCGTACGCGCGAAGGATCTCGCAGAGCTCCGCGAAGTGGGTATAGAGAAAGTTCTCGCGGTGATGTGCCAGGCACCACGCTGCCAGGATCGATCCGCCCCGGCTGACGATGCCGGTTTTGCGCCGCGCAGTCATCGGCACGTACCGCAGCAGGACTCCAGCATGGACGGTCATGTAGTCCACGCCTTGCTCGCACTGCTCCACGACGGTGTCCCGGTACACCTCCCAGGTCAGCTCTTCGGCTGCGCCACCGACCTTCTCCAGTGCCTGGTAGATCGGGACCGTGCCCACGGGCACGGGCGAGTTGCGCATGATCCATTCGCGCGTCTCGTGGATCCGTTTACCCGTCGAGAGGTCCATGATCGTGTCAGCGCCCCACCTCGTCGCCCACACCATCTTGTCGACCTCATCCTCGATCGACGACGTCACGGCCGAGTTCCCGAGGTTGGCGTTCACCTTCACGAGGAACGCCGAGCCGATGATCATCGGCTCCATCTCGGGATGCCGGATGTTGGCCGGAAGGACTGCCCGGCCTGCGGCGATCTCGTCCCGGACGAGCGTCACCGGCACACCTTCTCGTCCGGCGACGAACTCCATTTCGGTGGTGATTTCGCCGGCCCGCGCGTACGCGAGCTGGGTGACCGCACCGTCGAGCGGCCTCCGGTCGGCGATCCACGATTCGCGCAGTTTCGGCAGCCCACGCTGCAGATCGAGGGGATGACTCGGATCGGTGTACGGGCCTGAGGTGTCGTACAACGTGACCACCTCACCATTGCTGAGCGGCACCTCGCGTACAGGAATGCCCAGCTCACCCCGGTAGGCCTTGCGGCTACCGGTGATAGGCCCGGTGGTCACGGTCGGACGTACATCTACAGCCGTCATCGGCTTCGCTCCCTACGCCGGCATTACCCGGTCAGGTTCGGCGGTCGGCAGCGCTGCCTTGTGGCCAGCTGCCCTCTCAGCCCGCTTGCACGAGCTCCCGCGATGGACTCGACCACCGTAGTGAGAACGCTGGAGGCGCTTCAACCGGATCGGCTTGTATCAACTGCTTGACACATCCTGCGCCGCCCACCATCATTGTGTCAAGCGTTCAATACAAGTTGAGGACCTGCCGATGATTCGCCTGCTCGTTCCGCTCGCGGCGCTGCTGGTCGCCGCCCTCGCTGCCGCCTCGGTGCTCCGCCGCTCGCGGAGTGGGCCCGCCGATCTGGTGGGGGACCCGCTGAAGCGCGTCGCGACTCGGGCGTTCGTGTGGCGTTCCGCCGGTTTATTGTTCGGGGTCGTCGTGGCGCTCCGGCTGGCGTTCGCTCCGCCGTCGTGGCTCGGCCTCGGGCTCGCCGTTATCGCACCGGCAGTCGCGCTGTGCGTTCTGCTGGGTGTGCTCGCCGGAGAGCTGTCGGGATACAAGAATCGTGGACCCGCACGCAGCGCGTCGCTCAGCGCCCGGTCGATCGCCTCGTATCTGCCGCCCGTGGCGACGCGGTGGATGGTCGGATTGACAGTGCTCCTGACCGCGCTGCTGACGGCGACGACGGCCGCCGGGTCAGCCGACGATCAGGGCCGGCCTGGCCGATCCCTGACCGTGCTGTGCGGTGGCGGCGCGGGTGACATGTACAGCTCCTCGCACGGTCCGTGGCCTGGCCTGTTCTACTCTGGACCCATCGGCGGCGGAACGCTGGCGGGCCTGGTTGCCGCCGCGGTGGTCCTGCACCGGATCGCGCACCGCCCGCGTCCAGGCGCGGAGGTGGAGGTCTCCGACGATGCCCTTCGGCGCCGGTCAAGCCGGATGGTCATCGCGGCGGCTGGGCTGCTCGTCGCCACGAGCCTGACGGGCGCGGCGCTGTTCGCTGGCGGTGCGATGCTCAACGTCGACTGTGGTCCCACGTGGTTGCCGGTGCTGGGCTGGCTGACCTTGGCGAGCGCGGCCGTGGGATTCATCAGCGCGGCAACGTTTGCCAGCATTCTCCTTGTCCCCGGTCGTATCCCCGTGGGAGCGCCTCGATGAGGCACACAGTGAGGGTCGCGCCCGGTGGTGCCGCCGCTATCGGGATGGCCGACGCGCGCGGCCGGCCCACCTTGACCTACGCACGTGGCGCACGGCTGGGCGATGGCGATGCGCCGATGTGGAGCGACGAAGTCCTTCACCTCAGAAGGGGTCCTGCGCCAATGCAGAGCCACGTCCGCGCGCCGTCCAGGTACCCGATACCGACGCGCGGCACGCCGAGGATGGGGATCGCCGGCACGCCGAGGACTGCGGCGAGTTTGGGCGGTACGGCGACGACGGCGGCGAGGCCGGGTGGCACGCCCAGGACCGCGTTGTTGGATGGCACGCCGACGATGGGCGTTGTTGGGTGGCACGCCGGCGATGGGCGAGGCCGGCGGCACACCGAGGATGGCGCCCTTGTTGGGCACACCAGGACGGCTGTGCGCAGCCACCCTTCGGGCGGCGCCGCGGTGCGCAGCCACCCTTCGGGCGGTGGACATGACCGGTGAGACAGCTGGTGGAACCTCGGCCGGGCCACCGTTCCGCGGCAGATCGGGCGACGGTGTAGCAGGCCCCGCTGAGCACCACGGCGGCTCGTCGACAGAGGAGATGGCGGAGCAGGGTGGGATTCGCACCGGATCCGCTGATGAGGTTGCTCGGGGCCCCGGTGACCGCAGGACGGAGGATCCCCAGGCGGACGGCCGAGAGACCAGCGAAGGTGTCCCGGGCCGGTCAGCGATCGCGGTTGACACGACGAGTCCGGTCCCGCCATACGAGCAGATCCGTCGGCAGGTTGCCGAACTCATCCGGCACGGGGTTCTGCGCGAGGGCGACAGGTTGCCGCCCGTACGGCAGCTAGCGGGCGACCTCGGCCTGGCTGTGGGCACCGTCGCTAGGGCGTATCGAGAGCTGGAGCTCGGCGAGTTGGTGCGGTCCCGCCGTGGCGCCGGGACGCGGGTGGCCGCGAGTACCCCGCTGACCGAGGCGGAACGCGAGCGGTCACTCGCCGAACAGGCTCATGCCTTCGTGGCCGAGGCTCGCCGGTTCGGCGCGTCCACCGGCGAGGTCATGGCCGCGGTCCGCTCCGCGCTGGAGGGACCACGGTGACGGCGAGCCGGGCTCGATGGGGCGCGATCGCACGCGACCGAGGAGCGCTCGCCGATCCCGTCGCCTCACTTCCAGCGGCCGGCGGCGTACGCCGGCAGCAGCAGCGCCTGCGCGACGAGGACGCGGTCGCCATCGTGGGTGATCGCGGGAGATCCGTAGAGCTCGTACCCCTCGTCGATCGCCGCGCTGACCTTCGCCGAGAACTCGCCGTCGTCCGGACCCGTGATGAGCCGGTACCTCAGCCGTTCCTTGACGTGCTCCATTCGCCACCTCCTCGCCACGCCGGACGTCCCCCACGGTAGGGGTTCAAATCGCTGCGTGGCGTGCGGGTACACTATTCGACGCAAGGCCCGCCGCCTTAGCTCAGTCGGCAGAGCGGCTCACTCGTAATGAGCAGGTCAACGGTTCGATTCCGTTAGGCGGCTCCGCAAGGAGCACGGTGAAAGCCGAGGTCAGAGGCTTCCGAGAGGAGCCATCCGGCCTCGGCTTTCGTCATCTTTTGGCTCCGTAAGAAGACCCCGGCGACGCGCCGAGACTTCGCGATATCCGCCGCGCTCGCCGGACGCCGGCGAGGACCGCGCTCACGCCGCCGATCGACGGCCGCCCCGAGCCGAGCGTGCCCGAAGCCGAGCGTGCCCGAAGCCGAGCGCACCCCAAGCCGAGCGCGCCCCAAGTCACGGCCGCGAACTTCGACGAGGGAGCTCCAGTCCGCGAGGGTGATCCGAGGGGGTGGGCTACCGGTGGCCCGAGGAGAGGGGCGTGTCGGATCCGGACTTGCCGCGCGAGGGGAGCTCGTAGACGGCCGTCTGGCCGTTCCGGTACCGGAGAGTCGCGAACTCGCCGAGGTGCGGGGACGCGGGCTGGTTGAGCTCGTCCACGATCAGCCACCGGACTCCGTACTGGGATTCCAGGCGCCCGACGGAGTCCTTGGAGGGCGCGTCGAAGGCCAGGTCGTTCTCGGCGAGCCGCTGCGGATCCCAGAACTTGGAGTAGTACCACTGCCCGCCGCTGAGCATCTGGGACGTGTAGCCCCAGCCCTCGACGAGCACGTGCCGCTCGGTGTAGGCCGAGATCCAGAAATGGCGGTTGTCGCAGTGGCCCTTGTACTTCGAGTAACAGTGGACGTTGGTCGCCACCACGTCGTTGACGCCGGAGTGATCGCGCAGCCAGCGGCTGGCTTCGAGTCCGCCGTCGGGGATCGGGAGGGCGCGCGTGCCGGACCGGATCGGTCCCATGCCGTCGTTGACCGCGGACAGCGTGAGCCCGCGAACGTCGACGAATCCCGTCCAGTAGCCGAACCCGGCGAGACTTGCGAGCAGGAGCGCGAGGGCGGTGCCGCGTAACCAGAGGATCCGCTTGCGCGCGAGCCACCAGACGAGCCCGGCGAGCGCTCCGACGATCAGGATCGGCGCGGCCATCGACTTCGCCACCTCGAGGGCGACGCGCATGTTGCTGCCCATAACGGCTCGGGTGGGGATCCGGGTGCCGTCGAGGTCGGTCACCAGCTCGACGGCGAGGGCGCCCACCAGTGACGCGATGCCTAGCGCGCCGATCAGGAGCCCAGCGCGGCGGCCGTCGGGGAGGACCGCGGCGAGCCCTGCCGCGGCGAGCGCCCCCATGATCGGCAGCACGGACCGCACGAAGTACAGCTGGCTCCCGCCGGGGTGCCGGAACAGGATCAGCACAGCGAGTGCGGCGAGCACCATCCCGCTGAGGAACATGACCGCGGTCTCGGGTGCCTTGCGGCGCGCGAACAGGCCCACGATGCCGGCGTACTTGATGAGCCAGCTGGTCAGTGTCGCGCCGACGATGAAGGCCGTCATCGACAGCGACACGTTCCACGGCCCGACGCCGAGAATGTCGTACGCGCTGCCCACGGTGAACGGCGCCAGCGGATCGATGTGCATGCCGCTCGAATCGCCGCCGTAGAGCACGAAGGTCGCGAAGAGGAACAGCACTCCGCCGAGGATCCCGCCGATGAGCGCGGTCCGGTCGAGCTCGCGGCGCAATAGCAGCCGGTACGCGCCCGCGACGCCTAGCCCGGCGACGACGAGGATCAGCACGGTGGACTTGGCGCCCATGGCGGCGACCAGCAGGATCCCGATGAGGGCCCACTGACCACGCGCTCCCGGTTCGCCCCGGAAGCGGTCGACCAGTAGCAGCAGCGCGGGCGCGAGCAGCGCGGACGCGGCGACCTGGGTCGCGCTGGCCCACTGGAACGGGGCGAGCATCCGCTCGTCACTGAACAGGCGGGTCGTGAAACTGAACGGGCTGAACGCCGAGACGAAGTAGGCGATCAGGACCGCGACGGGGGCGGTCCACCAGCGGCGCGAGAGCCGGACCGCGAGCAGGCCGGTGAAGATCACGTTGAGCGCGATGAAGGCCAGCGGGGCGAGCCGGAGCTGGATCGTCCGCAGCTCGATCCCGGTTCCCCAGCTCGCGGCGGCCATGTCGGCGTGCGAGAACCAGTGGTAGTGCAGCGGCTCACCGAGGACGTACGAGACCGTGGGCGGGATCCGCTGCTTGAGCTCGGCGGCGATCGCCAGGTTGTAGGGCATGTCCGAGTACGGGTACGCCGCGATTGGGCCGCTCAGCGGGTGGGTCCGGAAGAAGGTCAGGGCGATGTAGGCGAGGACGGCCGTGACGAGCGCGGCCATGATCCACGACCACCAGGTGGGGGCCTTGGGCTCCTCGCCAAATCGCCAGTGCCGCCGCAGCGACGGGACTCCGGCGAACACCGCGATGACGACGGCGGGGTAGGCCAGAATCAGGATCGGCGCGCCCACGAACCGCAGCGCGATGTAGGCGAGGATCTCCATGCCGAATCCCAGCGCGGCGCCGGCCGCGAGGTCCTCCGCGAGGGATCGCGGCACGCCCCGTAAGGATCGCCAGACCAGCACGCCTGGCACCACCACGGCGTAGACCAGGTAGGCGGCGTACTTCGCGACGTCGGCGCCCGGGGTCTGGAACGCGAGCAGCGCGGCGAGCGTCAGCCCGACGACCAGCCCCGCCGGAAGTAAGCCGGAGCGCAGAACCCGAACTGACGTCGATCGCATGTCGCGAAGTGTAAAAGGACGCGCCACTCGCGCCCGAGGCGCAGGCCTCCGCCGTGAAACCCCCGAGGCGGCGGCGCGCCAGGGCCGGCGCCCCGAGAGAGCGCCGGCCATGGTCCGCAATGCACACGATCGCAGACACACGATCCGCGCGAAATGTCTTACATGTTCTTCAGGGCCGTTCCGAGTGCGTCGAGGAGTTCGCCGGTGCCGTGCTCGCGCCCGGCCGCGCTGTCCTCGCCGTCGAGGTAGGCGCCGTGCTCGGTCAGTACCAGGCGCGTCCCGTCGCCGTCGGGCACGAACTCAATCGCGGAGACCGACACGGACGTGAGCGTGCCGTCCATGAACATCGAGTACGTCGAGATGATCCGCTCGTTCGGGAGGATGTCCTGGTAGGTCGCCTCGTAGCGGTGCACGGGGCCGCCCGCCGGGCCGCCGGCGCTGACCTCGCGGCCGCCGACGCGGAAGTCGATGCTGACTTCCTCCTCGACCCAGCCCTCGGGGCTCCCGAACCACTGCGCCTTGGCCTCGGGGTCGGCGAACGCGCGGTAGACCTTGGCCGGCGGGGCGTCGTAGGTGCGCTCCAGGGTGAAGTCGGCGTGGTTGACGATGTGGTCGCTCATGGTGATCACTCCAGATCAGTCGGTGTCTTTGGCCAGGTAGTCGCCCAGCCGGTCGAGCTTGCGTTCCCAGTGGGTGCGCTGGTCGGTGAGCCAGCCCTCGGCGGCGCGCAGTGCCTGCGGCTGGATCTGACACGTCCGCACGCGGCCGGTCTTCTGGGAGGTCACGAGCCCGCTGGCCTCCAGCACCTGCAGATGCTGGACAACGGCGGGCAGCGACATCGCCAGCGGCTTCGCGAGTTCGCTCACCGAGGCGGGGCCCCGGCACAGCCGCTCGACCATGCTGCGGCGACTCGGATCCGAGAGCGCCTGGAACAGCTGGTCCAGCGAGCCGCTATAGTTAAGCACACACTTAAGTATTGTCGTTCGCCGTGCCATGTCAAGAGCCAAAACGCGGCAGCGGACCGACGAGCCACCCCCCGATGGCCCACGCGCCCCCAACCCGTGGCGGGAGTCCGTAAAAAGGAGCCATGGACTACGAGCCCACGCTGAACCCCGAGGACGCCGAGCGGATCCGCGCCTGGCACGAGCGCGCCTACGCCGAGACGCTCGCGGCGGCCACCCCAGGCCGCACGGTCAGCTACCTCGGCCTCGACCTGGTGATCCCGCCGTCCGTGCACCCGATCAACCCCATGTCGGACCTGCTCGGCGAGTCCGTGCTGGCCGAGGTCCGGCCCGGCGAGCGGGTGCTCGACATGGGCACCGGGTCCGGCGTGAACGGGATCCTCGCCGCGACCCGTGGCGCGGACGTGCTCGCCGTCGACGTCAATCCGGACGCCGTCGCCGCCGCGCGGGAGAACGCCGAGCGCAACCAGGTGACGATCCGGACCGCGCACAGCGACGTCTTCAGCCACGTCGACGGGCGCTTCGACGTGATCGTCTTCGATCCGCCGTTCCGCTGGTTCGCAGCCCGTGACCTGCTGGAAGGCGCGTCGACCGACGAGAACTACCGGGCGCTGACCGAGTTCTTCGCGTCCGCGCGCGATCACCTCACCGAGGCCGGGCGGATGCTGATCATGTTCGGCACGACCGGCGACCTCGGCTACCTCCATCGGCTGATCGACGCGCACGGGTTCACCGCCGAGCCGATCGCCGAGCGCGGACTGAACCGCGACGGCATCCAGGTCCGGTATGTCACATTCCGAGTCACGCCCCGCGCGACGACCCAGTAGGTTCGCCGCATGACCCGCGTCTACCTCGGCAGCTACACCGGAGAGGGCGGTCCGGGCCTCGGCATCGGCACCGCGGATCCCGAGACCGGGGCACTCACCGTCGAGCGGTGGCTCGGCGAGCGGGTGCCGGATCCGTCCTGGCTGGCACTCTCGCCCGGCGGCCGCGCGCTGTACGCGGTGAGCGAGGGCGATCCGGTCGGGGCGGTCCGTGGGCTCGACGCCGAGACCCTCGAACCCCTCGGCGAGGCCCAGCCCGTGGGGTCCGCGCCGGCGCACACGGTGGTGGATCCGTCGGGCAGGTACCTGCTGACCTCGCTGTACGGCGGGGGAGCGGTCGTGGTCCACCCACTCGGCGACGACGGATCCGTGGGTCCAGCCTCAGGGCTCGCCGAGCACGGGCCCGGCACCGCGCACGCCCACCAGGCCGTCGCGGATCCGTCGGGCAGGTTCGTGCTCTCGGTGGACCTCGGGCTCGACGCGGTCCTCGTCTCGGAACTCGGCGAAGGCACGCTGCGTGAGCTGTCCCGGGCGAGGTTCGAGCCCGGATCCGGCCCCCGGCACCTCGCGTTCCACCCCTCCGGCGACTACGCGTACGTGGCCGGCGAACTCGGATCCACGGTCACTGTCTGCTCGTGGCGTGACGGCGAGCTGGTCCCTGGCGCGGTCCACCCCGCGACATCCGCGCAGGTCACGAACCACCCGGGCGAGATCACGGTCACCTCCGACGGCCGCTTCGCCCACGTGGGCAACCGCGGCGACAACACCATCGCGGTGTTCGCCACGAGCGGCGGCGGCGCCACGATCAGCCTCACGGCCACGGCGGACTGCGGCGGCGACTGGCCCCGCCACCACGCGATCGACCCGTCCGGACGGTGGCTCTACGTAGCCAACCAGCGCTCCGGCGACGTCACCTGGTTCCCCCTGGATCCCTCGACCGGCGTACCCGGACCGGCGGCGGGCCGGATCGCCGTCCCCGGCGCCGCCCATGTCCTGTTCGCCTAGGCTCCTCGCCGCCGCGCTCGCCGTACTGCTGATCACGGCGTGCGGCGGCCCGCCACGGGCAGACGCCCAGGACCCCGGCCGCTCGGATCCCGTGGCCGATCCCGTCTACCCGGACTACGGCAACCCGTCGATCGACGTCCTCCACTACGGCCTCACCCTGGCGTGGACCCCCGCGACGACCACCCTCGACGGCACCGCCGACCTCGCGATCCGGATCGTCAAACCCGTCACCGAGATCGCCCTGGACTTCGCGCCCGGCTACACGATCAGCGCGGCGACCCTCAACCGCCGCCCGGTCACCCCGCGCCGCAGCGGCCACAAGCTGGTGCTCCCCTCGGCGTCACCGCTGGCAACGGGCGCGCGCGTGACCGCGACGATCCGCTATCGGGGTGTGCCCACGCCGGTGCCGTTCCCGTCCCGGCGGCCCGACGCGGCAGGCGGCCTCGGCCTGCGCCCCGCACCCGGCGGCAGCGCCTGGACCCAGCAGGAGCCCTACGGCGCCTTCACCTGGTACCCGTGCAGCGACCAGCCGTCCGACGAGGCGCTCTTCGACTTCACCCTCCGGGCGCCGAGCGGGTGGGCCGGAGTCGCCAACGGCACCCTCGTGACCAGCAAAAACGGCACAAACGTGTTCCGGATCGCCGAGCCAGCCGCCACGTACGCCACGACCCTGGCGTTCGGCCACTACACCCGCACGACGGCGACGGGCCCACACGCGATCCGGATCTCGTACTGGACCACCACGCCCCCACCGGCCTGGCTCAAGCGGACCCCCGAGCTGCTGACCTGGCTCGAACAGCGCTTCGGCCGCTACCCCTTCGCCGGCGCGGGAGCGGTACTCGTCCCCGGCGGATCGGCCGTCGAGACCCAGGAGCTGATCACCTTCACCAGCGCCGGCGTCCCCGACCAGTACGGCACCAGCACCATGCTGCACGAACTCTCGCACCAGTGGTTCGGCAACGCGGTCACCCCGCGCGACTGGACCGGCATCTGGCTCAACGAGGGCTTCGCCACCTACGCACAGGCGATGTGGGACGTCAGCCAGGGCGACACCACCTGGACCGCCTGGGAACAACGAGCCCGGACCGCCGACGCCAAGTCCCGAGCCCAGGCCGGACCCCCCGGCCACTTCGCCCCGGACCACTTCGCCGAGCCCAACGTCTACTACGGACCGGCGCTGATGCTGCGCGAGCTCAACCGCGACCTGGGCGATCCGGCCTTCCTGAAGCTGGCCCGCGACTGGGTCCAGACACAGCGCAATTCCCACCAGGACCGCCGGTCGTTCACGGTGTTCGCGGGCAAGCGCGCGGGTAAGGACGTGCAGGACATCGTGAATAAGTGGCTCGACGCGAGGTCAACCCCTGGATGAACGGTTGACGTCTCGTTTACCTTCACTTGCATGGATCTGGCGTTCGTCCTCCTGCTGCTCTTCGGGGCGACCACTGTGGCGCTCGAGGCCTCGAACACCCTGCGCAGCCGGCGTCAGCGCCGCGCCAGGGTCGCCGCAGCGCACCTCGCCGAGGCGACCGCGCGCGCCCGCGGGGCTGTTACGCCTGGTCCCGGCACCGTGGTCGAGGCCGCCGAGCCGTTCATGGTCCGCCCGGTTCAGCCGCGGCTCGTGACGGGGTCCGACGCCTTCGATCCGGACCTCGCCGCCGCCCCGACGGTTGCCCGCCGATCCGGCCCTCGCCCGGTCCCCGCGGCGGCGGAGGAGTCGATCGAGGAGCTGGCCCAGCGCTGGGCCTGGGTAGACGACGCCCACTCCGGATCCGACGGCCCCTCCCTCGCCTCCGCCTGACCCAGCCGCTCCCCACCATGAGGCGTCCTCGAGATGCCTCTTTGATGGCGTGACCGCCGATGGCAGCTCATACGAAACGGCGGCACCGGGGAGGTCCCCGATGCCGCCGTCAAGGGGGCAACGATCAGTGCTTGCGCATTGCCCGCGCCTGCTGGGAGCCGAGCCGCGCGAGGTTCTTCGCCTTGGCGACGGCCCCGGGGGGCGGGGGGGCCGTATCTGGCGCCACCAGGATGTCGTAGGCGTAGTACCCCACGATGTCGATGTAGAAGTGCGTCTTCGCGGTGGCGTAGGCGCTCTGGCACGCGACCCACAGCGTGCCCCAGGTTGCCGGCTTGTTGCCGTCGGCGTCTTTGGTGCCTACGGCGCTGGTGAACGCGGTGACGCCTGAGAAGTTCGTGGAAGACCAGACGGCGCTCGCGTACCCCCCGGGCGCCTGATCGGCGTCACCGCCCCCGATCGTGAGGTAGCCAGTGTTCTGCTCGGTGGCCTCGAGTGACACTGTGCCGACCACTGCCTTGGCCAAGCGCGCGACGTCGGAATTGAGGCACCCGGACGGAAACCAGCTGGTATCCACGAGGCGAGTGTCGCCGCGGGCGATCTTCTCGCCGGCGTACATCGAGTCCATGGTCGACTC
>JAOPVE010000321.1 GCA_025963185.1 Actinomycetes bacterium
CCGCCGGGCGTACCTGCGGACGATCGCCATCGGCGCACTGGGGCTGTTCGGCCTGGCAGTCGTCGCCATGACCACGCCCTATCCGTGGTGGGTCCACGTCGAGCAGGTCTTGCAGGCGCTGGTCCTCTGTGCGCTGCTCTGGTCGGTGACCAGGCCCGAGGTCCGTGCGATCTACGCGAAGAACCCCGCCGTCCCCGCTGGGCAACTGCCGGGGTAACCAGACGCGGCGACGAAGGCCTTCACCGACCGAGCCTCGCGTATCGGCTCTCGCACCGGGAGTCTCCCGTCCGTAACGCCCACGGTGCCCGGCTCCGGAATGTCCTTCGGCGCTGGCATGAGCTGGACATTGACCGCCTCCGGACAGCGCGCCGGTTCATCGGTTGTCCGCGCGGGCCGGCACACCACTCGCGTGCCGAGCTCCGGCCGGCCCGGCGGGCCGGAGGATTCGTGCGGTTTCCACTGCCTGCGACATTTCCCTGCCCCGGCAAATAGGCGTGCCGTTGCCCTGTTGGGAAATGGCAGGATCCGGTCAATGGCCGTACGTCACCTTTCGGGAGATCACTCCGCCCACATAGCCTTCCGGCACGCCCTGCTCGTCGCGAGCATTCGCCGCCGGGAATTCGATGTGCACTACGGCATTTCGCGCGCCGGAAGATCTCCGCACCGGATACGAGTGGGCCTTCCGAAGGGAAAAGGAGCACGCATGCGAACGAAGCTCATGGCACGAGGGATCGCCGCCGCCGCACTCGGGTTGGCGATGGCCGCGGTGGGGGCAGGTGCCGCCTCCCCCGCGTCGGCGGCGACGGTGGCCCACCCGGCCGTCCTGCCGGGTGCGTTCCACGCCGTGGTGATCAGCCGGAACAGCGGCAAGTGCATCAACGTCGCGAACGGATCGACGGCGAATGGCGCCTGGATCCAGCAGTACCACTGCGACGGCACCGCGGCGGCGGAGTTCCTGTTTCTCCAGAACGGCGAGGGGTTCTACGAGATCCAGAACCAGCTGAGCCACAAGTGTGCCGATCTGGAGAAATTCGGCACCAGCAACAATGCCCGCCTTCAGCAGTTCGACTGCAACGGCAGCCAGACCCAGCAGTGGAACGTCCAGGATCAGGGCAACGGCTCCGTGAAGCTCCGCAACCGTTACGCCGGCAGCTGTGCCGAGGTGCCCTACGGCAGCCAGGGCGACTCGGTGACCCTCGACGCGTCGACCTGCTTCGCCAGCCTCCCCGGGCAGGAGTTCTATCTGTTCCTGAACTGAGGGCCCGAACACGGCCAAGGCGGCGGTTCTGGCTCCCTCTCGCGAGCCAGAGCCGTCGCGTTCAACCCTCGCAAGCGGGTACCGGTGACCAGCTAGTGGCTGCTGGCGGGCGTGACGCGAACGTCCGCGGCGCTGTTTCCGGCGTCGGGCATGACCCAGACGTGCAACAACTCGATCTGAACGCCTTGGCTGGTACGACTCTGGCCTTGCGAGAGGTAGAAGTGCTCCTCGGTCCCGCCAGGAAGCCTGCGCAGGCCGATCTCGCTGCGGGCTGGGCCACCATCGTCGGTGATTCCCGCGACGGACAGCAGCACGCTACTGCCGTCAATTAGCGTGACCTTCTCGTAGGGGATCGGCGGGATTCCGGGGCGCGGAACGAGGCGCGCGACACCGACCCGATGATCACTCAAACTGGGTGGTGTTCGTGATCCGTACAGCCAGACGCCCACCGCCCCGCCCAGCAGAACCAGCACGACGGTGCCGACCAGGAGACGGATCCGGGAACTCATTCGGTCTCCTCAGGCCCTGGCCGAGTGCCGGCGACGGTGAAATCAACGTGGGCGTGTTCGCCGTAGATGATGCCCGCGATGTGCACCGTTCTTGCCCACACGGTGAGCCGATCGCCAGGGCGGACGGTCACATCCTGCGTCTCACCAGTTTCCGTGTCGCTGATGCTGAGCCGGGCTGCGGGCGCGGCGGCATCAGGCTTGAGCGCGACGATGCCGATCGCAAGACCCGCTACTCGCGCGAAAGCGCTTCGGCCTAGAGACACTGGGATCTCTGCCATTGTGATCAGCCGCCCGTCCTGATTGCACTCAGCTCGTCGAAGTAGTGGTGCCACTCCGCCTCGCTGACCGCGATGATGTGGCGCTTTCCCGCCAGGCGACCCCACGGGTTGAGCAACGTCATCGTCGGTGGCTTCGTATTCAGATCGATCCCCGTGACGACGTACTCGTGCGAGGTCACGACCTTGTCGTTGTCGGCATATTCGTGGTTCCACCACAGGAAGTCGTCTGAGGCGCTGCCGGTGGTCATTGCGTAGCCCTGGTCTAGGCGGTTCTTGAGGGCGGCGAAGGAGAGGTCGGCCGGGTCTTCGCGTTCCACCGGCTTGCCCGTGACGGTGGTGAGGCCGTCGCTTCCGGATCCGCCGTCGATGGCGCCGTAGCCGCCGCGCAGTTCCGCGCAGGCCTTCTCGTAGACGGCGACCCACAGCACCCGGTCCGGAGTCTGGGCGTACGCCACGGCGCCGTCGGCCTTCAGCGGGAGGTCCAGGCTGACCGTGACCTCCACCGGGCGCCCGTCCCGGTACAGGGTCACCGTGAAGGTGCCGTTCTCGTTCGCGCGGACGTGGTCGCGGATCCAGTCCGGATCGGTGAGTGCGACCGCACCCAGAGAAGCCAGGAACCAGCAGTCCCCGTCCTGGCCCTGCGAGAGGTCGTGGTCGAGGTCGATGCCGTGCGGGCCGAACAGCGATCCGGACTGGGGGGCGAGGTGGACGTCGTGGAGGTACTTCGTGTGGATGTCCGGCCCGAGGACGGGCAGGTGCGCGGCGAGCTTCGCCAGGGTCCGCGCGGCGACCTTCGTCACCAGCAGGTTCGCGAGGTCGGTGCGGCCGGCCGGGTCGAGTCCGGTGTGGTGCCACAGCACGTCGTCGTCCTCGGCGGCCCTGTCGTTCCACCGGTCAAGGTCCTCGGTGGACAGGGAGTTGACGAACGCGTCGGTCTCGGCGGCTCCGAGGCTCCGGATCCTGGCCGTGATCCCGTCGAGGTCGTCCCGGTCGCCGTTCAGCCCGCCGTGGTCACCGACGTGGTCGTGGAAGTAGCGCACCACGGCGGCCACCTTCGCCGGATCCGGCGGCCGCTCGTCGCCGAAGTACAGCGCCGGATCCACCGGCAGGCCCGAGGCCTGACAACCGCGCAGGTGCGCCACCCGCCGCCGGATCTCGCCCGCCATGACCGGCGCCTGGGCGGCCACAGCGGACAGTGCGGCACGGTCCGTGCGGCTCAGGGCGGGTAAGGAGGCCTGCGCGCGGGCGATGGCCTGTGCCGCGGCCTCGTCGGCCGCCCTGATCGCCTGGGCGATGCGGCCCGCCTCGGCGGAGGCGTCGGACAGCCGGGCGGCCAGGTCGAGAGCGCGCGCCGGATCGATCCCCGCGACGACACCACTCACCGGCTCAGCAACCCCTAACTCGGACCTACCCGCGAACGGGCACCGCGGCGCCGCACAGCGTATTCGGGCGCCGCCAGGACGATCAGCCCGGCTGGCGAACAGCCGCAGCGGCATGATCGGCTGCCGGGCCCGCGACTCGTTGAACACGAACGCCACGAGCAGCACTACGCCGGCCCTCAGCGCGGCGACCGTGACCGGGTCATCCCAGCCCGCGTCCGCGGACCGGACGAGGCCGTACACGAGCGCCGCCATGCCGAGGGTCGAGGCCAGTGCCCCGGCGAGGTCGCGCCTGCCCGGGCGGCGGTCCGTCTCGGCGAGGTAGCGCGGGGCAGCGAGGATCATCGCGATCCCCGATCGGGACGTTGAGGAAGAACCCGGCGCGCCAGGAGATCCAGTCCGTGAGGACGCCGCCGAGCACGAGGCCGAGGCTCGCGCCGATGCCGGCGACGGATCCGTAGTAGGCGACCGCGCGGGTCCGCTCGTGGCCCTCGGGGAAGCTGG
>JAOPVE010000341.1 GCA_025963185.1 Actinomycetes bacterium
GGTTACTCCACGACCAGGCGGACCCGGACCACCACTGGACCCACAGGTTCCCGTCGGATCCCTTGACGAACACGTACGGACGCGATCCGTCCACGGCCACGGATCCCACCGAGTCGGCGATCGAGACTCCCGCGGGGGTGCCGAGGCTGGACCAGGCCCACGCGGTGCCGGACCACCAGCGGGTCCACAGGTTGCCGTCGGATCCCTGCTCGAAGACGTACGGCCGGGCGGCGCTGTCGAGCGCGATCACGCCGTGGGAGGCCTTGAGGTCCACTCCAGACGGCCGTCCCTGGTTACTCCACGACCAGGCGGACCCGGACCACCACTGGACCCACAGGTTCCCGTCGGATCCCTTGACGAACACGTACGGACGGGATCCGTCGACGGCGACCGCGCCGACCGAGGACTCGATCGACACGCCCGTGGGGTGGCCCAGCGTCGACCACGCCCACGCACTGCCGGACCACCAGCGGACCCACAGGTCGCCGTCCGCGCCCTTGACGAACACGTACGGACGGCCGCCGTCGACGGTGATGCTGCCCATCGGCGCCACGATCGGGACGCAGCCGGTGTCCCCGGCGAACACGTTCACCGCGGTCCACGCGGCCTGGACGGCCTTGTACTGGGTGCTGCACGATCCGTACAGGTCGGCGGCCGCCGCGAGGGTGGCCTTGCGGGCCTGCGCGTACGTCTCGGTGGGCACCATGTAGACGGTCAGCGCGCGGTACCAGATGGCGGCGGCGGCTTTCCGGCCGATCCCGGTGACCGGGCCGGACGTGCCACACACCGGGCTGGTGCCGTACGGGGTGACCCCGCTGCCCTCGGCGAGCAGGAAGAACAGGTGGTTGCCGACGCCGGACGAGTAGTGCGGATCCCGGCCCGGAGTCGCGGTGCTCCAGCAGTCGTCGGACACCCCGTCGAGCGACGGGTGGTACATGTAGCGCAGCGGCTTGCCGTTGCCGTGGATGTCGATCTTCTCGCCGATGTCGTAGTCGCCCGGGTCGGCCGCGTTGTCGGCGAAGAACTCGACGTTGGTGCCCATGATGTCGCTGGTCGCCTCGTTGAGGCCGCCCGCGTCGCCGCTGTAGACGAGGCCGGCGGTGGCCTGGGTGACGCCGTGTGACATCTCGTGCCCGGCGACGTCGAGAGCCACCAGCGGCTTGGCGTTGCCGGTTCCGTCGCCGTAGGTCATCTGGGTGCCGTCCCAGAACGCGTTGACGTACGCGCTGCCGTAGTGGACCCGGGACTTCACGCCCTTGCCGTCGTTGAAGATCCCGTTCCGGCCGAACGTCGTGCGGTAGAAGTCGAACGTGGCCACCGCGCCGTAGTGGGCGTCCACGGCGGCCGAGGCGCGATCCGAGTTGGTGCCGTTGCCCCAGACGTTGTCGGCGTCCGTGAACGTCGTGCACGTGCTGGATCCGTTGCCCATGTCGCAGGTGGATCCGTTGCCGTGGCTCGGATCGATCATCGAGTACACCGATCCGGTGAGGGTGGTGTCGATCTTCACCGTGCCGCTGTAGAGGCTGTTGCCCGTGCCGAGGATCGTCTCGATCTCGTCGTAGGAGTGCAGCACCGCTCCGGATCCGGCGTCGGTGAACACGTGCAGCCGCACCGGGGTCTGGCGGTCCGGCGCCTTGCCGGTGAGCAGGGTCTCCCAGGCGAGCTTCGGCGCGGTGCCGGTGGCGTCGACGACGAGCGACGGCGTCCCCGTGCTGGCGAGGCTGCCCTCGAACGCGGTCCGGGCGGTGGCGGCGGCCTTCGCGGCCGGGATCCGTGCGGTGGTGCCCAGGGTCAGTGCGGCGGCCCGCCCGGTGTCCGCGCCGAGGAAGGCGCCCGTGGGGCTCTGGTGGACGGCGAAGTCGCCGCCCCGCACCGGCAGCCCGTGGTACGTGCGCCGGTACCGCAGGTGGGCGGTGCCGTCCTTGTCACGCATGCTGCGGATCAGCTGGTACTGCTCGCCCTGGCCACCGTGGATCGCCTCCCGGTGGGTGGCGAGCGATCGCGTTGCCGTGGCGACGGCCTGCGTCTCGGTGAGCGGGGCGCTGGCGTGGCCCGTCGCTGGCGCGGCGCCCGCGGGAGCCGCCGCGAGTAACGGTGCGGCGGCCACCGCCAGCGCGACGAGGCCACCGCTGAGCCCGGCCCTGGATCGGCGCGGAATTGTGAGCACGTTTCCCCTCCTGTGTCTTCACGAGCGTGTCTGCACGGGTGGTTCCGGCCCGGATGGCGCCCGGTCGTGCGCCGCGCAGCGCGAGGATCCCCAGCGCCGGGGTGGACGCCCGCTGGCTCGCGCGGCACGGCTCGCCGATCCACAGAGGACGGCCGAGTAAGCGTGCGGGTACGCGGCGTGACGCGGGAGGCATTTCGGTGGGTTGAGCCCGTTTGGGCAGCCTTTCCCGGCGAGGTATCAGGACGAACAGGGCCGCGGTGGCAGCGAAAGCCCCGATCCGCCGAACGGGTTTCGCTCGACGGCCACCGGGACGAACGGTGCGCGGATCGGCTGCCGGCGCCGGGGAACAGGACGGTTTTCCCGCAGGCCCGCCGAACGGGCAGCGGGTGTGGACCGGTCCGCCAGTGGCCTTTCCGTCAGAAGGCGCCACTCGGGACCGATTCCTCAGTGGCAGCCCCCACCCCGCGGAGGATTTACGTGAATCGAGCTCGTGTCACCGTCGCGCTTGCCGTCGCCGCAGGCCTCACCGTGAGCCAGCCCGTCAGTGCCTCCGCAGCGGCGGTGGTCAGTCCCACCCCGGTCGCGCTGACCAGCGGCCTCGGCGCGTACCAGAACCGGATTCAGATCCTCGGCGGATCGCCGAGCGGGATCGCCTACACCAGCACCGCTCGGAGGGCGTCCAACACCAACGGCGCCACGACGCTGCTGGTCAAGCGCCCCGAGGGCAAGCCGGTCGCGCTCGACAGCGACATCACCCTGGACTCCTCGATGGCGGGCTCGATGCTCACCTCCAGCGTGTTCAGCGACGCGGTGGACTACGCGAACGTCACCACCGGGGCGACCGGGCAGGGCGCGCTCGACCAGGGCCAGACCTACCTCGGGGCGGCCCCGGCCGGCTGGCTGGTGGCCCAGGACTCCAGCACGATGACCACCCTGTCCGAGCCCGGCGACGGCGCCACGCCAGACCCCGGCGCCAGCGACGACCCCGGAACGCCGGACCCCAGCGCCAGTGACGACCCGGGAACGCCGGACCCCAGCGCGAGCGACGACCCGGGAACGCCCGACCCGGGCGCCAGTGACGACCCGGGAACGCCGGACCCCAGCGCGAGCGACGACCCGGGAACGCCCGACCCGGGCACGCCGGACCCCGGCCCCACCGGCGTGATCGACATCTCCGCCGTGAACGCGCTGACCGGAGTCGCCACCGACCTCGTCACCCTCGACGACCTGGATCTCAGCGGCCTCCCGCCGGTGGCCACCGGCA
>JAOPVE010000365.1 GCA_025963185.1 Actinomycetes bacterium
TTCCTGGCCTGGGCTGAGTCCAGCAGAAGCCGTCACCTGCCGTTCCTGGCCGAAATTGGCGGTGAAGAGGTGGGCATGGCGAGGCTCGCACTCGTGGAGCGAGTGCAGGTGCCGTCTGCTGGCTTCAGGGTCTGTGGTGACCTGCAGAGCGTGTATGTGGTTCCGCGGCTGCGTGGGCAGGGCGTCGGCGCCCGGCTGATCAGAGCCGTGATCGCCGCGTCCGCGGAGCGCGGCCTCGCTCACCTCTCAGTCCGCACCGGCCGCGGATCCTCTGGCTTTTACGAACGGCTGGGTTTCACGAACAATGAACAGGTTCTTGAACTCCTCCCGGCAGCACATCAAGCACCTGGGCCGGGCGTAGAAGAAGTCCGGTAACTGCCAATCGCGGAAGCGCACCGCCGGTGCCAACTACGCCGGACGGTGCCAGGCCAGGTGCCAACTACCGCGGACGGTGCCAACTAGAACCGGACGGGACACACGTTCGGAAACTGAGCGGGTGGGCTCAGCGCAGAAAAATGCAGGCTTGACTGTTTGTTGAGGGCGGGGGAGGCTCGGGGCGTGCCTGGGCCCGTGCGGACTCCGAATGCCGAGCGCAGTCAGGCCACTCGGCTGCGGCTGCTGGAGGCGACCGTCGAGTGCCTGGCCGAGCTGGGCTGGTCGGGTACGTCCACGACGGTGATCGCCGAGCGGGCCGGGGTCTCCCGAGGCGCCCAGCTCCATCACTACCCCACCAAGAACGACCTGGTCATCGCGGCGATCGGGCACTTGGCGATCCGGCGGGCCGAGGAACTGCACGCGGTGGCCGCGCGGCTGCCGGACGGTCCGGGGCGGACGGCCGCGGTCCTCGACCAGCTCGCGCTGCACCACACCGGTCCGCTGTTCACGGCCGCGCTGGAGGTCTGGGTCGCCGCCCGCACCGACTCCGCCCTCCGCGCCGCGCTGCTGCCCGCCGAGGCCACGCTCGGCCGCCAGTTGCACCACCTCGCCGCCCAGATGCTCGGGGCGGACGAGAGCCGGCCGGGCGTCCGGGAGGCCGTCCAGACGACGTTCGACCTGCTGCGGGGGCTCGGTGTCGCCGGGCTGATCAGCGACGACTCCGCGCGCCGGGCCGCCGTACTCGCCCACTGGGCCCGCACCCTGGACCAGCAACTGGAGGCCGACCGTGCCTGAGCTCCTCGACGCACTGCTCATCGACCTGGCCGCGGAGGGCTCGGCCGTGGACGCCCTGGTCACGGACCTCGACGCGCGGGCGTGGCGCCGGCCGACCGCCGCCGAGGGCTGGACCATCGCCCACCAGATCGCCCATCTGAAGTGGACCGACCACGCCGCCTACCTGGCCGCGACGAGCCCAGAGGCGTTCGCGGCGGAGCTGGTGAAGGCGGCGGAGGATCCGGAGAACTACGTGAACGCAGGCGCCGACGAAGGGGCCGCGCTGGCCGCCGGCGAGCTGCTGACGACGTGGCGGGAGGGCCGGCGCGAACTCGCCGAAGCCCTGCGTGCGCTACCTCCGGGAACGAAAACCCCGTGGTACGGACCTCCGATGAGCCCGGCCTCGGTCGCCACGGGCCGCCTGATGGAGACCTGGGCGCACGGGCAGGACATCGCGGACGCGCTGGGGGTCCGCCGGGAGCCGACGGCGAGGCTGCGGCACATCGCACACCTCGGGGTCCGCACCCGCGCGTACGGGTACCTGGTGCATGGCGAGCAGCCGCCGGACGGCGAGGTCCGCGTCGAGCTGGTCGCCCCTGACGGATCCCTGTGGACCTGGGGCCCGGAGGATTCGCCGGATCGGGTGTCCGGCCCGGCGCTGGACTTCTGCCTGCTCGTCACCCAGCGCCGGCACCGCGACGACCTGGCCCTGCACGCCACCGGCACGGCCGAGAGGTGGCTCGACGTGGCCCAGACGTTCGCTGGCCCGCCCGGCTCGGGCCGCAAGCCGGCATGACGAGCCCGTTGCGGATCGCGAACGCGTCCGGCTTCTACGGCGACCGCTTCTCGGCGATGCGGGAGATGCTCGACGGCGGACCGATCGACGTCCTGACCGGGGACTATCTCGCCGAGCTGACGATGCTGATCCTCGGGCGCGACCGGCTGAAGGATCCGGCGGCCGGCTACGCCAAGACGTTCCTGCGCCAGCTCGAGGAGTGCCTGGGGCTGGCCGTCGAGAACGGGGTCCGGATCGTCGCGAACGCGGGCGGACTGAACCCGGCCGGCCTGGCGGCGAGGATCCGCGAACTCGCCGTACGCCTGAAGATCCCGGCCAAGGTCGCGCACGTCGAGGGGGACGACCTGCGGGAACTACACGACGCGCTCACGGCCAACGCCTACCTGGGCGCCTGGGGCATCGCCGCGTGCCTGGACGCCGGAGCAGACGTCGTCGTCACCGGCCGGGTCACGGACGCGTCGCTGGTGATCGGCCCGGCGGCGGCCCACTTCGGCTGGGCGCGCGACGACTGGGACGCGCTCGCGGGAGCCACGGTCGCGGGTCACCTGATCGAGTGCGGAGCCCAGGTGACCGGCGGGAACTTCGCGTTCTTCACCGAGATCCCGGACCTGCGCCACCCCGGCTT
>JAOPVE010000061.1 GCA_025963185.1 Actinomycetes bacterium
GCGGTCGCGCGGGCCAGCGCGGCACAGGACCTCCAGCTCGCCTTCTACGCCGAGGCCTCCCGCCGGGGTTACGCCAGCGGGCAGTTCGCCGTGCCGAAGATCCTGGCCGGGCCGGACGCCGCCACCGAGCTCGCCGGGTGGCCGGCTGGCGAGGACGCGCTCGTGCTCAACGGCATCACCGGATCCATCGGCCTCGCCCCCACGATGGCCGCCCTCGCCACGGGCCGCACCCTCGCCCTGGCCAACAAGGAGTCGCTGGTCGCCGGGGGCCCGCTCGTGCGGGCCGCGGCCAGGCCCGGCCAGATCGTGCCGGTCGACAGCGAGCACAGTGCGCTCGTCCAGTGCCTGCGCGGGGGGCGCGAGAGCGAGGTCCGGCGGCTCGTCGTCACAGCCAGCGGCGGACCGTTCCGGGGCCGGCCACGATCCGCCCTGACCAAGGTCACGCCCGCCGAGGCCCTCGCTCACCCCACCTGGAACATGGGCCCCGTCATCACCATCAACTCGGCGACGCTGGTGAACAAGGGCCTGGAAGTGATCGAGGCGCACGAGCTGTACGGCATCGGCTACGACCGGATCCACGTCGTCGTACACCCCCAGTCGATCGTCCACTCGATGGTCGAGTTCACCGACGGATCCACCCTCGCCCAGGTCAGCCCCCCGGACATGCGCCTGCCGATCGCGCTGGCCCTGGCCTGGCCCGGCCGGATCGACGGAGCCGCCCGCCCCATGGACTGGTCCGCCCCGCAGGCCTGGACCTTCGAGCCCCTCGACGACGAGGCGTTCCCGGCGGTGCGCCTGGCCAGGCAGGCCGGGACGGCCGGAGGCTGCCTCCCGGCGATCTACAACGCGGCCAACGAGGAGTGCGTCGAGGCCTTCCTCGCTGGCCGCTTGCCCTTCCTGGGCATCGTCGAGACGGTCGAGCGGGTGATCGACGCCGCAGCCGAGTCCGGAACAGGTGCCGAGCCGGGTACCGTCGAGGATGTCCTGACCGCCGAGCGCTGGGCCCGTGAGCGCGCGCGGGAGCTCGTGCGGGCGCAGGGTTGACAGGACGTCATTCGAACAGGTGGCTGGGGCCACCGAAGGGGCAGGGAACTGGCGCATGCAGGTCTTGATCGGATCGCTGCTGTTCGCCTTCGGCATTTTCCTGTCGGTCTGCCTGCACGAGGCCGGCCACATGGGCACGGCCAAGGCATTTGGCATGAAGGTGACCCGGTACTTCGCCGGTTTCGGGCCCACGCTGTGGTCCTTCCGCCGCGGCGAGACCGAGTACGGCCTCAAGGCGATCCCCGCCGGTGGCTTCGTGAAGATCGTCGGGATGACCCCCCTGGAGGACGACGTCGAGCCCGGCGACGAGGAGCGCGCGTTCTGGCGCAAGCCGTTGTGGCAGCGCACGATCGTGCTCTCGGCCGGGTCGGCCACCCACTTCATCGTGGGCATCGTGCTGCTCTACATCTGCGCGGTCTGGGTCGGCGTCCCCAACCCCGCCTACGCGGCGTACGACCCGGCCAAGCAGGCCGCCGTCATCGGCACGATCAGCCCGTGCATCCCGCTCAAGTACGACCCGAAGGACCCGGCGGGGGACAAGTGCACCACCCCGCCCGATCCGGTCGCTCCGGCCAAGACCGCGGGCCTGCTGCCGGGCGACAAGATCACCGCCCTCGACGGCCAGGCCGTCGCGAACTACGGCGAGCTGGTGAAGAAGATCCGGGCCGTGTCGGGGCCGGTCAAGATCACCTATGTGCGCGCGGGCAAGACCGATTCGACCACGCTCACGCCGATCCGCACCCAGCGGCCCACCGGGGGCACCGCCGAGAAGCCGAAGCTGACCACGGTGAGCGTCATCGGCATCCAGCTCAAGGACCCGAAGATCCCGCAGCTCATCACCTACTCGCCCGGCCGGGCCGTCGGCGCCACCGCCCAGTACACCGGCAACTTCTTCGCGGGCACGTTCGGCGCGATCAAGCAGTTCCCGCAGAAGGTGCCGAAGCTGATCACCGCCCTGACCGGCGGGCAGCGCGACCCGAACACCCCGGTCAGCGTGATCGGCGCGAGCAGGCTCGGCGGGGAGGCGTTCGCGCTGGGCCGCTACGAGATCGTGCTGCTGATCCTCGTCAGCCTGAACATGTTCATCGGGGTGTTCAACCTGTTCCCGCTGCTGCCGCTCGACGGCGGGCACATCGCGATCGCCTGGTTCGAGCGGGTCCGGTCGTGGATCGCCGCCCGCCGCGGCCGCCCCGATCCCGGCCGGGTCGACTACACCAAACTCATGCCGTTGACGTATGCGGTGATCCTGGTGTTCGGCAGCATCTCGCTGCTCACCCTCGCCGCCGACGTCGTGAACCCGATCTCCCTGCTGGGTCCCTGACCGTGACCCGGCCCGCCCCACCGACTGCCCCACCGATCTGAGGACATCGTGACCGCCATCTCCCTCGGGATGCCCACGCCCCCCGCGCCGAAGCTCGCGAAACGGCGCGTCTCGCGCCAGATCAAGGTCGGCAGCGTGCTCGTCGGCGGCGACGCGCCCGTCTCCGTGCAGTCGATGACGACGACCCCGACCACCGACGTCAACGCCACGCTCCAGCAGATCGCCGAGCTGACCGCGACCGGCTGCCAGATCGTGCGGGTGGCCGTGCCGACCCAGGACGACGCCGACGCGCTTGCGGCGATCGCCCGCAAGTCGCCGATCCCCGTCATCGCCGACATCCACTTCCAGCCCAAGTACGTGTTCGCCGCGATCGACGCCGGCTGCGCCGCGGTCCGGGTCAACCCGGGCAACATCAAGCAGTTCGACGACAAGGTGGCCGAGATCGCGAAGGCGGCGGGCGACGCGGGCGTGCCGATCCGGATCGGGGTCAACGCCGGATCGCTCGACAAGCGGCTCATGGCCAAGTACGGCCGGGCCACCCCCGAGGCGCTCGTCGAGTCGGCCCTGTGGGAGTGCTCGCTGTTCGAGGAGCACGGGTTCCGGGACATCAAGATCTCGGTCAAGCACAACGACCCGGTCATCATGGTCAACGCCTACCGTCAGCTCGCCGCGGCCTGCGACTACCCGCTGCACCTGGGCGTCACCGAGGCCGGTCCCGCGTTCCAGGGCACGATCAAGAGCTCGGTGGCATTCGGCTCATTGCTGAGCAAGGGCATCGGCGACACGATCCGCGTCTCGCTGTCGGCGCCTCCGGTCGAGGAGGTCAAGGTCGGCAACCAGATCCTGGAGTCGCTCG
>JAOPVE010000463.1 GCA_025963185.1 Actinomycetes bacterium
CCCGGCGGCGACCACGGGCACGCCGAGGCGCGCACGGGCGAGCGCGGCCGCGTTGTGCAGCAGCACCTCGGCGTTCCCGCCGTCGGTGCCGCCCGTGAGCAGGACGAGGTCCGGTGCGCTGGCGGCGAGCGCCACGGGATCCAGCTCGCCCGCGGACACGTGGACGATCCGGGCGCCCGCCGAGAGCCCGGCGCGGCGGCCTGCCTCGGCGGTGATCGCACGCTCGTAGCCGCACACCGCCAGCCGCAGCCCGCCGCCGGCGCTGGAGCACGCGAGCACCTCACCGGGCGGGACGCCGAGGGCCGCCACGGCCGCGTCGAGGCCGTCGAGCACGTCCGTGGCCGCGGTGGTGGGGTGGCTGGCGGTGGCGATCAGCGCGCCGGTGTCGAGGTCGACCGCGGCGGCCTTGGTGAACGTGGATCCGGTGTCGACGCAGACGATCGGCCTCACGGCGGCGGCACGACCACGGTCCCGCGTGCGGTGACGGCGGTGAGCGGCGGATCGAGCACCTGCGCCGCGGATCCGCCGGAGCCGCGGCACACGACGACGGCGGCGAACTCCAGCGAGCGGCTGCGGGTACCCATCCGCGCCACGGTGGCCGTGACCTCCACGACGTCCCCGGCCCGGATCGGCGCGGTGAACTGCACGTCCTGGTAGGAGGCGAACAGCCCTTCGTCGCCGTCGAGGCGGATGCAGACCTCGGTGGCGACATCGCCGAACAGCCCGAGGGCGTAGGCGCCGTCGACCAGATCCCCGGCGTAGTGCGCGTGCGCGTACGGCACGTACCGGCGGTGGGTGACGGTCAGGCCGGGCGCTCCGGGAATGGGCGTCATCGGATCTCCTCAGGCTGTGCCACCCGGTCGGGCGCCAGGGCGTGGACTAGATAGCTCGCGACCTCGCCGGGGGTGGTGCCGCGGCCGAAGATCCGGTCGATGCCCAGTTCGGCGGTCATCGTCTCGTCGAAGCGCGGCCCGCCGGCGACGAGCAGCGGCCGCTGGCCCGCCGGGTAGGCCTCCCGGAACGCGGCGGACATCTCGCGGGTGTTGGCGAGGTGGGCGTCCTTCTGGGTGACGATCTGCGAGATCAGCACGGCGTCGGCGCGCTCGGCGATCGCGGCCTCGACCAGGTCGGGCACCAGCACCTGCGCGCCGAGGTTCACGACCCGCAGCTCGCCGTAGTACTCCAGTCCCTTCTCCCCCGCGAACCCCTTGACGTTGAGGATCGCGTCGATGCCGACCGTGTGCGCGTCGGTGCCGATGCACGCCCCGACGACGACGAGCGGCCGGGCGAGCCGGGTCTTGATCGCCGCGTTGACCTCCTTGGCGGTCAGCAGCGGGTACTCGCGCTCGATCACCTCGACTGCCGACATGTCGACAAGGTGCCGTGCAGATCCGTAGACGACGAAGAAGGTGAAATCCGGGCCCATGGGCTTGGCGTGGACCAGCATCGCCGGTTCCAGCCCCATCTTCCCGGCGAGCTGCAGCGCGGCCCCCTCGGCCCGCTTGGAGTGCGGGACCGGCAGCGTGAACGACACCTGCACCATGCCGTCGCCGGTGGTGTCGCCGTACGGGCGGACGATCACGACCCACCCTCCAGAATCTCGGTCGCCGGGTTGTAGTACCCGTCGGCGTGCGCGACGACGCCGTCGAGCCCCTTGCCGCGGTCGGCCGGGCGCTTGGTGATGCCGAACGTGCCGTCCGCGATCGCCTGGAGCAGGCCGTGGTCCCCGCGGATCCG
Source organism: Actinomycetes bacterium (assembly GCA_025963185.1). Classification (GTDB taxonomy): domain Bacteria; phylum Actinomycetota; class Actinomycetes; order Mycobacteriales; family Cryptosporangiaceae; genus RYN-140. Next base: position 1,738 of record JAOPVE010000463.1, read on the forward strand.
CTGGAGCAGTTCGGTGGCCTCGCCGAGCACCGTGCGGGCCCTCGTGGCGATGAACCCGCCGGGCTCGGGCCGGAAGTCCTCTCCCAGCTTGCCGGCCGCGTCGAGCACGTACCGGACGTTCTGCAGCGCCAGGTCACGGTCGGACAGGAACGGCGTGACCACGGCCTCGGTCATCATGCCGACCAGCAGGATCCCCTGGCCGGTCATGGCGCCGGCCAGGTTGAAGAACCCGTCGAGCAGGTAGCCGCGGAAGATGTCCCCGGTCATGTGCTTGGTGGGCGGCATCCACTTGAGTGGCGCGTCCGGGAACAGCTCGCGGGCCAGCAGCGCGTGCGCGAGTTCGAGCCGGAACGAGTCGGGGATCGCCGGGTTGATCTCGAAGGCGTGCCCGAGGCCGAGTTGCCAGTCCGCCAGCCCCGCCTCCAGCGCGAAGTACTCGTTGAGCAGCTGGGAGACCGTGACGGTGTGGGCCTCGTCCACGGCGTCGGCGGTGGTGAGGTAGTTGTCCTCGCCGGTGTTGATGATGATCCCGGCCCTGGCGTGGATCTGCCGGGAGAACCGCTGGTCGGTGAAGGTCCGGATCGGGTTGATGTCCCGGAACAGGATCCCGTACATCGAGTCGTTGAGCATCATGTCGAGGCGATGGAGCCCGGCCAGGGTGGCGATCTCGGGCATGCACAGCCCGCTGGCGTAGTTGGTCAGCCGCACGTACCGGCCCAGCTCGCGGCTGACGTCGTCGAGGGCCGCACGCATGAGCCGGAAGTTCTCGCCGGTCGCGTACGTGCCCGCGTACCCCTCCCTGGTGGCGCCCTCGGGCACGTAGTCCAGCAGCGACTGGCCGGTCGAGCGGATCACCGCGATCACGTCCGCGCCCTCGCGCGCCGCCGCCTGGGCCTGCGGGATGTCCTCGTAGATGTCGCCGGTCGCCACGATGAGGTAGATCCAGGGCTTGCGGGGGGCGTCCCCGATCCCGGCGATCAGGCTCTCGCGCTCGCGGCGGTTCGCGTCGATGCGCGCGATCCCGCGACTGACGGCCTGGTGGGCCGCTGCGCGGGCAGCCTGCGGATCGGCGGGCAGCCGGAACTCGACCGCCCCGGCCGCGGCCTTCTGGGCGAGCAGCAGCAGGTCGCCGAGACCCCAGTTCTCGCGGATCAGCGCGTCGAACACCGGCAGCGCCACCCCGCGTTCGAGGCCGGTCTGATCGCGGACGGCGTCGGCGAGCCGGTTCACCCACGGGATCCCGTCCGGGTCCGCGCCGGTGATCCCGGCCAGGCGCAGCACCGCCCGCTCGACCGAGACGGTGGTGTGCTCGCGGGCGATCCGCACGACGGGCTCGCCGACCTCGCGCGCGAGGGCGCGGGCGGCGGCGACCGCGGCGGGATCCAGGTCCAGTTTTCCGGTCACGGCCCTCCTTCGGAGACGGCGGCCGGGTGGTCCGCGGCCGCGCGGTGGATCGTGCGGCCGCGTACGACGGTCCGCAGGCAGACGGGCAGGTCGCCGTCCAGGTTCGGCAGGCCCGGCACGGCCGAGCGCGGGTCGGTGCTCCAGCGCGAGATCCGCTCGTCGGGCGCGGTGACCACGACGTCCCCGGCGGACCAGATCGCGAAGGTGGCCGGTGCGCCGGGGGCCAGGACGCCCTCGTCGTCGCGCCCCACCGCGCGCCAGCCGCCCCGGGTGTGCGCGGCGAACGCGGCCCGGACGCTGATCGACTGCCCGGGAGTCTGGTGGCTGGCCGCCGCGCGCACGGCGGCCCACGGGCCCAGCGGGATGACCGGGGAGTCCGAGCCGAAGGCCAGCGGGACGCCGACGCCGGCCATCGCCGCGAACGGGTTCAGGGTCAGCGCGCGGTCGCGGCCGAGGCGCCGGGCGTAGAGGCCGCGCTCGCCGCCCCACGCGGCGTCGAAGCCGGGCTGGACGCTGGCGATCACGCCGTACTCGACGAGCTGCTTGATCAGGTCCGCGTCGACCATCTCGGCGTGCTCGATCCGGGGGCGGGCCAGCCGGATCCGGTCGACGCCGGCCTCGGTGGCCGCCGCGGCGAAGCCCTCGTTCAGCACGACGCCGAGCGCGTGGTCGCCGATCGCGTGGAAGCCGGGCTGCACGCCGTGGCGGACGCACTCGGCGATGTGCCGGCCGATCTGCTGACCGTCGAGGTAGACGTGGCCGGTGGACTCCTTGTCCGCGTAGTGGCTGCTCAGCGCCGCGGTGTTGGAACCCAGCGCCCCGTCGGCGAACAGGTCGCCGCCGGCGCCCACCGCACCGAGTTCGCGGGCCTTCTCCGCGGCCATCAGCTCGCCCCAGTAGCCGAACACCTCGGGGCCGGGCTCGGCGGCGGCGAGGGCCAGCAGGCCGGTGAAGTCGTCCTCGCCGGAGATGCCGGGACCGCCGCACTCGTGGAAGGACCCGATGCCCAGGGCCCCGGCGGCGGTCCGGGTGGCCCGCTGGGCGTCCGCGCGCTGAGCGGCGGTGATGCTGGCGTGGGCGAGCGCCCGGACGGCGTGGTGCGCGTCGACGGTCACGTGCCCGCCGGGGCTGTACCCGGTCATGCCCGCGAGGCCCGGGACCGCGGCCAGCAGGGCCGAGGACACCGCGGCCGAGTGCACGTCGGCGCGGCTGAGGTAGACCTGCGCCCCGCCGGCCGCGCGGTCCAGTTCCTCCGCGGTGGGCGGGCGGCCCTCGGGCCAGCGCGTCTCCTCCCAGCCGTGGCCGAGCACGGTCCCGCCGGGACGGCTCGCGGCGTACCGGGCGACCGTGTCGAGCGCCTCGGTCAGGGTGACCGCGGCCGACAGGTCCAGGCCGGTCAGCGCCAGGCCGGTCGCCGTGGTGTGGACGTGCGCGTCGACGAACGCGGGGGTCACCAGGGCGCCACCGAGATCGGTCGCCTCGGTCACGCCGAGGCTGCCCGCAGCGTCGTCGGATCCGAGCCAGGCGATCCGGCCGTCCTCGATGACGAAGGCGGTGGCACGGGGGCTCGCGGGGCTGTAGATCCGGCCGCCGCGATAGAGGGTCGCAGTCATGCACGCAGTCTTTCGCGGGTGATCAGTGTTCCGCAGCCAACCGGGCGGTGAACAGCGCGCGCACCCCCGGCTCGGTGCGGAGCAGGTCGAGCGCCATCGCGGCGTGCCCGGGGAGGTAGCCGTTGCCGATGAGCAGCGTGACGTCGGCGGCCAGCCCCTCGGCACCGAGTGCGGCGGCCGGGAACGAGGTGGCCATGGAGAAGAAGATCACGGTCCCGCCGGGTGCCGTGGCCAGGATGGATCCGCCCTCGCAGCCCGGGACGTCCACGCACACGACGACGACGTCCGCGGGCTCACCGACGGCCGCGGCGAGCGCCACCGGATCCCGGGCGTCGGCGAGCGCCACCTGCCCGGCGAGGCCCGACTCACGGAGCCGCCCAGCCTCGGCCTCGGTGGGGACGA
>JAOPVE010000468.1 GCA_025963185.1 Actinomycetes bacterium
GCGAGCTGCACGAACCGGTCCCCGGCGAGCGCGGGCGAGACGATCGCGGCGATGGCGTCCGCGGGCAGCCGGTAGCGCCGGTCGTAGGTCAGCTCGACGCGGACGTCCGGGCCGTCGGGGGTCACGGCCGTCACCGTGCCGATCCGGACGCCGAGCACCCGGACCGCCGATCCGGGGTAGACGCCGGTGGCGGACGTGAACCGGGCGGTGACGGTCCGGTCCGGCGCGCGGTGGACCGCCACCCCGGCGGCGCAGGCCACCAGCACCACCACCACGGCAGCGATGATCCAGCGCCTCACCGGGCACTCCCCAGGCCCGGTAACAGGCCGTCGACGTAGGTGTCGATCCACGGGCCGTTGCCGCTCGCGTCGGTGAACGCCCGTACGTACGGGCCGAGCAGCTTGAGGCTCGCTTCGAGCGCGCCCTGGTTGTGCTGGAGCAACTGGACGACCCGGCGGACCCCCGCGAGGGCGGGGGCGAGCTGCGCCCGGTTCTCGCCGATCATCGCCGCGAGCTGGGTACCGAGCGCGTTGGTGCTGGTCAGAAGCCCGGTCAGAGCGTCCTTGCGGGCGGTGACCTCCCGCAGCAGCAGGGTCCCGTCGGTCACGAGCTGGGCGAAGTCGGCGTCCCTGCCCGCGAGGACTCCGCTCACCGAGCGGCTCCGGGCCAGTAACTGGCGGAGCTGGGAGTCCCTGGCGGCGATCGCGGCGGAGAGCTTGGACAGGCCGCGCACCGATCCCTGCACCGCGGCCGGGGTCGTCGCGAACGCGTCCGAGAGCGCGCCGAACGCGGTCGCGAGCTGCGCCGGATCGATCGCGCCGAGCGTCTCGCCCAGTCCGGTCACCGCCTCGGCGAGGTCGTACGGGGACGAGGTGTGCTCGACCGGGATCCGGGTGAGGCGCCCACTCCCGTCGGGGACCAGCGCGAGGTACTTCTGGCCGAACACCGTGCCGATCCGGATCGAGGCCCTGGTCGCGGATCCGAGACTGGTGTCGCGGTCGACCCGGAAGTCCACCCGCACCTCGTCGCGGTCCAGGGCGACTCCGGTGACGCGGCCGACCTGCACTCCGGCGATCCGGACGTCATCGCCGCCGTTCAGCCCGGCCGCCTCGCGGAACGCGGCCTGGTAGCTGCGGTTGGTGAGTACCGAGGCGAGATCCGCGACATGGAATGTCACCACGACGAGCACGGCCACCACCAGCAGCGCGGCCGCCCCCACGGCGACGGGGTTCCTCACGGGCACGGGGTTCCTCACGGGCACCGCCCCGCCGCGGCGGGCACGGCCACCTGGCCCGAGGTGGGCAGGTTCGCGGCCCCGCGCAGGCCGCACAGGTAGAGCCGCACCCAGCCGCCGGGCGAGGCCGCCGAGGTCGCCGCGCGGAGCGTGCCGGGCAGCCGGGTGAGCACCCCCTGCACCAGGCCCTGGCTGTCGGCGAGCGTGCCGGTCACGTCCGCGAGCCCGGCGATGTCCGCCGCGATCGCCGGGCGGCCCTGGGCGACCAGCGCCGCCGTGGAGGCCGACAGCGCGTCCAGGTTGGACAGCGACTGCCCGATGGCGGACCGGTCCGCCGCGAGCGCCGAGACGAGCCGCTGTAGCTGGCCGATCAGCGCCGAGAGCTGGGCGTCCCGGTCGCCGACGGCCCCGAGCAGCGCGTTCAGGTTGGTCACGACGCGGCCCACGACCTGGTCGCGGGTCGCCAGGGCCTGAGTCAGCGAGGCCGTGTGGGTGAGCAGGCTGGCGATCGTGCCCGGCTCGCCCTGGAGCACCCGGACGATCTGGAGCGCGAGCGAGTTCACATCCGCCGGATCCAGGGTCTGGAACAGCGGCCGGAAGCCGTTGAGCAGCACGGTGAGATCCAGGGCCGGACTGGTCTGGGCGAGCGGGATCAGGCCGTTCTCGCCGAGGCGATCCGGGCTGCCCGGGCCCTCGGCGAGCGCCAGGTACCGCTGCCCGGCGAGGTTGCGGTACCGGATCGCGGCGCGCACGCTCCTGGCGATCCGCACCTCGGTGGCGACCGTGAACGTGACTTCGGCGATCGTCCGGCGGACCACCCGCAGGCGCGTGACGTGGCCCGCGCGCACCCCGGCGATCCGGACGTCGTCGCCAGGGCGGACCCCGGCCACGTCGGTGAACTCGGCCCGGTACGTGCGGCCGCCGGCGAGCAGGCCGGGAGCGACGGCGACCGCCACGGCGGCGGTGAGGACCAGGCTGACCAGGGCGAACGCGGCGAGCTTGGCGGCGGGGAGGCTGATCCGGCGATCCATGTCAGCTCACCCGCACGATCGTCCCGCGGGCTACCGGTCCGAACAGGAGGGTCGCCACGTCGGGCACCTGGTCCGCCGGCCGCCCGAGCACCGGCGCGAGTGCGGCGGCCACGACGGGATCCCCGCCTCCCCCACCGGCGGACGGCGAGGGCAGGCCGTGACAGTCCGGGCCGAGGTGGTCCACGGGCCGTCCCGCTGGGTAGGGCGGGCGGGCGTCGGCGAGTTCGAGGGTGATCCGGAGCTTGTGGCCGGCGAACGC
>JAOPVE010000471.1 GCA_025963185.1 Actinomycetes bacterium
CGGCGTACACCATGCGGTCCCTGCTCACGGGCACATCCTGCTCACCGGGACACCCTACGTGGCGGCCGCCGGCTCACACGCCACGCTCGGCGATGCGCCGCAACAGCTGCACCTGCACGTCCTTGAGGGGCCCGCCGTCGGGGGCGAGGCGGCGGATCCAGTTGCCGTCGGCGTGCAGGTCGAAGCCGCCGGTGTCGTCCGCGGTGGACAGATCCAGCACCTCGCGGAGCTGGCCCCGGGCAACGTTGTCCGTCACCCGCACCATGGCCTCGATCCGGCGGTCGAGGTTCCGGTGCATCATGTCGGCCGAGCCGATCCAGAATTCCTCGTCGCTGCCCGATCCGCCGCCGCCGTTGCCGAACCGCAGGATCCGCGAGTGCTCCAGGAACCGCCCCACGATCGAGCGCACCCGGATGTTCTCGCTCAGCCCCTCGACCCCCGGCCGGACCGTGCAGATGCCCCGGATCACCAGATCGATCCGCACCCCGGCCTGGGACGCCCGGTAGAGCGCGTCGATCAGCCGCTCGTCGACGATGGAGTTCGCCTTGAGCTGCACCAGCCCCGGCCGGCCGGCCCGGACGTGCTCGACCTCCCGCTCGATCCGCTCGAGAATTCCGTTGCGGACCCCCTGCGGCGAGACCATGAGCGTGCGGTAGTCGGTCTGGCGGGAGTACCCGGTGAGCACGTTGAACAGGTCGGTGAGGTCGCGCCCGATGTCGGGATCGGCGGAGAACAGCCCGAAGTCCTCGTAGAGCCTGGCCGTCTTGTTGTTGTAGTTGCCGGTGCCGATGTGGGCGTACCGCCGCAGCGATCCGCCCTCCTGGCGCACGACCAGGCACACCTTGCAATGAGTCTTGAGCCCGATCAGGCCGTACACGACGTGGCAGCCCGCGCGCTCCAGCGCCCTGGCCCAGGAGATGTTGGCCTGCTCGTCGAAGCGCGCCTTGATCTCCACCAGTACCACGACCTGCTTGCCCGCCTCGGCCGCGTCGATGAGCGCGTCCACGATGGGCGAGTCGCCGGAGGTGCGGTACAGCGTCTGCTTGATGGCCAGCACGTTCGGATCCGCCGCCGCCTGCTCCACGAACCGCTGCACGCTGGTGTTGAACGAGTGGTACGGGTGGTGCACGGCCACGTCCCCGGCGCGCAGGGTCGCGAACACGCTGCGCGGGGTCTCGCCCTCGGCGAACTGCGGGTGGGTGGCGGGAACGAACGGATCGTCCTTGAGGTCCGGCCGGTCGACCCCGTAGAGGGCCCACAGCGCGGACAGGTCGAGCAGCCCGGGCACCCGCAGCACGTCCCGGTCGCTGACGTCGAGCTCGCGGGCCAGCAGTTCGAGGACGTGCTCGCTCATCGTCTCGGCCGCCTCCAGGCGGACGACCGGCCCGAACCGCCGCCGCGCGAGCTCGCGTTCGAGTGCTTGCAGCAGGTCCTCGTCGCGGTCCTCCTCGACCTCCAGGTCGGCGTTGCGGGTGACCCGGAACAGGTGGTGCTCCACGACCTGCATGCCCGGGAACAACTGGACCAGGTGCGCGGCGATGACCTCCTCGATCGGCAGGAACAGGCCCTCGCTCACCACCACGAACCGCGGCACGTTGTTGGGCACCTTCACCCGCGCGAACCGCTCGGCCCCGGTGTCCGGATCGCGGACGACCACCGCGAGGTTCAGCGAGAGCCCGCTGATGTACGGGAAGGGATGCGCCGGATCCACGGCCAGCGGCGTGAGCACCGGGAAGACCTGCTCGCGGAAGTACCGGTGCAGGCGCTCCTGGTCGGGGGTGGGCAGGCCGTCCCAGTGGACGATCCGGATGCCCTCCTTCTCCAGCTCGGGCTGGACGTCCCCGAGGAAGCAGTGCGCGTGCCGCTCGACGAGCTCGGAGGTGCGGTTGGCGACCACGTCGAGCTGTTCGCGGATCGACAGCCCGTCGGCGTACCGCCCGGTCAGGCCGGTCGAGAGCCGCCGCTTGAGCCCCGCCACCCGCACCATGTAGAACTCGTCGAGGTTGCTGGCGAAGATCGCCAGGAACTTGGCGCGCTCCAGCAGCGGGATCGAGCGGTCCTCGGCGAGGGAGAGCACCCGGGCATTGAAGTCGAGCCAGGAGACCTCGCGGTTGAGGAACCGCCCCTCGGGGAGCGCCGGAAGCTCGTTCTCGCCGCCACCCGGCCCGTTCTCGCCGCCGGGGTGGTCGCCGTTGAGGGCGGCGACCTCGGCGTCGGCCGTCTGCGGTGGCGCGGATCCTGGCGCGGCGGGGGAGTCCTCGGAGGTAGTGCTCACCCCGCCATCATTGCTGATCGGCGTTAACGGCGCGCGAATTGTGGGTGGCCGGATCGGCCCCTGAGCTACAGCGTCACGAGCGTGACCAGCGTGATCCCGCCGGGACCGGTCTCGTACCGCACTCGCTGGCCCACCCGCAGCAGCCGCAGGCCACCGGCGGCGAAGGCGTCCGGGCCAAACGTGAGTACGGATCCGTCGTCGAGAAACAGGCTGCCGGTCCCGGTCTCCGCGTCGAAGTCCCTGACCGTGCCCTGCGGAATCGCCATGCGCGGAACTCTAGGGCCTGCCCGAGGCGAACCGGCGAAGTGCGGTAACCACGACCGGCCGGGACCGGCGACAGTTACCGCAGTTCGCATGGGGTGGGCTCAGGGGGCGCGGTGGCGGCCGGGGCGAGGCGGGCGGTGGCGCAGGACCGAGGGCTGTTCACAGCGCTCCTGCGGTGCGGCTGATTCGGGAAGGGCCGACCCGGCCGCCGCGGATTCGGGTGCGGCTGATTCGGATGCGGCGGATTCGGGTGCGGCGTTCTCGGTTTTCTCGCCGGGCGGATCGCCGCGGGCTGGGTCCGGACCTAACGCGGCGGCGGGCACCCGCCAATACGAGGCGGCAAGTGCCAGCCCCGCGCACACCTGCTGGCGCATGGCCGATCTCCTCGGTGCTGGCTGATCGTCTGGGTGCCCTGTGACGTCAGGAAGCGATGGTGCCCCCGATGCCTGTGATCGAAACGGTACGACGGATATCCCGATCCGCAAGGTCGGGTAATGGAGTGATCGCGCTCGGTGATCCGCGCTGGTTCAGGCGGGTCTCGGGGCCCAGGATCCGGTGGCGAGCAGGGGTGTGGTGTGCGGCCCGAGGCCCAGTGCGGCGGCGGCGGCGAGGTCGGCCGCGGTGTCGACGTCCCTGCGCAGGCCCGGCCAGTCCCCGGTCAGGGCGCGGGCGCCGGATCGTGCGTGTGCCGCCGCGGATCCCGGCCCGAACCGCGGCCGCAACGGGCTTCCACTCCCCGCCGCGAGCAGGAC
>JAOPVE010000503.1 GCA_025963185.1 Actinomycetes bacterium
GGCACCCGACGGTCGGCACCGCGTGGCTGCTCCGCGAGCACGGGCGGCCCGCCGAGGTGCTGCGGACAGGGGCCGGCGAGGTCCGCGCCTGGACCGAGGACGGCCTGACCTGGGTCCGGGCGCGCGCCGAGTGGGCGCCCGAGATGGAGCTGCGCGAGTACGCGAGCCCCGCCGAGGTGGACGCCCTGACCGGCGCACCGGACGGCGTGCCGTTCTTCTACGCCTGGGCCTGGGCCGGCGACACAGGCACCGGCGAACAAGAGGTCCGCAGCAGGGCGTTCGCGCCCGGGGTAGGGATCGCCGAGGACGAGGCGACGGGCGCGGCGGCGATCCGGCTGACGGATCAGGTGGGGCGGGCGCTGACGATCCGGCAGGGCACCGGATCGCGGCTCCTCACCCGCCCGGGCCCCGGCGGCACCGTCGACCTCGGCGGCCGGGTGGTGCTCAGCGAGGTACGAGCTCTGTGATCGGCACGGCGTGGTCCGCGAGCCTGGCCCTGTCGACCACCGCGCGGGACCGCACGAGGGCCTGGATGTCGTCGCTGACGTCCCACACGTTGACGTTCATCCCGGCGAGCACGACCCCCGCACGCAGCCAGAACGCGACGAACTCGCGGCCGGGCACGTCCCCGCGGAACACGACCTCGTCGTAGCCGGCCGGACCGATCCAGCCCGCGTACTCCATGCCCAGGCTGTACTGGTCGGAGAAGAAGTACGGCACCGGATCGTAGGTGACGTCCTGCCCGAGCATCGACCGAGCGGCGGCCGGACCGCTGGTCAGGGCGTTGGCCCAGTGCTCGGTCCGGACGCGCTCGCCGAACAGCGGGTGCCAGGCGTTGGCCACGTCCCCGGCGGCGAAGATGTCGGGTTCGGAGGTGCGCAGGTGCTCGTCGGTGAGGATCCCGTTGCTGGTCTGCAGTCCGGCGGTCTTGGCGAGGTCGTCCGCGGGGGCGGCTCCGATCCCGACGACGACCGCGTCGATCTCGATCTCGGATCCGTCGGTGAGCAGCGCCCGCTCGGCCCGTCCCTGGCCGATCAGCTCGTGCAGCCCGGTCTGCAGCCGCAGGTCGACGCCCTGCTCGGCGTGCAGCCGCGCGAAGATCTGGGCGCACTCGCGGCCGAGGACCCGTTCCAGCGGCAGCGCGGCCACCTCGACCACGGTCACCTGTGCCCCGGCCATCCGCGCCGCGGCGGCGACCTCTAGGCCGATCCAGCCGGCGCCGACCACGAGCAGGTGCTTGTGCTCGCCGAGCTGGTCGCGGATCCGCTCCGAGTCGGTGAGGTTGCGCAGGTAGTGGATGCCGTCGAGGTCGCTGCCCGTCCCGGCGAGCGGCCGCGGGACCGCCCCGGTGGCGATCAGCAGCTTGTCGTAGGTGACCGACTGGCCGTTGGCGAGCGCTGCCACGTGCCCGGCCGGGTCCAGTCCGGTCACTGCCGTGCCGCGCAGCAGCTCGACGTTGTTCTCGGCGTACCAGGACGGCTCGAACACCTGCGCGGACTCGCGCTCGTCCTTGCCCTGGAGGTAGCCCTTGGACAGGGGCGGCCGCTCGTAGGGGTACTCGTTCTCGCCGGACGCGAGCACGATCCGGCCGGCGAAGCCCTCCGCCCGCAGCGTGTCGGCCGCCTTCGCGCCGGCCAGCCCACCTCCGGCGATGACGAATGTCTGCGACATCACGGTCTCCCTACGACGTGGAGCGAGGCGAAGCTAGGACGCGGAACCGGACAGCCTCCGGTGCCAGGTGAGCACGGATCTGTCGGTCAGGCAGGCGACCTGGTCGACGACGATCCGCAACCGCTCTTTGTCTGTTCTAGCCGTAGCCCAGAGTGGCCGAAACATGGCGTCGAGTGCCCCTGGTGCCCGGACGGTGAGCAGCGCGACCAATTCGGTGATCAGCTCGGTCTGCCGCGCGTACTGGGCTCTGGCGCCCTCGCGGCCCATCACGTACCGCAGCGCGACGGCCTTGAGCAGGTCGACCTCGGCCCGGATCTGCCGGGGAACGACCAGGTCAGCGGCGTACCGGGAGAGCGGCGCGGCGCCGAAGCGGTCCCGGGTGGCGCGCAGTGCGGCGCTGGTGAAGCGGCCGACGAGGGCCGAGGTCAGCGCCTTGAGCGAGGTCTGGGCGCGGCTGCCGCCGTCGTATCCCGCGAGCGCGGCGAACACCGGACGGGCCAGCAACTCCCCCAGGACCGCCGCGAGCTCGGACGGCGGCTCGTCGGAGTACACCTTCGCGGCGAGCGCGCACACCTCGCCCCGCTCGTCGGGATCGTCGAGCACCGCCCTGCTGATGTACCCGGCGTGTACCCCGTCCTCGACGTCGTGCACCGAGTACGCCACGTCGTCGGACCAGTCCATGACCTGTGCTTCCAGGCACCGGCGGTCGTCGGGGGCACCGAGCCGGAGCCACTCGAACACGGGCAGGTCGTCGGCGTAGACCCCGAACTTGCGGGTGCCGTCCCGGCGCGGCCAGGGGTACTTCGTGGCCGCGTCGAGCACCGCCCTGGTCAGGTTGAGCCCTGCGCCGGGGACCTTGGCCTCGAGCCTCGCGAGCACCCGCAGCGTCTGGGCGTTGCCCTCGAACCCGCCGCAGGACCCGGCGACGGCGTTGAGCGCGTCCTCGCCGTTGTGGCCGAACGGGGGGTGGCCGAGGTCGTGCGCGAGCCCGCCGGTGTCGACGATGTCGGGATCGCACCCGAGCGCCTCGCCGAGCTCCCGCCCGATCTGGGCGACCTCCAGCGAGTGGGTCAGGCGGGTGCGCGGGAAGTCGTCCTCGCCCGCGACCACGACCTGCGTCTTCGCGGCGAGCCGCCGCAGCGCCGACGAGTGCAGCACGCGGGCCCGGTCGCGCTCGAACGGAGTCCGCGGCGAGCTCTCGTCCTTGGGCACCTCGCCCACCAGGCGTTCACTGTCGGTATCGGCGTACACGCCGCAAGCCTATGGCCCGCCCCCGCCAGAACACGCCCCAAACGCAAGTGCGGTAACTCTGGCCGGTCGGGACCGGCTCCAGTTACCCACTTCGCGAGGGGCTGACCGGGTCACATGACCGCGGCGCGGCCGGCTTCCAGGCGGGCCACCGGGACCCGGAACGGGGAGCAGGAGACGTAGTCCAGGCCGGTGGCGTGGAAGAAGTGCACCGATTCCGGATCGCCGCCGTGCTCGCCGCAGACGCCCACCTTCAGGCCGGGCCGGGCGGCGCGCCCGGCTTCGGTGCCGATCCGGACCAGTTCGCCCACTCCTTCGACGTCGATGGTCTCGAACGGGCTGGACCCGAAGATGCCCAGGTCGAGGTAGCGGGAGAAGAAGGCGGCCTCGACATCATCGCGGGAGAATCCCCAGGTCGTCTGGGTGAGGTCGTTGGTGCCGAACGAGAAGAACTCGGCGGCGCGGGCGATCTGCCCGGCGGTCAGGGCGGCGCGGGGCAGCTCGATCATGGTGCCGATCGGGATCGCGAGCTCGACCCCGGTCTCCGCGCCGACCTCGGCGAGGACCTTGAGCGACTCGTCGCGCACCACGTCGAGCTCGTGTACCGATCCGACCAGCGGGATCATGATCTCGGGCTTCGGATCCTTACCGAGCTTGACCAGTTGCGCCGCGGCCTCGGCGATCGCCCGCACCTGCAGCTCGAACAGCCCGGGCACGACCAGCCCGAGGCGGACCCCGCGCAGCCCCAGCATTGGGTTCTGCTCGTGCAGCTTGTGGACGGCCTGCATGAGCCGCAGGTCGCCCTCGTTGTTCTCCCCGCGCGACTCGGCGAGCGCCACCCGCACCGACAGCTCGGTGATGTCGGGCAGGAACTCGTGCAGCGGCGGATCGAGCAGCCGGATCGTGGTCGGCAGCCCGTCCATGGCGGTGAGCAGCTGGAGGAAGTCCCAGCGCTGGAGGGGCAGGAGCGCGGACAGCGCGCTGTCGTGCTCGGCGTCGCTCTCGGCGAGGATCAGTTCCTCGACGTGCTTGCGGCGCTCGCCGAGGAACATGTGCTCGGTGCGGCACAGCCCGATGCCCTGGGCACCGAAGCGGCGGGCGCGCTCGGCGTCCCCGACCGTGTCGGCGTTGGCGCGGACGCCGAGCCGCCGGGAGGAGTCGGCGTGGGCCATGATCCGGTCGACGGCCTGCACCAGCTCGTCTCCGTCGGCGGCGTCCAGGCGGCCCTCGAAGTAGTCGACCACCGGGGAGTCCGCGACGGGGACCTCGCCGAGGTAGACCGCGCCGCTGGATCCGTCGATGGAGATGACGTCGCCCTCCTCGACCCGGATCCCGCCCGGCGCCACGAGGTAGCGGCGCTTGGTGTTCACGTCGAGCTCGTCCGCGCCGCACACGCAGGTCTTGCCCATCCCGCGGGCGACGACGGCGGCGTGCGAGGTCTTGCCGCCCCGGCTGGTGAGGATCCCCTGGGCGGCGATCATCCCCCCGAGGTCGTCGGGGTTGGTCTCCCGGCGGACCAGGATCACCTTCTCCCCCGACCGCGACCACTTCACCGCGGTGTAGGAGTCGAACACGGCCTTGCCGACGGCGGCACCGGGCGAGGCGGACATGCCGGTGGCGATCCGCTTGGGGTGCCCGGACGTGTCGAACTGCGGGAACATCAGCTTCACCAGCTGGGCCCCGGTCACCCGGCGCAGGGCCTCGTCGAGGTCGATCTCGCCCTCGTCGACGAGCTGGGAGGCGATCCGGAACGCGGCCGCGGCGGTGCGCTTGCCGACCCGGGTCTGCAGCATCCACAGCTTGCCGCGCTCGACCGTGAACTCGATGTCGCACAGGTCCTGGTAGTGCTCTTCGAGCGTGCTCATGATGCCCAGGAGCTGGTCGTAGGACGCCTTGTCGATGCCTTCGAGGTCCTGGAGCGGGACGGTGTTGCGGATCCCGGCCACCACGTCCTCACCCTGGGCGTTCTGCAGGTAGTCGCCGTACACGCCCTGGGCGCCGGTGCCCGGATCGCGGGTGAACGCCACCCCGGTGCCCGAGTCCGCACCGAGGTTGCCGAAGACCATCGCGCAGACGTTGACGGCCGTGCCGAGGTCGTTGGGGATCCGCTCCTGGCGCCGGTAGAGGATCGCGCGCTCGGCGTTCCACGAGTTGAACACCGCGCGGATCGCCTGGCGCATCTGCTCCCGCGGATCCTGAGGAAAGCCCTCGCCGGTGTGCTCGGAGACGATCTGCTGGAAGCGGCCGGTCAGCGTCTCCAGTTCGCCGGCGGTGAGGTCGACGTCCTCGCGGTCGCCCTTGACGTCCTCCAGGGCCTGCTCGAACAGCTCCCCGTCGATCCCCTGGACGGTCTTGCCGAACATCTGGACCAGCCGCCGGTAGGAGTCCCACGCGAACCGCTCGTCGCCGGACTGGCTGGCCAGCCCCCGGACGGACTCGTCGTTCAGCCCGATGTTCAGGACCGTCTCCATCATCCCGGGCATCGAGAACTTCGCCCCGGACCGCACCGACACCAGCAGCGGATCCCCCGGATCCCCGAGCTGGCGCGCCATCGTCTTCTCCAGGGCGGCGAGGTGCTCCTCGACCTCCTCGGCGAGGCCCTTCGGCTCGTCGCCGGCGGTGAGGTAGGCCTGGCACGCCTCGGTGGTGATTGTGAAGCCGGGCGGGACCGGCAGGCCGAGGCCCGTCATCTCGGCGAGGTTGGCGCCCTTGCCCCCGAGCAGGTCCTTCTGGTCTTTGCTGCCCTCGGTGAAGTCGTAGACGTACCTGGTCAACGGGCTCAACTCCCTCGGCGCTGAAGGCGGTGATCCTGTACTACCCCAACTGGCGTGCGGGCACGCCCGACTCGCTCAGCCCCGGCCTCAACCGCAGCAGCCGCCCCCGCAGCACTCGCCACCGCCACCGGCGCGGACCGCGATGCTCTGGTCGGCGACCTGGTCGAGGATCTCACCGAGGACCGCGGCCGGCTGCGCGCCCGTGACCGCCCAGCGCTCCTCGAACACGAACGTCGGGACCGACTCGACCCCGATCGCCCGCGCCTCGCCGATCGCCTCCTTGACCTCCTCGACCCCGGCGGACGAGGCGAGGAACTCCGCGGCCCCATCCAGCCCCGAGGCGGCGGCCAGCGCGGACCGGTCACCCAGGTCCACTCCCCCGGACAGGTGCGCGGCGAACAGCCGCTCGGCGACCTCGTGCTGGCGGCCCTGGGCGCGGGCCCACCACAGCAGCCGGTGCGCGTCGAAGGTGGGCGCGGGGACCACCGCGGCGAGATCCAGGGTCACGCCGTCCTCGGCGGCCACGGACGTCACGTGGTCCTTGACCGCGCCGGGGACGTCGTCCGGACCCACCGACAGCACCCCGTCGGACAGCGGGAACGGCTTGTACTCCACCTCGACCGAGTCCCGCCCCGGGTAACCGGCGAGCGCGGTCTCCAGCCGGCGCTTGCCCAGGTAGGACCACGGGCACACGACGTCGACGTACACATCCACCTTCATCCGGCCACCCTACCCACGTCCGGCGCGGACGGGTCTTCGCATCCGCCCGATACCCTGCGCACGCACGGGGGGACTGCCGTGCACGGGGCCGAACGACGAGGCGATCGACAAGGGCGGGTGAGCGCGGGTGGGCGAGTCCGTCGTCAGCCCGCCGGAGATGCCGCTGACCCGCCACGATCCCGAATCCGTCGGGCCGTACCAGCTCGTCAGCCGCCTCGGCGAGGGCGGCATGGGCGTGGTCTACCTGGCCACCGACGCCAACGGCCGCCGGGTCGCGGTGAAGGTGATCCGCCCCCACCTGGCCTCGCACGAGGCGTTCCTCGACCGGTTCCGGCTCGAAGTCGCGCTCGCCAGCAAGGTGGCCCGGTTCTGCACCGCGCCGATCCTCGACTCGGACACCGAGGCCGATCCGCCGTACATCGTGACCGAGTACGTGCACGGTCCCACGCTGTCGGCCGCGGTGGCCGAACACGGTCCGCTGTTCGGATCCGAGCTGCACAGCCTCGCGGTCGGAGTGGCGAGTGCGCTGAGCGCGATCCACCGGGCGGGCATCGTGCACCGCGATCTCAAGCCGAGCAACGTGCTGCTCTCCCGCTACGGCGCGCGCGTGATCGACTTCGGCATCGCCAAGGCCGTCGACGCGATCAGCAGCATCACCCAGACCGGCGAGATGGTCGGATCGCCCTCGTACATGGCCCCCGAGCGGTTCCGCGACGAGCCGATCACCCCGGCCACGGACGTGTTCGCCTGGGGATCCGTGCTGGCGTTCGCGGGTACCGGCAAGCCTCCGTTCGGGTCCAACACCGAGTCGGTGTACTACCGGATCCTGCACACCGATCCGGAGCTGGACGGGCTGGATCCGCAGCTCATGGGGCTGGCCCGGTGGGCGCTGCGCAAGGATCCGGCCGAGCGGCCCACCGCCCAGCAGCTTCTCGACGCGCTGCTCGACCAGTCCGGCGAGCCCGCGGCGGCCACGGTCGCGAAGGCGGCCCTCGCCGCGCCCACCGTCGACACCGACGCGCACACGATGGCCGGGGAACTGCCCGCCGCGGATCGCACCGCACTCGCCGTGGCGACCTCGGCCACCGAGCCACCCGTGCAGCGCCGTCGCCGCCGTCGTCTGGTGCTCGCCACGGTGGCGTTCGCTGTGGTGCTGGCGCTCGCCGGGTCCGGCACCATGCTGTGGTTGCGCGCCCACACCGCCCCGGCGATCGCGCACAAGCGCATCACCGAGCGCGCGCCCGTCGCCACGATGCCCATGTACCCGGCCGTCGTCATCGACGACAAGGCGACCGGGCCAGCCCAGGCCGTCCCCGGGGCGTCGGCGGGAGGCACCGTCACCGGCCTCAACGACGGCTCGCTGCAGATCCTGGATCCGCAGCGCAACTACAACCTCGATGTCGCCGGCCTGACCTCCGCTCTGCTGTTCCGCTCCCTGACCGGGTACGTGCAGGACGGCCCCAGGTTGCGGCTCGTCGGCGACCTCGCCACCAACACCGGGGTCACGACCGACAACGGCAAGACCTGGGACTACACGCTGCGGCCGGGGCTGAAGTTCGAGGACGGCACGCCGATCAGGGCCGAAGATGTGGCGCACGGGGTGGCGCGCTCGTTCGATCCGACGGTGACGGGCGGGCCAAGCGAGATCCAGAACTGGCTGTTCGGCACGGCAGGCAGCGGCTTCACCGGCAAGTGGCGGCCCGGCGCGACCCCGTACCCATCGCAGGTCACGGTGGTGGCGGCCGACAAGATCCGCTTCACGCTGGACTCGCAGCACCCCGAATTCCCGATGGTCGCGGCCCTGGGCACCACCTCGCCCGTCCAGGCCAAGATCGACACCGGCGCGGCGTACTCGAACGCGCCGGTCGCGTCGGGGCCGTACCGCCTTGCGCCGGGACGCACGGCGCACCGCTTCGAGCTGATCCGCAACCCGTACTGGAAGCCCGACTCGGACCCGATCCGGCACAACTACCCCGACCGGTACGTGTTCGAGGACGGCATGACCGAGGACGCGGCCAGCCGCCGCGTGCTCGCTGCGAAGGGCCCGGACCGCACGGCGTTCACCTGGAACAACGTCGATTCGGCCGTGCTGGCCACCGCCGAGAAGACTGCCACGGACCGCATGCTGCGCGCCCCGTCGCCGCGGATGAAGTACCTGGCGATCAACACCCGGCACACCGATCCCGCCGTGCGGAAAGCGATCGCCGCGGCCATCGACCGGGGGGCCGCGCTCGCGGTGTTCGGGGGTCGCGCCTACGGAAGAGAGACCACGACGCTGCAGTCCTCAGCGATGCCCGACTACCGTCAATACACCGCGCCGGGGATCAGCGTGTCCGGCGATCCGGCGAAGGCCCGGGCACTTCTCGCGGGCGCCAAGCCGACGCTGCGCTACCTCTACCAATCCGCGTCCAGCACAGAGACAGGCCTGGCCAAGTACGTGCAGCGAGCGCTCGGCGCGGCCGGGATCATCGTGACGCTCGACCCGTACCCCGGTGACGAGCACGGGTACCTCACCAAGATCGGCGAGAAGGACAACCCGTACGACCTCTACTCCGTCGCCTGGACCCCGGACATCCCCGACGGCGCCGGCCTGTTCGACCTGTGGAACGGCGTAACGATCAGCGACATCGGCAACGTCAACGTCAGCTACCTCAACGACCTGGCAGTCAACACCGAGGTCAGCCGCCTGCTGACAGTGCCGGATCGCGACGAGGCGGCCAAGGGCTACGCCATACTCGACGAGAAGCTGATGACGGACCACGTGCCGATGGTGCCGCTGTTCGAGCGCACCCGGAACACGATCACCGGGCCGGGCGTCGGCGGCCTCTACATCGACCGCAGGTGCGGCGTGGTCGCGGTGGTCAACGCGTACGTGAAGCGGTAGAAACTCAGCCGCCGGAGTCCGGGAGTTCGGCGCCCTCGGGCACCCCGTGCGCGTCCGGGGAGTCGAGCCAGCCCTCCGGGAGGACGACCCGGCGCGGACCCGTCGCGCGGCCCCGCGGCCGTCCCAGCTCGGCCGCCGGGAACGGCTGGTCGGTGTCCAGGTGCCCGAGCAACCCGTCCAGGTCTGCCAGCGAGCTGACCAGGCCGAGGCGCTGGCGCAACTCGGATCCGACCATGAAGCCCTTGAGGTACCAGGCGATGTGCTTGCGGAAGTCGGCCAGTCCGCGGTCCTCGCCGAGCCAGTCTGCGAGCAGTTCGGCGTGGCGGCGCATGGTGGCGGCCACTTCGGCGAGCCCGGGCAGCCGCCGATCGGGGCGCCCGTCGAACGCCGCGGCGAGATCGGCGAACAGCCACGGCCGCCCCAGGCAGCCACGGCCCACGACGACCCCGGCACAACCCGTCTCGCGGATCATCCGCAGCGCGTCCTCGGCCTCCCAGATGTCCCCGTTGCCGAGCACGGGCACGCTGAGCAGCGCGGCGAGCTCGCCGATCGGATCCCACCTGGCCTCGCCCGAGTACATGTCGGCCGCGGTCCGCCCGTGCAGTGCGACCGCCGAGACGCCGCAGTCCTGGGCGATCCGGCCGGCGTCGAGGTAGGTGAGGTGCTCCGGATCGATCCCCAGCCGCATCTTGATCGTCAGCGGGATCCCGGTGCCCGACCGCTCGATCGACCGCATGGCCGCGCGCAGGATCGCCTCCAGCAGGCGCCGGCGGTACGGGAGCGCCGATCCGCCGCCGCGCCTGGTCACCTTGGGTACCGGGCAGCCGAAGTTGAGGTCGATGTGATCGGCGAGCCCTTCGCCGGCGACCATCGCGACGGCCCGGCCCACCACCTCCGGATCCACCCCGTAGAGCTGGATGCTCCGCGGCTGCTCGTCCGGGGCGAACGTGACGAGCTTCATGGTCTTGGCGTTCCGCTCGACGAGCGCCCTCGTCGTGATCATCTCGCTGACGTAGAGGCCCGCGCCGTGCTCGCGGCAGAGCCTGCGGAACGCGACGTTGGTGATCCCCGCCATCGGCGCGAGCACCACGGGCGGCCACACGGCCAGTGGCCCGATCCGCAACTCGGGCAGGGCCATCACATCGGTACTCACGCCCCCATCCTCCCAGCCCGGCCCCGCCACCACCGAAGTGCGTGCCGCTAGGCCGGTCACGACCGGCCTAGCGGCACGCACTTGCGCAGGGTTTCGGCCGCAGGGTTTTCGGCCGCGGGGTGGTCAGGCGGCGAGGAGGGTGTCGAGCTTGGTGAAGGATTCGGTCCAGCCCACGCGGGCCTGGGACTCCATCTCGGCGGTGTACGGGCCCTGGCGGAGGACGAGCCGGGTCTTGCCGCCCTCGTCGTGGAACTCCAGGCGCAGGCTGAAGCTCTTGGCGCCGCCGAGGCCGGGGATGTGCTCGACGTCCTCGCCGCCGGCCAGAAGCTCGTTCGGGACCACCTCGGTGAACGTGGCGGTGACCGGCGAGTTCATGTCCGGATTGGCGTCGTTGACCATCGTGAACTTCTGGTGGCCGCCGACGCGCACGTCGATCGACACGCTGTCACGCGGCACCGACCAGCCGATGGGCCCGAACCAGGCCGCGAGCTGGTCCGGCTCGGTGAAGGCGCGGTAGACGAGCTCGCGCGGGGCGTCGAACACGCGGGTGATGACGAGTTCCTCGGTGGGTGCGGTGTCGCTCATGGTCGTGGTCCTCTCACTGCTGGCCTGTTTTTGCGGGTCTGTGGGCTACTGGTCTGTGGGCGGCGGGTCTGATTTCTGCATGCGCTTGAGGTGCGCGTCGAGACGGGCGAAGTTGGTGTCCCAGAACTGCCGGTAACGCTCCATCCACGCCGTGGCCTCGCGCAGGGGCTCGGCGTTGAGGCTGCTGGACCGCCACTGCGCGGACCTGCTCCGGGTGATCAGGCCCGCCTGTTCGAGCACTTTGAGGTGCCGCGAGACGGCCTGGAGGCTGATCGAGAACGGTTCGGCGAGCTCCGAGACGGTGGCGTCGCCCTCCGCCAGCCGGGTCAGGATCGCCCGCCTGGTCGGATCCGCCAGCGCCCCGAAGATCACGCTGAGCCGGTCATCCTGCATCGCATTCAACCTCGCTGTTAATTAACGAACGCGTTGAATGTAGCGCCACGCGAGGCCCTGGTCAACAACTTCGTTAAATACATTCCGGGCCGCACAGCGAAGTGCGGTAACCG
>JAOPVE010000517.1 GCA_025963185.1 Actinomycetes bacterium
CCGGCCGCGTTTACCCCGCTTCGGGGGAGGCCATCAGGGGGCGGACAGGTCCGTGATCGTCGTTCCGGCCGGGATCCCGCGGCCGGGGAGGCCCGCGAGGGTGACGTCGTGCAGGGATCCGTCCGGCCACAGGCCCGTGCCCTGGCGGGGACCGGCGAAGAGCACGTCCCCCGTCGCGCTCAGCCCCTGGCGCGGCAGCGGGGTATCGAAGTCCTCGGCGGCGATCTCGTGCCAGTCCGGGATCCCGGCGGCGGTGAGCCGTCCGGCGGAGTAGACGTGCACGGTGGACACCGCGCCGCGGTTGTCGACCGAGAACGCGATCATGTTGCCGATGCAGGTCGACGACACGTCGGAGGAGTTCGGATCCTGACTGTCGCGGCAGGTGCCATAGCGCGGCGCCACCAGTTCGCTGTCGCGCACCACCTTGCCGTGGCGCGCCACCCGGACGTACAGGTCGACGCTCTCCTGGTAGTAGCTCGCGCCCGGGGTGGTGTTCTTCTGGCGCCCGATCTGGATCCAGCTCGAATCGTCCGCGGACGCCGCTCGCAGGCTCCCCTCGTCCCAGTCCTGCGCGGTACGGGCGTAGTTCGTGCAGTCGTTCTGGCTGGTCAGACCGGGTGCCGGGCAGGTCTTCAGCACGTCCTTGACGAACACCCCCGCCGTCGTGGTCTTGCCCCAGGTGTCGCCGTTTCGGGTGCTCGACACCGTCGTCTCCCACCACCGCTGCGAGGTCGCCGGCGCGGTGTCGAACACGAACGGCCAGTACGCCGGGGACGGTCCGGTGTGGACGTACAGCCGCGCCCCGGGCTCGTGGATCGCGGTCCCGTCGCGGCGCTGCAACCGCTGCGAGGCGTCCACGGTGCTCGCCATGTGCCACGGGTAGTCGGTCTGGATGAACTGGTAGCCCGCGCCGATCCGGTTCTCCTGGCACTGCCACGAGTACGCGTCACAGCCCGGGTGGTAGTCGTAACTGTCGGTACCGCGGACCACCCCGCTGTGCTGGAGAAACGCGGCGGCCTTGGCGGTGCCGTTCGCCCCGACGTCCTCGAGCTGCCAGAACACCGAGGCCTGGAACGCCGCCTGGCGCGCGGCCGCGTCGATCGGCGGCGACGGATCGAAGTCACTGATGTCCCGGACGCAGAACCCGTCCGCGGCGTTGCCCCCGGGATCCAGGCCGTAGACGCGGGTGCCGATCGGGGCGTGCCCACCGGATCCGGACAGCCAGCTCGCCGTACACCCCGGATCCACCTCGAACACCGACTGCATCGGGAACGCCACCCGGTGCGCCACGTCGTGGGTCGCGTACTGCACCCAGTCCGCGCCCGCGGTGCTCCAGTTGCCGAGCAGGTTGACGATGAACTTGCCGCGGAGTTGATCGACGGTCGGCCAGCCCGACGAGGCCATACACGCCACCATCGTGCTGCCGGGCGCGCAGCGGGACAGGAAGTCCGCGGGCGTGTACAGCGATCCGCCGAGCACGGCGCGCAGGGTGTCGTCGAGCTGCTCGATCGTGTGGGTACCGTCGAAATTCGCATTCGTCGGGATCCCCGGGAAGCTCGCCCCCGTGTACGGCACCACGTTCTTCAGCTCGATCATGATGTTCACGGCCTCGTGCCGCGGCATCGCGTACTGGAAATTCCGCAGGATCTGCAAGCAGTCGTCCAGGTACCGGCAGGTGAAGTCCTCGGAGTCGGACGTGTGGTAGATCTTCCACCGGCCCGCGGGCGCGCCCTCGGAATGAATGTCGAGTTCGAGCGCGCGAACGTGCTCGTGGAGCAGCTGATCCGAGATGATTTCCTGGGTTCCGCTGGCGAAGAAGTCCGCCTTGTCCGAGCGGTTCATCCAGTACGAATTGTGGGTCGCCGTGCCGTAGACCTCGTTGTAGCGGGGATAGGGACTGGCCGCCCGCGCCTGCGCCGCCGGTGGGATCGCGGCAACGACCGTGCTGACCAGCAGCGCGGCGGCGAACCCGGTCACGATCCGCACGGCGAATCGAATTCGCATATCGCTTCTCCTCTCGAACCAATGGGGTTCCGGCCGGAATTGCCGGGACACCGCGCGGGCCTGGGCGGCACGGATTCGCACAGCCCAGGCCCGTCGCATTCAGCGCATTACCACTTCGAGCAGTGCAGGTCGTAATCGTTGGTGCTGCCAGCGGTTCCACCGACGTAGATGGTGGCGTGCTTGCCGTCGTTGCAGAAGTTGTTGAAGTCGTACCAGGGGTTGATCGTCTGGCTGTGGATCGTGTTGCCGAACGGCTCCATCCGCACCTGCCAGCGCAGCGTCGCCACGTTCGCGGGCACGGTGAACGGCTTGCGGCCGGAGTGGCCGACGCTCCCGCTCCAGTCGTGGTAGATCTCGGTGTTATTCGAGTCGTAGCCCCAGATGTCGGCGTACGCCCAGTACCAGCCGTCGTTGTAGAACACGACCTGCTGCGCGCTCGTCGAGATCGAGGGGTGCACCGCCTGGGCCGAGGCCGGTGCGGCCATGGCCGGGGTGGATCCGCCGATCAGGGCGGCGCCAATGACGGCGACACCGGCCAGCAGGCCAGCCATACGAGTCCGCATGTGAAGCTCACTTTCGCGTCGGGGTATGCCACGGAAATACCGCGGCACGAATAACGGGAGTGGCACGAGCTGGCCGGTCGTCAATTTCCGTACCGATCCGCTCGACTGCCAAAACCATAACCATGCGGATCCGTACAAAGTGAGAGCAGAAGCGGCCATTGGCCCGACCCGGACATCACCACTGGGAACCCCTGCACTTTCGTGCACGACCGATTCTCAGAGGGCGATCTTGTATCATCCGAGGTCACACCGGAAGTCAACGAGACATTTGCTGTCTCAGCAATGCTCAGCTATCAGACTGGGCCAGGTAAGCGCGATTCCATTAGTCGCCTGGATTCGGTCCCGGCAGACCTGGATCCGCCCTCTTGGGCCTTCGGTGTGTAGGCGCCCTCGGCTGGCACGCACCGGATACGGTCGCGGCGTCGGGCGGACGCACCCGGTTGCCGGCGAAAAGGGGCGTGGATGTCGGAGTTGCTGACCGGGCTGTTGCCAGGCCCGGTCGCCGAGCTGTACCAGCGGTTGCTCGACGCTGGGCAGATTTCCCTCGGCGACCATCCGGAGCTCGACGGATCACCCGAACTGGCCGAGTTGATCGCCGCCGGATTCGCCCGCCGCCGCTTCGTCGGGACCCCGTCCGTGGTGCCCGTCGAGCCGACGATCGCGGTGGGCCAGGCACTGATCGGGGTTCAGCGCGAGCTGCTCGACCGGCACCGCATGGTGCTGCGGATCCGCGAGCACATGGACGTTCTCCAGCGCTCCTACGCGACCGGCACCGACAATCACGACGCGGGGATCCGGATCTACACCGATCCCGCCGAGATCGGTGCTCTCTCCGTCGAGCTGTGCATGTCGGCCGAGCGGGAATTCTCGAATCTGGAGACTCCGCACTATCGGCGCCCCCCTGATGCGCGGTCCGCCAAGGTGCCCCCGGCCGAAGTGCTCGCCCGGGGCGTGCGGTTTCGCAACATCTACGCCAAGCGCGTACTCGATCTGCCATTCGCCGGCGAGGTGGTCCGAGCGTGCGCGGAGGGCGGGTGGCAATTACGCGTCATCCACGACCTGCCGATGAAGATGGTGCTCGTCGACGACCGGGCGGCGTTGCTGCCACTCGACCCGACCGGCATGGAAGGTGCGGCGCTCGTCCGCTCGCCGGTGATCGTCGCCGCACTGCGCATGTATTTCGACCTCCTCTGGGATCGCGCACTGCCGTTGGCCGGCGGGACGGACGAAGGAAAGTTCACCCCGGTCCAGCAGAAAGTGTTGCGGCTCATGATCGGCGGCATGACCGACTCGGCGATCGCGCGGCACCTGGACGTCAGCGAGCGGACCGTGCGCCGGCACATCTCCGCAGCCCTCGACGTCGTCGGGGTCGACAACCGGATCACGGCCACGGCGATCATCGTCCGGGACGGCCTGCTCGGCTGACCCGTGTCACGAGCGGTCGCACTGCCACTCCACCGGACCCTCGCCGGGCACCGGCAGGTACTCGCCGAGAAACAGCTTGGCGTACTGAGCGCCGGTCGAGGTCTTCACGGCCCAGATCCGGTGGTCGCCCGAACAGTCGATGGGCAGCAACAGCGCGAGCCGGCCGGTCAGGGTGATCGCCATCGCCGCCGTCCGGTACCGGGCAAACGAGAACGGCGCGACCTGCGCGGGCACGACCCCCTGCGGCACGGTGATCTGCAGTGGGCCGGCGGCGCCGTCCGCCGTCAGGCCGACGAGGCGGGCGGTCGCGCCCCGGGCCATGCCCAGGAACGGGCTCTCGCCGTCGGCGCCCACCAGCTGGTCGGCACCGAACGCGCTCGTCAGCCGCGTCTCGGTCCATACGTCGGATCCGGTCACCCAGTCGGTTTCGGTGAGCTGGAAGACCGATCCCTGGTCGTCGAGGACGTCGAGCACCCCCACCGCCGGCGAGATGATCGACGTGAACCGCCGCCAGTCACCGAGCGACTGGCCCACGTCCTTCCAGGTGGTGAGGTCGCGAGACCAGTACAGCGCGCCCGTGGACGCCGACACGCGGTAGTACAACCGGCCGCTGCCGTGCTGCTCGCCGGACCACAAGGCCGCGTAGGTGTCACCCCAGCCGCTCGTCGCGATCACCTGGGTGTGGGTCCACTGCTGAACCGCCATCGCCGGATCGAGGCAGATCGTCTCCGCGGTCAGCCCACCGGACGTGGTGATCGCGTAGACCTGCCGGCTCCAGCGCCCGCAGCTGTCCGGTGGCGTCCCGGCGTGCGCGGGAGTCGCTCCCGCGGCCACACAGACGAGAGCGGCGAGCAGGCCCGCGGTACGGGCCCAGAACCGTGATCCGGACATTGCGTGAAACCCCCAGGGAACGTTCTTCGCATTGCGACGGTGGAACACTCCACACCCTAGGCACGCCGACCGCGCGAGAACGGCCACCTGACGGGCCGCCAGTGGACACTGTCCAGTAGCGGTCAAAGCCCCCCTTCCCCGAAGTGCGGTAACCGTGGCCGGTCCGGACCGGTC
>JAOPVE010000519.1 GCA_025963185.1 Actinomycetes bacterium
GGCCGGTCCCGACCGGCCGCAGTTACCGCACTTCGAGACGCATCCGGCGGGCGGCGCTCCGCTCGTCCGCTCGTCCGCGGACACCGGGTGCCGAGGGCGAACGCCGGAGCGGCGCGGGGCGGCGGGCGGCGTGATGGGGTGCTGCCACGGGTCGGGGCGGGGCTGTGCCATGCGGAGGTTGGGGTGGCGGGGTGAGAGGGCGCCCGACTGTTCGAATCCCTTGGTCCTGTGCGGACGCCTGTAGCTGGTGCCTGCGGATGCACGCTTCGCATCTCGGGTGGGCCTCTGGCCGCCGCAGGTGGTCGCCGAGCGAGCACGGGTACCGAACCGAGGCCCGTCTGACAGACCTGGCCCGTCGGCCGGCTAAGGCACAGCAGCGCGGGCATGGCGGCAATGGTGGGCCGGCCGGTGAACCGTGCGGCGCTGGAGCGGTCGACGGCGCAACCGGGCCGGCCGGTGGCTCCGTCGTGTGTCCATCCTGGATCGAGCACTCCTCGGCCCCGAGTTCAGCAGGCGAGCCGGTGGCCGATCCGTCGGCGCTTCGGCTTCTTGCTACCGGAAGGAGCTGTGCCGCGAGGTCCGGCCGCGCGCCACCGTGGTCCGTCGGGCGCAATGGTCAGCGTGCTTCCGGCAGCAGGGCGCGGAGTTGGAGGACCGCCTTCGTGTGGAGCTGGCAGACGCGGCTCTCCGTCACGCCCAGAACTCGCCCGATCTCGGCCAGCGTCAGGTGCTCGTAGTAGTAGAGGATGACGACGGTCTGCTCGCGCTGGGGCAGGGAGGCGATGATCCGCGCCAGTAGCTGCCGGACCTCCCACGCCTCGGCCGCCGCCAGCGGATCCTGAGCGTGGATGTCGGCCAGCGTCTCGCCCAGGCTGAGCACTCCGCCGCTGTCGTCGCCGGGAGTCAGTAACTCGTCGAGCGCTACCGGGTTGATGAACGAGAGCTGGGTGAAGATCGCCTGGAGCTGCGGTTCGGTTACGCCGAGTTCGGCCGCGACCTCTCGCTCGTGGGGCGTCCGGTGCAGTCTCGATTGCAGGCTCGCGTAGGCATTCTGGACGTCCCGGGCCTTGTGGCGGAGCGAGCGCGGGATCCAGTCGCTGGCGCGCAGTCCGTCGAGGATCGCGCCCTTGATCCGTGTCATCGCGTAGGACTCGAACTTGGTCGCCCGGTCCGGATCGAACTTCTCGATCGCGTCGATCAGCCCGAAGACGCCGTACGACACCAGATCGGACTGCTCGACCGTCGACGGCATCCCCGCGCCCACGCGCCCGGCCACGAACTTCACGAGTGGCGAGTAGTGCAGGATCAGCCGCTCGCGCACCGCCAGATCCCTGCTGGTCTTGAACACGCCCCACAGTGCCACCACGGACGACTCCGGGCCCTGCGCGTTCTCTGCCGGAGCGGGCCGCGTCATCGACCCCACCCCCGTTGCGTCGGCTGCCCCAACCGGGACCCAGGCGGTCACGCCCGCGGATCAGGCCGTCACGCCCGCGGATGAGCCTGCCGGTATGCGGCACGCAGCCGCTCCACGGACACGTGCGTGTACACCTGGGTCGTCGCGAGCGTAGCGTGACCGAGCAGTTCCTGTACGGAACGGAGGTCCGCGCCGCCTTCGAGCAGGTGTGTCGCCGCGGAGTGTCGCAGGCCGTGCGGACCGAGGTCCGGGGCATCGCCGAGCGCCCCGAGCCGGGCGTGGACGATCCGGCGGACGGTGCGAGGATCGATCCGGCCGCCGCGCACGCCGAGCAGCAACGCGGATCCGCTTCCCCGCCCAGCGAGTACCGTCCGTGCGGCGGCGAGATAGCCGCCGAGGGATCGCTCGGCAGGTACGCCGTACGGCACGGACCGCTCCTTGCCTCCCTTGCCGAGTACTCGCACGAGCCGCCGCGCCCGATCGACGTCACCGAGGTCGAGTCCACACAGCTCGCTCACCCGGACCCCGGTGGCATACAACAGCTCAAGGATGAGCTGGTCCCGGATCGCGGCCGCCGCAACCACGGGATCCTCGGTAGTGCCCGCAGCCGTCGCCTCCGGATCGGCGGGCACCCGAGCGGGCGGCGGCCCGTCGAGCAGCGCCGATGCCTGGTCCGCTCGCAGGATCCCCGGTAGCTCGCGCGGCACCTTCGGGCTGGCCAGCAGCAATCCCGGATCGTCCGGCAGCAGCCCCGTGCGGTGAGCCCACGCGGTGAAGACCCGCGCGGTGGCCGAACGCCGGGCCAGGCTCGCGGGCGCCATGCCCTGAGTACGCAGCCGCGCCAGCCAGCTCCGCAGGATCGTCAGGGTCAGCGCCTCGACCTCGCCGGCACCGCCGCGTTGCAGGTGGTCGAGCAGACTGACGACGTCCCCGGTGTACGCGCGGACGGTGTTCGCGGGGCGCCCCTGCTCGTGCCGCACGTACCGCTCGAACCCGTCGACGGCGGCGGCAAGCGACACCGGTAACGCGGCGCGGACCTCGGCCATCGGCCGGCGCGCGGCCCCTCTGACAGACATGCAGCGACCGTGCGCCCGCGGCCACCCCAGGTCAAGAACCGCCACGCAG
>JAOPVE010000532.1 GCA_025963185.1 Actinomycetes bacterium
GCGGCCGCGGTCTGCTGGGACCACCATTCGACCCGAGCCAGCCCGAGCCGTTCGCGGTGCGCGGCCGCGCCGGCGAGCAGCCGCAACGCCCATTCGGCGTGGCCGTCGTGGACCGCGACGAGGGCCACGCCCTGCACGAGATCGAGCACCGTAGCGGCGCTCGTGCAGTCACGCAGGCCCGCGGTGAAGTGGAGCGACGCTTCCCGCACCGCACCGCTGACGAGCGCGACCGTTCCCGCGGTCTGTCGCTCCCACGGCGCGACCGTGTCCCGGCGCAGGGCCAGCATCTCCTCGATCGCGGCTCTGGCTTCGCCGGTGCGGCCGCAGACCGCAAGGTCCCAGCCGAGATTGTTGAGGTCGCTCGCGAGCCGGTCCGCGTCGCCGAGAGTCCGCGCGTACGCGACCTGCTGCCTGCCGAGCTCGGCGGCCTCGGCGGCAGAGCTGTCGTCCAGCGAGTAGATGAGCGTCGAGGCGGTCAGATCCTGGAGCAGCGGATTGCAACCGGCGAGCGCGATCGTGTGCGCACGCTGCGCATACCGCCGGGCGGCCGCGAAGTCGCCGCCTTCGTGGCAGATCGCGGCCATCTGCCGCTGGGCGCGCGCGGCGTCGTCGGGCCGCAGACCCGTCTCGGCCAGCAGCGGCTCCAGGACGCGGCGGGCGTCGTCCATCTCGGCCTGCCAGCTGAGCTGCAACGCGGTGACCAGCGCGAGCACCGGGTATCGCGGATCGTCGTGGTTGCGCGCGAGCTCGGCGGCGAACCGGAAGGCGGCGACCGGCTCGGCGACGCTCGCCTGCGCCCGGACGCGCGGCTGGTTCAGCGTGTTCTCGGCCTGGCTCGCCAGCCAGGACAGCAGCAGTTCCTCGACCGCGGCGGTCTCGCCGTCCGCGCCGAGTCGCTCCCGTCCGTACTCGCGCGCCGCGGCCAGCATCCCGAACCGGCGCGGGGCGGCAGCGCTGGTGGTGAGCACTGACTTACCGGCCAGGCTGGTCAGCGCCGCCCAGACGCCGGCCCGGTTCAGTCCGAGACCCGCGCTGAGCGCCACGGCGGTCAGGTCGCTCGCGCCGTCGGGCAGCAGCGACAGCCTGCGGAACAGCGCCCGCTCGGCAGGGGCGAGGAGGTCATAGCTCCAGGCGACGGACGCGCGCAACCCGGCGTGGGGCCCGAGGATGCTGCCGGGATGCGCCGCCGGCAGGTCCAGCTGCCGGTCGACGTGCGCCTCCAGTGCGGCAACCGGCAGTACGGCGCACTGCCGGGCCGCCAGTTCGATCGCCAGCGGTACACCGTCCAGCGCGTTGCACACCCGGGCGATCGACTGCTCCTGCCCGGCCAGGACGACGTCGTGTGCGGCGAGTCGCGCCCGGTCGGCGAACAGGCGGACCGCGGCCGAGCCGGCCAGCCACGGATCGGCCGAATCGGCGCGCACGGCAGGCAACGGATCCAGCCGAACCCGCACCTCCCCCGCGACGCCGAGCGCCTCCCGGCTCACCGCCAGGACCGTCAGCGCCGAGTGGGTCGCCAGCAGCCGCGCCACCACCTCGCCGCACCCGGCCGTCAGGTGCTCGCAGCCGTCCAGCACCAGCAACACCGGACCCGTCGCGGACGAGTCACGTATCACCTCGTCAATCGGCCGGTAGTGACTGTGCCCCCGCTGGACCGCGGCGGTCACCGCCGCGACGACCTGCGAGGAGTCCGCCGGCGTCGGCAGTCCGGCCAGCGGAACCCAGAAGACTCCGCCCCGGCCCAGTCCGCTCGCCCGGTGGGCGACCTCCAGCGCCAACCGGCTCTTGCCTACCCCGCCCGGCCCGGTCACCGTGACCAGGCGATTCTGCCGCAGCAGGACGGGCAGATCAGCGAGCTCGCGATTGCGGCCCACGAACAGGTTCATCGGCAGCGACGGCATCCCGTTGCCGCCCGCGACTGGTGTGCGCGCTGCGGAGTCCGGGCGTGCGGTGGGGAGCAGCGGCGCGAGGTCGGACGGCGGGACGTCCCCGGCGGAGAACAGTCCGCCGCCCTGCTGGTACTTGCGGTGCAGCGTCGCCGCCGGCATGTCGAGAAGCGCGGACAAGTCCCGCCAGCTCATCCCCGAGTTCCGGGCGAGCGCCACCGCCTCGCGCAGTCCCCACGCGGCGACCCGTTGCGCCTCCAGCAGCGCCGCAGCCTTTGCCCCTGCACTGCTGGTAGCGCGCGCCGCGCCCGCCAGCTCGGCGAGCCGGGCCAGGTAGGCATCGGCCTCACCCGCCTGGTCGCCGTCCGGCTCGCCAGGTCCGTGATGCGGACAGCCTTCGCTTACGGTCACGGTCCCTCCCGCATCGCCCCTGCGGTACCGGCGACCGGGCCCGCGCTGCCCGCCGCCGCGTGTCAGCAATGCGACCACGCCGTGGAGTGCCGCCGGAATCGCCGGTTCAGTCCCGAGCGGCGCCGCCGGGTAGCGCGGGATGTGCCGGCGAGCAGCAGGAGTGCACCCGTACGGCGGATGCCCACGCGGCGCCGAAGTGGAGTCAGGCTGGCCCCGCTAGCCGCCCCGCATCGGGCTCTGGTCACCCTGTGGCCCATCGGATTCAGGCCGGCCCGGACACGCCCGCCGAGCGGGGAAACGGGCAGATCGGCACGGACGGGGATCATGCCGAACGGATGGCTCGTCGGCGGACAGGCTGGGTTTCCGCTCACGCCCGGAGAGTTCCACGCCGGAGCCGAGTCCAGTACCGACACTGGCCTTTCCTGCGCGACCGGCTCGCCACCCCTTCCCGGATCTCCCGCGGTCGCCGCGTCCGGAGTGGCTGCCAGCCCGTCCCACTCCCCGAAGCGCGGTAACTGCAACCGGCTATGACCGGCGCCGGTTACCGCACTTCGGCTCGGGG
>JAOPVE010000031.1 GCA_025963185.1 Actinomycetes bacterium
TCGAAAGCGTGTGAGGTGCAAGCCTCCCAGGGTTCGAATCCCTGCGCCACCGCCAGCTTGACCAGCCAAAACGCCGGGTCCGCCCCCATCGGGCAGACCCGGCGTTCTGCGTTCCGTCTCAGTTGCCCTCTACGAGACCAGCGCGAGACCTCCCGCCGTGCCGTCCTCCCCGTCGCGGGGCTTCGCTGGCTGGGGCTCCGCAGGAGCTGCCGTGGCTGCCTGCCAGATCAGTCCACCGACCTGTTGTACTCATTCCTGTCTCGGGACTTCGCCGACCGGCGCAATGGACTCTTCTTAGCGTCATCGGACAGGCATATGGAGGCGCGGCGGCCGTCTTGTCGGCGCTGGCGCTGGTCATGGCTTCGCTCGCGATCCAACGTCAACAAGCTCGGCTGGCTCATTCGTACTCAGTCACGCAAAGGCACTACGAACTCGCCAACCCGGCACTAGAGAACCAGACGTTGCTCTACGCGATTGAGGCTCCGTACGTAAATCGCGAGTTTAGTAGAGGCATATATCTGAACCTTGGGCGAATCATCGGTTGATGTGCCTGGAAGTGTTCTGTCGGATAGCCCACGAAGAGTATCGACGCGCACTTGTGCCGTCCGTCCCTTCCGTCCCATTTCCGGCATCGTCGCGCCCACGCAAACCGCTTCGATAGAAAGATTAGTAATAACTTGGTGGTGGTGACTGCGGTGGTTGCTGGTGCCGGATCCCTGTCCGCGGGTTGGCGCCACGCCCACGGCGACAGCGTTCATGGCACCGGTGCTGCCACATGGTCAATCCCCGTCCCACCAGGGACTTCCTTGCCGCTCAGCGGCGTCCTCACCACATCGGACAGAGGTTGGCAAAGGCGCACTGAGGCCGCCCCAGCTACGCAATCGTTGCCTCCGAAGCGCACAAGCGCCTCTGAGTTCCCTCTTGACACAGCCTCATAGTATTTCGCAGGATAAGCACCGCGTATCAACGCAGGGGAGAATCTGCCCGTGCTAGTTAACGCTGATACGGGGAAGGTTCGCGACATTAGAGTCAGCTCTGTGCGCTGCAACCAAGAAGGGTGCTCGACGCGACTGGGACACCAGCGCTGACGGCACCGGACAACACGGGGAACGGGGAAACACAGTGAGGTCAACCGTCTTAACGAAGAAGCTTGTCACCATCGCCATCGCCACGGGAATCGCGGCCGGAAGTATCGCGGGCGCAAGCGCCGCGGTTGCTGCCCCGGCATCGGTCTCGGCGTCGGCGGTGCACAGCACGACCGTGGCACCGCTCGCGGTCCAGAACTTCGGCCTGAACTCGACCCAGGCCGTGCACGTCCAGTGCTGGCTGGCGGACTACTGGAGCTACACCGGCGAGCTCGACGGCCAGCTTGGCACGAACAGCTGGAAGGCTTTCCAGCGCAATTTGAAGACGTACTACGGCTACACCGGCAGCATCGACGGTGACCCTGGCGTCAACACGATCAAGGCCCTGCAGCGTCTGCTGAAGCTCCACGGCTACACCGGCGCCATCGACGGTGACGCCGGCACGGGCACCCGGGCCGCGTTCAAGAACTTCTCCGACTGGGCAGCCAGCTCCTGCAACTAGTAGGCCACTGACCGCCCGGCCCGCACGCTCGGAAGAGGTGCGGGCCGGGCGGTTTTGTCGTCACGGGGGCCGGGCGGCTGATAACCGACGTGCGTTGCCGATGAGCCTGTCCATCCGGCCCGTGATCGAGTGCCGCGACGGGCGACCGATGTAGATGCGGCTGAACGCCGGGCCGAGATGATGGGTATGACCGAGGTCGATGACTCGGACTGCGAGTAGCGGAATGCCAGCGCAGGCGTTGCGCAGCCAAGCTGCGGTCCTCGATGTCGCCGTCATACCGAGGTTGGTAACGCCCAGACGATCTGGAGCTTGCACGTCACGCAGCCAGAGAGGTGACGGCGGCACATCGTGCTGAGGCGGACGACCGGTTAGCGCGGGTCGGAGCCGAGCTGGGTGATGTGAATGGGTGTGAGGTGCAAGCCTTCCAGGGCAGGCCCGGCGTTCTGCGTCCGCGGTGGGGTGCTGGCCTCGGCTCGGCGCTCAGCGTTTCATTGACGAGGGACGGGCAATTCCCCACAGCGGGCACGATCTCGGGACTGGGAGGTCACGCGATGGCTGTAGTGAGCGTCCGTTACATCGTCTACGACGTGGACGCGGCGATCGATTTCTACAAGGGCCAGCTCGGCTTCGACGTCGAAACCCATCCGGCCCCCACCTTCGCGATCCTCTCTCGAGGTGACCTGCGACTGCTTCTGAGCGCGCCGAGTGGCCCGGGGGGAGGCGGACAGACCCTGGCCGATGGCAGTCGGCCCGAGCCCGGTGGCTGGAACCGGATCTCGCTTCAGGTCTCGGGACTGGATGCGGCGATCGAACGGCTGAAAGTCGCGGGCGTTCGCCTCCGAGGTGAGCGTATCCACGGCGTGGGCGGAGACCAGATCATCGTGGAAGATCCGTCTGGAAACCCCGTCGAGCTGTTCGAACGTCAGCAGTGACCCTGCCAAAGCCGGGTACCGGATCCGTGTGACGGGGCCGCGCCAGGACGCGGGTAGGGCTGAGCGGTGTTGGGCTGGCCGCCGTGGCTACGGTGGCACCGCCTCATAACCCCCGCCGCTGTGGAGTGACGATGTCTTTAGGTGCTGTCCGGAGGCTGGTCGCGGCTGTGGTGTTCGCGGTGGTCGTGGCGCCGGGGGTGGCGCATGCCGATCCGCCGAAAGTCACGTGTCTGGCGTATGAGCAGGCCTACGGGCTCACGGCGAAGGGCGCGCTGGACGAGCACGACTACTGCCTCGCCGACGGCAAGACGGGCCTGCAGGCCACCCACCGGGTCGCTCCCGAGGGCTGGTGGCGCGGCGGATCCGTGCTGTCGGCGGGCAACGACCTGCTCGTGCCCGGCACGCCGTCGGTGTTCTACCAGGTCACACCCAGCGGCGCGCTCTACCGCTACGAGACCGGCAGCACGCACACGATCAAACCCGGTCTGCGGATCGGCGCGCGCTTCGGCGACTGGCGGCGGATCCGCTCGCTGTTCGCCCCCAGCCCGGACGCCCTGATGGGGATCGACGCGCACGGCCGCCTCCTGCACTGGTTCTACGTCACGGGATCCGGTCACGAGCAGTGGATCGGCCCGCTGGTGCAGGGGCACGGCTTCACCGGGCGCGAGCACCTGATCGGGCTGGACGACCACGGGGCGTTCGGGGTGGATCCGGCGTCGCCGCATGCGCTGGTGGACTGGGACCGGACCCACGAGATCCGGCGCCGGGGTGTGCTCCCGGCCAGCGTCGACGGCGTGAAGGTCACGGGTGTCGAGGGCCTGGCGCCGTACGTGCGGGGCTCGGGCGGGCGGATCGTCCGGCTCACGCGCACAGGTCCGGGCTCGGCCTCGCGCTGGACGGCCGCGGCGCTGCGATCCGACCGGTACGCGCAGGTGTTCGCGGGAGGCTTCGAGGCGCCGCTCGTCGCGGATCCGTACGAGTGGCAGTAGGAGCGGACGGGCTCAGCGCTCAGGGGACCGGGGCTGGGGCGGCTGCCGGGGCGAGCGGGAGGCTGACGGTGAAGATCGCGCCGGGGGCAGCGGGGGTGTAGCGGAGTTCGCCACCGTGGGCTCGGGCGAGTTCGCGGACGATCCAGAGGCCGAGGCCCACCGATCCCACGTTGCCCGGTCCGCCGGCGAACCGGTCGAACAGCCGGCCGCTGAGCGCGGGCGGGACCCCGGCCCCGTGGTCGCGGACGCTGAGCAGCACCTGGTCGCCGTCCGGATCGGCCAGGATCACGATCGGCGGCCGCCCGTGCCGCAGCGCGTTGGTCACCAGGTTCACGAGGATCTGTTCGAGCCGCTGCGGATCCGCGACGACGGCCAGGCCGACGGGGATCTCGGTGCTGACCGACTCGCCGGGGACCTCGGCGAGCGCGGCCTCGACGGCGGTCCGCAACGGGATCCGCGTGAGGTCGAGCCGCAGGGTGCCCAGTGCCTCGACGCGCTCGACGTCGAGCAGTCCGGTGGCGAGGCGGAGGATCCGGCTGGTCTGGCGGAGCGCGGCGCCGATAATGCGGTCGCACTCGGCGGCCGGGACGGCGTCCCTGTCGTCACGCAGGGTCTCCAACGTCATCTGTACCGAGGTCAGCGGCGATCGGACGTCGTGCGCGAGCGTGGCCATGAGCGCCGCGCGCCACTGCTCGGCCTGGCGGATCCGGTCGCGGGCGCGCCGCTGGAACGCGGCCTGCTGGCAGATCACCAGCCCGACGCCCGCGCAGATCGGCACGAGGATCACCCCGCCGCCGACCACCGCGTCGGGCTGGTGGGTCAGCACGATCGGGACCTCGTAGGCGACCAGCGCGGCTGGGGCGAGGGCGGCCTGGGCCCACGGCGGGTAGTGCAGCCCGACCCACGCGAACAGCAGCACGAAGAACGGGCCGGTACCCGCGGCCACCCCGCCGAAGGCCCAGGTGGACGCCGCAAGGATCGCGAACGCCGGGACCGCGAGCGCGAGTGGGCTGAGACGTCCGAGCCGGTGCCACGGGACCGTCCAGGCGACGCCGGTCATCGCCAGGTCGGCGGCCGCGATGCCGAGGAGAAGGGCCACGTGGCCGGGCTGGGTGACCGCGCCGACCACTCCGAGCAGCCCGGCGAGGGCGAACAGGGCTCCCGCCTGCCGGGCCGTGACGGTGACGCCCTCGCCGAAGGGGACGAACCGCCGCAATCTGCCCACGCGGCGAGTCTACGGCGCGTTCCTCCGCCCGCACGGCGGTTTGGGTGGGCCAGCGTTCCCGCTCAGGTCGGGATCAGCGTGGTGATGCAAAACGGGTGACCGGCCGGATCGATGAGCACGCGCCAGCGGTCCGGACTCGGCTGGTGCTTGGCGACCACGGCCCCCAGCGCGACCGCCCTGGCCTGCGGCGCGTCCAGTTCGTCGACGGCGAGCTCGACGTGGACCTGCTTCGGCACGGAGTCACCGGGCCAGGTCGGCGGCTGGTGGTCGGCCACCTTCTGCATGGTCAGCGTGGCCCCGGGAACGGTCACGGCGACGAACTTCTCGGACTCGAAGATGATCTCGCCGCCGAGCAGGTCGCGATAGAACACCGCGAGCGGACCCGGATCGGCGCAGTCCATTGACACGGCACCGAACTTCACTGCGTCAGACATCCGCCACCCCTCACCGCGCCGCCCTCGGCGCACGCTCCGGACGTTAGCGCGCCACCCCGACAAGTCTCAGGACGCGTAGCCGCGGGCGCGCTCCTGGCCGGTGAGCTCGCCGATCGCCGCGACGATCCGGTCGGTGATCGCGCGCCGCAGCGGTCCGGGCCGGAGCCCGCCGTCCAGCCCGTCGCCGCCGCGCGCGACGGGAAAGTCCGGCCCTGGCGAGTCCGGTGTGCCGAAGTGCAGGGGAACGCCGAACCGGATCGTCACCCGGTGGATCCGGGGGAGGCGCGCCCCCACCGGCTGGATCCGCTCGGTCCCGATCAGCCCCACCGGCACGACCGGGGCGCCGGACCGCAGCGCGAGCCAGGCCACGCCGGTCCGGCCGCGATAGAGGCGCCCGTCGCGCGAGCGGGTGCCCTCGGGGTAGATGCCGAAGGCGCGGCCCTCGGCGAGTACATCCAGGGCGGTTTCGAGCGGCTCGTGGACGGCCCCGTGAGTGCCCCGGCGGACCGGGATCGCGCCCACGGCGGTGAAGAACTCCCTGGTCAGGACGCCCTGTAGTCCATGGCCGTCGAAGTACTCGGACTTGGCGAGGAACCCGACGGGCCGCGGCGCGGCGAGCGGGATCACGATGCTGTCCGCGAACGAGAGGTGGTTCGCGGCGAGGATCACCGGACCCTGCCGTGGCACGTTCTGGCGTCCCTCGATGACCGGCCGGTACAGGGTTCGAGCCAGTGGCCCGAGGACCGCCCTGACGGTTACCTGAAGCACGGTCAGGTCCTCGCCGGCGCGGGATCGGGGCCGAGGAAGGCGCCCACGGCGATCCGCAGGAGGGGTTCGGGGTCGGTGATTCCGGCGGCGAGCGGCAGGCTGCCCCAGGCCGTGAGCTGCGCGATCCCGTGCAGGGCGGGCCACAGGGCGGCCGCCGTGCGCTCGGGGTGGGCGACAGGGCTGGCCTCTGCGACCAGGGCGGTGAGTGTCCCGAACAGCGGCACGCTGACGTCCCGCAGCCCGAACTGGTTACTCGTGAGCAGGTCGTGCCGGAACATCAGCTCGAACACGCCCCGGTTGCCGACCGCGAAGCGCACGTAGCGGCGGCCCAGTTCGAGGATCTTCTCGTGCGGCGTCGCCGCGGGATCGGCCACCACCTCGGCCAGCAGGCCTGCGAGCTGGGTGAATCCCTGTCTGGCGATGCCCGAGAGGAGGGCCAGGTGGGTGGGGAAGTAGCGGCGGGGCGCCCCGTGCGAGACCCCGGCGCGGCGCGCGACCTCGCGGAGGGTGGCCCCGTGCGCGCCCCGCTCGGCGACCAGTGCGGCGCCCGCGGCGACGAGCCGGGATCGGAGCGGCTCCTCTGCGGTCATAGCCGCTGTCTACCAGCGATCCGTAGACAGCGTCTACAACACGTGCATATCAAACCGACTTATCGGGCACTTCTCGTGATGAGGTGACGATCATGGACAGAGACAAGGATGCGGCGCCGTCCAGTGCAGCCCTCCGAGCCGCTGTCGCCGGGGACCCTGTCCAGCGTCCCGAACCGGGCTCCGGCGCGATCTCGGAGACGGCCGCGGACCGCCTGGCCGCGGTCACAGCCAGGGCCGCTGGCGCGCCGACCGCGATGATCCACACGCTCACCGGCACACAGTTGCGGCTAGACGGCAGATTCGCACTGCCCGCCGGCGGGGACGCGATCGCCGTCGCGTCGTCCGCCACGCTCGCCCACCGGGTCGCCCGCGACGGATTTCCGGTGGTCGTCGAGGACACCCAGGCCGACCCGCGGGCGCCGTGCGGTGCTGCGCTGCAGGCCGCGGGGGTGCGGGCGTACGCCGGGTTCCCGATCCGGGCCCCGGACGGCGAGGTCGTCGGCGCGTGCTGCGTGCTCGACTACCGTCCGCGGCGCTGGGAGGCCCAGGAACTCACCGCGGTCGACGAGTGCGCGCAGGCGTGCACCGGGTTCGTCGCCGAGCGGGCCGCGCGGGCGCTCGCCGAGCGGCAGCGGCTCTTCCTCGACGCCCTGCTCGACAACATGACCACCGCCGTCGCCGCCTGTGATGCCGACGGCACGCTGGTCTTCGCGAACGCGGCGATGCGCAGGCTCATGCCGGAGGACTTCGACGGGAACTACCTCGGCTGGGTCCGCCGCCAGGTCGTCTTCGGCCCGGACGGGCGCGTGATCCCCGGGTCGGGACTCCCGCTGATCCGGGCCCTGCACGGCGAGCGGCTGCGGGACGTGGAGCTCGTGTACGACGATCCGCGGGGCAACACGGTGGTGCTCGCGACGGACGCGCAGCCCATCCTCGCGACCGAGGGCGGCACCCTGGGCGCGCTCGTCGCCGCCACCGACGTCACGGAGCGACAGCGCACCCATCGACTCCGGACCGCCGAACTGGCCGTATCCCAGGCGCTCACGCAGGCCGACAGTGTCGAGGCCGCCGGACCCGGAGTCCTCGCCGCGATCGCCACCACGCTGGGCTGGCCGCACGCGGAGTTCTGGCAGGTCGACCAGGATGCCGGGACGCTGCGCCCGGCCGCGATCCACGACGCCCCGGGCTGGGCCGGGCGGATCGCCGTACCGTCCGAACTGGTCTGTGGGCACGGGCTCGCCGGGGCGGCATGCATGACGAGCGACGTGATCTGGATCCCGGACATCGCCGACGCGGGCTCGCCGTTCCGGTCGGGGATCGAAGGCGTGCACACGGCGGTCGCGGTGCCGATCCCCAGTGGCGGCCGGACCCTCGCGGTGCTCACGTTCTTCGCCGACGTCACCGAGGACCGGCCGGACTACGTCGTGGCGATCCTCAGGGGAATCGCCGCCCACGTCGGCCAGTTCCTCGAACGGCGCCGCGCGGAGGACCTCGCCCTCGCACTCGCCCGCAGCAAGGACGAGTACCTCGGCCTGATCGGCCACGAGATGCGCACGCCGCTGACCAGCATCGCCGCGTACACCGACCTGCTGCGCGAACTGGATCCGGGCGAGTTCGCGGTCACCGGACGCCGGCTGCTCGACGCCGTGGAGCGCAACAGCAGCCAGCTCCGCCACATCGTCGACGAGTTGCTCGACCTCGCGGCGCTCGACACCGGCCACGCCGCGCTCAGCCTCGGCCCGTGCAACCTGGGTGACGTCGTCGCCGAGGTGGTCGCGGGCCACCCCGAGCTGACCGGGGGCGCGTTCACGGTCGCTGTCGAGTGCCCGCGCGCGTGCGTGGTCAGGGCGGATCCGGAACGGCTGCGCCAGGTCGTCGGAGTCCTCGTCGGCAACGCGATCGCCTACAGCCCGGACGGCGGCGAGATCTCGATCAGCGTGTTGCGGACCGGCCGCCGGATGGCCGAGCTGACCGTCACCGACACCGGCATCGGGATCCCCGAGTCCGAGCGCGACCAGCTCTTCGGCCGCTTCTACCGCAGCAGCCGGGCCCGCGACCGGCGGATCCCCGGCTCCGGCCTCGCGCTCGCCACCTGCCGCGCGATCATCGACCGCCATCACGGCAGCATCGCGGTGGTGCCCACCGAAGGCACCGGGACGGCGATCCGCGTGCGGCTGCCGCTATACCGGTCTAGCTGAGATCAGGCCAGCGGAGGTCAGCCGGCCAGCAGCTTGACCAGCGCCACCACGCCGACCACCACGATCGCCGCGCGCAATCCCGCTGGAGGGAGCCGCCGCCCCCATCGCCCGCCGACGAGCCCGCCCACCACGGATCCGGCGGCGATCAGCAGCGCGGGCTGCCAGGCCACGGTCCCCAGTGCGAGGAACAGCGCGGCCGCGACCCCGTTGACCAGCCC
Organism: Actinomycetes bacterium; assembly: GCA_025963185.1. GTDB lineage: Bacteria > Actinomycetota > Actinomycetes > Mycobacteriales > Cryptosporangiaceae > RYN-140. The sequence goes on from JAOPVE010000031.1 coordinate 8,942, forward strand.
CGCGAGCAGGTTCTTCACCCCGTTGATCCATTGCAGATCCGCCGACAGGAGCACGCCGAGCAGTCCCAGCAGCAGCACTCCCTGGGCCGCGCCGAAGTAGCCCCCGTACACGCCGGTCCCGAAAACCCCCAGAAGCAGTAGCGGACCGGCCCGCCGCCGCTCCTCCCCGTGCCTGCCCGCGAGCACTCGCCGCAGCCACGGCTGGGCCAGCACGAGCACCAGCGCGAGGCCGATCAGCGCGGGCACGATCGCCCGGAAGGCTCCTGGGGGCAACACCAGCAGCAGGATCGCGCCCGTGATCGCCCCGAGCACGGCGGCCGAGCCCAGCTGGACCAGCAGCCGGCCGTACCCGGCGAGGTCCTTGCGATAGGTGTAGGCGCCCGACAGGGATCCGGGGACCAGCCCGACTGTGTTCGACACGTTCGCGGTGACCGGCGGGTATCCGAGGGCGAGCAGCACGGGGAAGGTGATCAGCGTGCCGGATCCGACGACGGCGTTGATCGCACCCGCCATAGCCCCCGCCGCAAGGACGCCCACGGCCTGGACCGGCGTCACGAGACCTGCGGGCGGATCATCGAGTCTCTTCCTGGGGCTCGGGCACTTCGTCGGGCGGGGTCAGCCGAGGGTGACCGCGCCGATCCGCCGCCGGGTGCCGAGCGACGGCACCGACCGGACGCGCGGCGCCACCGGCGGATCACCGTACTGGCTCCGGTGCCCGGCCACGAACAGCAGCACCACGATCGCGGATCCCAGCACAACCGCGACCGCACCGGTGAGCACGTCCGGTCCCGCCGTCCTGGCGGTGCTCGTCGGGCGCGGGCCGAGCCCGTCGAACGCCATCGCCTGCGGACCTGGCGGCGCGGTGGCGACCACGTTGGCCGCCCCGGGATCGGTGTCCGCGGACGGCCTCGCGCTGATCCACGCCAGCGCGACGAGAACTCCGATGAGCAGCAGCCCGGACGCCGTCCCCACGCGCAGGCGCAGCAGAGCCCTTCGCTGTGGGTCAGCCGTCGCTGTCATCGCGGTCCCGCCGTTCTGCTCGTCTCCTACTAGAGCTGTGACCAGGAAACTCATGTTTAACCACGGCTTTGTGGCCGGGCCGAAAACTGTTTCCGGTCCCTGCCATCGTTCGAACATATGTGCGAAGATCGGTGCCGTGCCGATCGAGGGCCCCATCCTGCATGCCGACCTGGATGCGTTCTATGCGTCGGTCGAGCAGCGTGACGATCCGCGGTTGCGCGGCCGGCCCGTGATCGTCGGCGGGGGAGTGGTTCTCGCGTGCAGCTACGAGGCCAAGGCGCGCGGAGTCCGATCTGCGATGGGCGGCCGCCAGGCGAGAGTGCTGTGCCCCGACGCGATCGTCGTGTCACCGCGCATGTCCGCCTACTCCGAGGCCAGCGAAGCCGTCTTCCGGATCTTCGAGCGCACCACCCCAATCGTCGAGGCCCTCTCGATCGACGAGGCGTTCCTCGGCGTCGGCGGGCTCCTGCGGGTGTCCGGCACTCCGGCGGAGATCGCGGTCCGGCTGCGCCGGGAGATCCGCGAGGAGGTCGGGCTGCCGATCACCGTCGGGGTCGCGCACACCAAGTTCCTCGCCAAGGTCGCCAGCGCCGTCGCCAAGCCGGACGGCCTGCTCGTGGTCCCCGCCGGCGGCGAACTGGACTTCCTGCACCCGCTGCCGGTCACCCGGCTCTGGGGCGTCGGGCCGGTCACCGCCGAGAAACTGCACCAGCGGGGCATCCACACCGTCGGACGGGTCGCCGGGCTCGGCGAGGCCGCGCTGGTCTCCCTGCTCGGCCAGGGCGCGGGACGGCACCTGTACGCGCTGGCCCACAACCGGGATCCGCGGCCCGTGCAGACCCGCCGCCGGCGCCGGTCGATCGGGGCGCAGTGCGCGCTCGGGCCACGGTCCCGGTCGTACTCGGAGGCCGAAGCCGCACTCGCCGCGCTCACCGACCGGGTCTGCCGCCGCATGCGCAAGGCCGGACGTGCCGGGCGCACGGTGATGCTCCGGCTCCGCTTCGCCGACTACACCCGCGCGACCCGCTCGCACAGCCTGCCCTGGCCGTCGGACCACACCCGCACGATCCTCGACACCGTGCGCCACCTGCTACTGGGCACCCGCCCGCTGATCGAGACGAGGGGCATCACGCTCGTGGGCATCTCGGTGGCGAACCTCGCCGAGGCCGGAACGGTCCAGCCGATGCTCCCGTTCGCACCCGGCGACGCGGGCGACCTCGACGCAGCACTCGACGTCGTCCGCGAGCGATTCGGATCAGCCGCCATAACCAGAGCAATCCTCATCGGCCGCGACCACACCCCCACGGTCCCCCTCCTCCCAGACTGACAAGGACGATCTTTGCTGCCCACCCAGGCGGGTCCGGGGTTGGGGTATGACGCGGTGTGGTCCTGGGTACACGGGGAGCACCTGGCGAGAGGAGTGGCGATGACTGGTCCGGGGCTGAATGGTGCTTCGAACGATCCGGACGACTACGACACCACGCGGGAGCCGCACCCCGACATCGACGCCGAGGGCACCGACAGCGACATGGGCACGGGCCTGGACGACGAGCGGGAACTCGGCGGCGAGGCGAAGGTCGACGCGCCGATGCCGTGATCTGCCCCGTCCGGCACCCGTCCAGAGGGTGCCGGACGCGGTCGCCGAACGGGCCTCCGACACGGCGGAGCGGGGTCGCCGCACAGCGGTGCTTCCGCGACGCGGCATCATGTACGTATGCAGATCTCTGCCCGAGCGGAATACGCGGCACGGGCGCTGCTTGCCCTGGCCGCGAGCGATGTCCAGTCGGCGACCGCACAGTCACTCGCCGACTGGCAGTCGCTGCCACGAAAGTTCCTCGAAGCGATCCTCTCCGACCTGCGCCGAGCCGGGCTGGTCCGTAGCCAGCGCGGCGCCGAGGGTGGGTACCGGCTGGCCAGAGCCGCGGACGACATCACGATCGGTGATGTCCTCCGGGCCGTAGACGGGCCGCTTGCCGGGGTCCGGGGTGAGCGGCCGGAGACGGCCGAGTACGAGGGGGCCGCGGAGCATCTCCAGGTCGTGTGGGTGGCCGTGCGGGCCGCGGTCCGCAGTGTGCTCGACGAGGTGACGCTCGCGGACGTGCTCAGCGGCCAGTTCCCCGCACACGTCCGCGAACTGGTCGACGCCCCCGGCGCCTGGGCAACCCGCTAACCACCCGATCCCCGAAGTGCGGTAACCGCGACCGGCCCCGGCGGACACAGTGTTAACCACCGTAACGTCGGGGCATGAGTCGCACAGATGCACTGACCAGCAGCGGGACCGCAGCGTGGGAGCTTGTTGCCCTGGTGCGGCGGGCCCGCGACCATGACGCTGCGTATGCCGATGCGCCGGTGCTGGACGCGTACGCCCGTATCTCCCGTAACCCGCTCACGGGTGATCTGGAGAAGACGGATCGCCAGCTCGCTGACGTGCTGGCGAGTATCCGTGGCCGCCGGGCACGCCTGGGCGAGGTGCTGCGGGATGACAACAAGTCGGCCTGGTCACGGAAGGCCCGGCGGGATGGGTGGGATGCGCTGGTGGCGCGGCTCACGT
>JAOPVE010000044.1 GCA_025963185.1 Actinomycetes bacterium
GGTTTCGGGGCAGGTGGGCGAACACCGCAAACTTTTGCGGAAACAGGTGCGTAGCGGGGCGTTATCACGGATCCGGAACACGCACGAGCCCGCACCCCCTCGGCGGGGACGCGGGCTCGTTGTTGTGCGCTGGTGGCGCGGCTACCTGCGGGCGTAGCCGAGCAGGCGGAGGATCTCCAGGTACAGCCAGATCAGGCCGACGATGATGCCGAACGCGGCGTACCAGGCAAATTTGCGGTCGATTCCGGCGCGGACACCCTCTTCGATGGCCGCGAAGTCGAGGATGAACGAGAGCGCCGCGACCCCGATGCAGACCAGGCTGAAGATGATCGCGAGCGGGCCGCCGCTGCGGATGCCGATGCCGCCGCTCACGAAGAACGACAGGCCGAAGTTGACGAGCATCAGCGCGAAGCAGCCGATGATGGCGCCGGTGACCCACTTCACGAATGTGGGCGTGGCCCGCAGGACCTTGAACTTGTAGAGCACGGCCATGCCGATGAAGATCGCGAAGGTGCTGGCCGCGGCCTGCACGACGATGCCGTGGTAGCGGGCGTCGTAGAAGGCGCTGGCGAGGCCGACGAACACGCCCTCGATTGCGGCGTAGGTCAGCAGCACGACGGGGTTGGTGACCCGGGCGAAGCTGATGATCAGGCCCAGCGCGAGACCACCGATGGCGGCGCCGAGCAGGTAGCCGCCCGCGTACTTGCTGTCCGCCAGCAGGCTCCACGCCAGCGCACCCGCGGCGCCCACGACGGCGAGCAGCGTGACCGCGCGCACGACGACGTCGTCGATTGTCATGCGGTCGGCGGACGTGCCCGCGTAACCCTGGTAGGACGGGGCGGTCGGGTAGCCCGCGCCCGGCCCCGGGCGGAACGACGCATGCTGCTGGGAGCGGCCGGCCAGCTGCGCCAGCACCGGATTACTGCTCTTCACGTGCCCTCCTCGGCGAAACGTCAGGCCTCCATTCAAGCGGACACAGGGAAGCCATGCCGATCAACGGTCCTGGACGCGCCCGAGTTCCCGGACAACATGCCCTAGGGTCCTGCGCATGCTTCCCAGCGTCACCGCGATCCGGTATGTCACGCCGCTGCGCGAAGGCGGATCGCTGCCCGGGCTCGTCGAAGCGGCCGATCTCGGGACGTACGTGGTCAAGTTCCGCGGGGCGGGGCAAGGTCCCAAGGCGCTCGCTGCCGAGGTCATCACCGGGGAGCTCGCGCGATCCCTCGGGCTGCCGGTGCCGGATCTCGTGGTCGTCGACGTCGATCCGGTGATCGGCCGGTCGGAGCCTGACCAGGAGGTCCAGGAGCTGCTCAAGGCCAGTGGCGGCGCGAACCTGGGCATGGACTTCCTGCCCGGCGCGATCGGCTTCGACCCGGTCGCGCATCACGTCGAGCCCGGGCTGGCCTCGCGCGTGCTCTGGCTCGACGCGTTCACGGAGAACGTCGACCGGAGCTGGCGCAACCCGAACCTGCTCATGTGGCACGGCGACCTCTGGCTGATCGACCACGGCGCCACGCTGTACTTCCACCACAACTGGCCGCGCGCCGCCGCGAACGTGCACCGGGCCTACCCGGCGGGCGACCACGTGCTGCGCCAGTACGCGACCGGCCTGCCCGAGGCTGACGCCGCGCTCGCGCCGCAGGTCACGCCCGCGCTGCTGACCGAGGTGCTCGCGAAGGTGCCCGGCGAGTGGCTGACGGCAAGCGATTTCACGGATCCCGCCGAGGCGCGCGCGGCATACGTCCGGCACCTGCTGGCGCGGCTCGACGGCCGGTCCGCGTGGCTCCCGCAGGTGGCTGCCGCGTGACTACCGCGAGGGAGTTGTTCGAGTACGCGCTGATCCGGGTGGTGCCCCGGGTGGACCGTGGCGAGCAGATCAACGTCGGCGTGATCCTGTACTGCCAGCGGCGGGACTACCTCGCCGCGCGGATCCATCTCGACGAGGCCCGGCTGCGCGCACTGGCCCCGTCAATCGACCTGGACCAGGTGCGGGCCGCACTCGAGCCCTGGGAACTCCAGTGTGCGGGCGGCGGCCCGTCCGGCGAGCTCAAGCTCGGCGAGCGCTTCCGCTGGCTGACCGCCCCGCGGAGCACGATCATCCAGCCCGGGCCGGTACACAACGGGCTGACCGCCGATCCGGAGGCCGACCTGGACCGCCTGCTGGACCTCCTCGTCACCACCTGACCCTGGGCGGCGTGGTTCAGCGGGAGGCGAGGGACTTGCCCTGGCGCTTGGCCGCGTACATCGCCGAGTCGGCGTCGCGCAGCAGCACCGCCGGATCGCTGAGCGGCCCGCAGGCGATCCCCACGCTCGCGCCGACGTCCAGTGCGTACCCGTCGACCACCACGGGATCGGCGAACGCGGCCGCGATCCGCCTCGCGACCTCGCCCGCCACCGGCACCGTGCCCCGGGGCAGCAGGATCGCGAACTCGTCGCCGCCGAGCCGGGCCACGGTGTCGTCCGGCCGGACGTTGGCGCGCAGCCGCTCGGCGGTCGCCACCAGCAGGGCGTCCCCGACGTGGTGGCCGAAGGTGTCGTTGACGGCCTTGAACCCGTCGAGGTCGATCAGCAGGACCGCGCCCGGCGCCTCGGCGTCGCTCGCGGCGGCCGTGATCCGCTCGTGGAACAGCGACCGGTTCGGCAGCCTCGTCAGCGGATCGTGGGAGGCCTGGTAGCGCAGCTCGTCCTGGTACTGGCGGGCGTCGTGGATGTCGTGGGCGTTGACGACGATCCCGCCGACCGCGTCGTCGGCGTGCAGGTCGGTGACCGTGACCTCGAACCAGCGCCAGGTGCCCGAGGCGTCGCGGACCCGGCAGTGCCAGGTGGCGGCCTCGCCGGTGCGATCGGCGAGCTCGGCCAGCAGGTCCTGGCCGGCCTGGAGATCGTCGGGGTGCACGAGCGACCAGCCGTAGTGGCCGAGTGCCCCGGCGGCCGGGTAGCCGAGCACGTGTTCGAGGGCGGGGGAGGCGTAGGTGACCCGGTGGCCGGCGTCGAAGATCATGGTGATGTCGGACGAGTACTGCACCAGCGAGCGGAACCGCTGCTCGCTGGCGTCGAGCTGGGCCACGAGGCGGGCGTTCTCGGCGAACGCGGTGAGCTGGCGGACCACGACCAGGCTGGTCACGGTGATGGCGCCGCTGAGCACCACCCACTGGCGGGCGTCCATGTCCTCGCCGGTGAGGATCCACACGAGCAGCAGGTTGGTCGCCGCCACGGCGATGTAGGGCAGGCGGCTGTAGAGGCGCGGCTTGCGGACGAGCGCGTCGGGCCGGGCCCGGATTCCCAGCTCCTGGAGGCGGGGCGCGGCGGCGATGAGCACGGCGGGCAGCAGCCGCAGGGCGAGCAGCAGGTTGAGGTAGTGGCTGTCCGTGAGCATCGGGGTGACGGCCTTGCCGATGCCGTCGATCGCCGCGCCCGCGCTGCCGGCCAGCGCGGCGGCCCTGGTGAACGGGGCGCGGCCGCCGAGCAGCAGCTTGACGACCGCGAACACGGCCACGAGGGTGCTGCCGGACTCGACCATGGATCCGACCAGGGCGGCCGCACTGCCCGCCGCCGCGCCGCGGCTCATCGAGAAGTACCAGATGAACACCGCGGTCGCGGTCATGACGGTCGCCGCGTCGAGCCAGAACCGGGCGCGCGCCTGCCGGGTGTTCAGGCCGGTCGGGAACAGCAGCATCGAGACCAGCGGGATGCAGGTTCCGGTGATCTGGAAGACGCTCTGGGCGATCCCGGCGACGGCCCCGTGCTCGGCGGGCGCGGCGATCGTGAGGGCGGCCTGGATCGAGTCGCCGATCGCGAAGACGGCCCCGGCCGTGGCCAGGGAGTAGTAGAAGCCGCGGACCGGCCGCTCAGGACCGTGCAGCCGGGCGGCCCGGAGGCCGAGCACGACGAGGACGACGTCCAGCGGCGGCATGAACAGCCGGAACGCGATGATGTGGAACGCCGGGGAGGACCAGTGCGGCACGATGGCCAGCACGATCACGGCGAACGCGGCGGCGAGCGTCTGGAGCACCGGATCGCCGAGGTAGCCGCGCACCGCCGAGACGTGGTCCCCGCGCGCGGCACCCACCGGTGCCTGCCCCATTCCGCTCCCCGTTTCGTGGCCGGCCGCCGACCCCACCGAAAGTGATCGCTGCTCCCATCGGCGGGGCCGCCGGCCACCTGAACTGAACCGGGGTGCTACTGCACGCCGAGCAGGTCCACCACGAAGATCAGCGTCTCGCCGGGCTTGATGACGCCGCCGGCGCCACGGTCGCCGTAGCCGAGCTCCGGGGGGATGACCAGCTTGCGGCGGCCGCCGACCTTCATGCCGGCGACGCCCTGGTCCCAGCCGGCGATGACCCGGCCGCGGCCGAGCGGGAAGTCGAACGCCTCGCTGCGGCGCCACGAGGAGTCGAACTCCTCGCCCGTCGAGTGCGAGACGCCGACGTAGTGGACGGTGACGAGGTTCCCGGACTGGGCCTCCGGTCCGTCACCGAGGGTGATGTCCTGGATGACGAGGTCCGCGGGCGGCGGGCCCTCGATCGGGTCGACTTCGGGCTTCTCGAGAGTCATGCGGCGCAGACCTCCTGCGATGTGCGGGCGAAACGGTCCAGCCCATCCTTCCCTCCGGTCCGCAGAGGCGCCGCCCCGGGCGGGTCAGATGGTGCTGATGGTGACGGTGAGGTCTTCGCCGAGGAAAGCGCCGATCCGTTCGGACTCGGCTTCCAGCTCCTTGCCGGGTACCGGTCCGGCCTCGGCGAACCACGAGATCGACAGGGTTCCGGACTCGGTGTCCCAGACTCCGGCGATCCGGCCGCCGGAGATGACCACCGGCGAGATCCAGTCGGCCGCCCTGCTCACGAAGGGCCTGCGGGCGGTGTCGAGGATCGCGGTACTGGCCGTCCCCGGCCCGAGCACGTACTGGTCGAACGCCGGAAGCAGCCGGACCGGATCCGGGGGCGACGCGGCGACCAGCGGAATCATGTCCTCCTCGCGCGCCCAGAGCCGCTCGCCCTCGACGTCGACCGGGACGAGGATCTCGGAGATCCGGTCGAACCAGGACTGGATCCGCGCCCGGCTCGTCGCCCCCCGGCTGAGCCACTGGCCGAACGCGGCCGGGCTCGCGGGCCCGTACGCGCCGAGGTAGGCCTGAAGGACCGTGATGGCGGCCTCGTCCGGATCGGGCAGCGAGGTCCACGGCGGGCTGGTGAACGTGATCCGGTTGCCCTGGGGCGGGCCGTGGACGAGCAGGCCCTGCCAGGCGAGCGGCTTGAGCAGTGCCCCCCAGCCACTGGTCAGGGCGGTGGTGAGGGACGGGTCGCCGGTCCGGGAGATGATCCCGGCGACGAGTTCCTCCCGGGTCAGCGGCTGTCCCGACAGCACGTCACCGATCACGGCGGAGATCTCGTCGACCTGCGCGGCGGTCGCGAATGTGCGCTGCCAGGCGGGCTTCTCCCAGCTTCGGGTCGCCGCCATGAGGGAGAGGTAGGCGGGCGCCAGGGTGGTGGGCAGCACGTGCAGGGTGCCGCGCATGGCCCAGGTCCGGACCAGCCGGCGCCGTTCCAGCGCCGCGTCGACCGCCCCCCGGACCGGATCGCGGGACCGGACTCCCACCGCCAGGTCCGCGGCGGAGGGCACCTGGGCCTGGATCCCGGCCAGCCGCTGGGCGACCTCGGCGGGACTGTCCGCCGCCGGCGCGAACCCCCGCGGACCGTGGAGGAACTGGCGAAGCAGCCGCCAGCCGAGCACCTGTTGCCACGAAAGTTCCACCGGATCGTCCAGGTCGGCCACTCGGGCTTGCCTCCGCTCGGTTACTCGGTTACTCGGCCGCCGCAGGCTTGCCGGGCGGGACTACGTTCGCTCGGGTGAGACTGCCAGATCCGTGGTTCCCGCGTCTGCGTCACTCCGTACACCGGCTGCTGCCCGTGGCGATGATCGCCGTGGTGGCGTGTGGCGGGGCGGTGGTGAGCGCGCAGGCCTGGGTCGGATCCGTCAGCGGCGGGCACCTCTACCGTGCCGCGGACGTCCCCGAGCGCCCGGTCGCCCTGGTCCTCGGATCCCTGGAGGAGGGCGGCCGCCCGTCCGGGTTCCTGGCCGCGCGGCTCGACGTCGCCAGGGATCTCTACGAGCGGGGCCGCGTGCGCGCGATCCTGATCTCGGGGGACAACAGCAGCCCGGACTACGACGAGCCCACCAGCGGCCGCGGCTACCTCGTCGAGCATGGCGTGCCCACGGACGCGATCGCGCTGGACTACGCCGGATTCGACACCTACGACTCGTGCGTGCGCGCCCGCCGGGTCTTCGGCGTGACGAGCCTGACCGTCGTGACCCAGGACTACCACCTGCCCAGGGCCGTGGCGCTGTGCCGCAGCGCGGGCCTCGACGCGGTCGGCACCGGCACCGGAGCCCACGAGGCCACCCTGACCGGCCTGGTCGCGGACTCGCGTGAGCGGCTGGCGAACGTCAAGGCGGCGCTCGACGTGGGCACCGGGCGGGATCCGGTGTTTCTCGGGCCGCCCGAGCCCGGTGTCCGAATGGCCCTTGCCCCCAGGTAATCCCGCTTACCGTGTCGCACCCTGGCTCTACCCTGGCCGCATGATCACGCGATTCTGGACCTACCTGACCGTGCTCGTGTCGACCGCGTTCGGCGGCGCACTCGTGGCCAACCCCGCGATGGCCGCCACTCTGGAGGAAGCCCGCCGCAGCCCCGCGCGGGGCATCGGCTCGTTCCTCGGCGGCCTCTGCTGCCTGATCGTCGTCGTCCTCGTGGGCGGCGGAGTCCTCATCGGAGTCCTGGTCAGCCGCCGCCGCCGCAACAACGGCTGACCCCGGGGCACCAGTCCCGCGCCGCTCCCTCGCGAAGCGCGGTAACGGCGACCGGTCCCGACCGGCCGGAGTTACCGCACTTCGCGAGGGCTGCGCTTGCGAGGGCTGCGCTTCGCGAGGGGGGTCAGGCTCGGGCGCCGCGGACGACCAGGTGGGCGAGCAGTTTCTCGGTCGCCGCCGTGATCTCCTCGACCGCCGCCTGGAACGCCTCTTCGTTGTGCGCGGCCGGGCGCTGGAACCCCGAGACCTTGCGCACGTACTGCAGTGCCGCCGCGCGCATGTCCGCCTCGCCGGGGTTCTCGGTGAACGGCTCACGCAGGGTCTTGATGCTCCGGCACATGACTTCCTCCTCGTCGGGCGTGCTTCGACCCTAACGCCGACCCGGGCGCGCAACGCAAATAACTCTTTGCAAAGAGTACTTTGCAAAGGTACCTTTGCCTCATGGAACTCGACCCCGAACACCACGTCGTGCTCGATTCCCGCACTATCCGTGGCCTCGCCCACCCGCTGCGGGTCAAGATGCTCGGCCTCCTGCGCCAGGCGGGCCCGGCGACCGCGACCCAGCTCGCGGTCCGGCTCGGCCAGTC
>JAOPVE010000094.1 GCA_025963185.1 Actinomycetes bacterium
ATCTCATCATTCTGACCAGGCCTCGCGGCACAGCATCATCAACGGCGGACTCCGCCTCGAAGTAAATGCCACAAACATGCGGATGATCGGCGCGATGCGCAGGCAGGAGCAGCGGCGGGCGCAGCTCGAAGTGTGGCATAAGGGCTCCCGCCTGGGCCACATCAGCGGTAGTTGCTGATCGGCTCGGCACCAGCCGGAAATTGTGTGACGAGGGTGGGGGCGATCGTCGTGATCGCCCCCACCACCGCTATTCATCATGCCGGTCCATGCCGGGCGGAGAGGCGAATTCCCTTCCGTGTGCATGGGGAGTTACCGCAGCTCGGTGAGGTTCACGCGGCCAGGCTCGGGGCGCGGCCGAGGCGGCGCGCGATCGCCCGCTCGTAGACCCCGGCCATGGCGGCCGCGTACCGGTCCGGGGTGTGGGCAAGCGCGGACGTGCGGGCCCGTAGGGCAACCCCGCGTGCGAACGCCGGATCCGCGAGCAGCCGTTCCAGTCCCCCCGCGACCGCGTTGACGGTGGGGGAGACGCAGTGTGCGGATCCCGCGAGGGCGCCGACGTCGTTCAGCTCGGCGTCGACCACCAGCGGAGCGAGCCCGGCCAGTGCCGCCTCCTGGAGCACCAGTCCCTGCGTGTCGGTCAGCGAGGGGAAGGCGAAGACGTCCGCGGCGGCGTACGCGGCCGCCACGTCGCTGCCGGGCAGTTCGCCGGTGCAGACCACCCGGCCTTCCAGCCCGGGGGCGGCGAGCAGCGCGCGCAGCCAGCCCTGGTCGTAGACCGCGCCGGCGAGCACCAGCCGCGCCGCCGGGATCGCCTCGCGGAGCTGTGCGAACGCGCCGAGCAGCAGGCCGATCCCCTTCTCGCGGTTGACCCGCCCGACGAACAGCACCACCGGATCGGTGCCCAGCCCACACCGTGCCCGGAACTCGGCGGCCGCACCGACGGGCACGGCCCGGTGCGCCACCCCGGTCGGGATCACCGACAGCACCCCAGGATCCACCGGCAGCTCCACCCGCCGCAGCACCGCCCGGGTGGGCACCACGAGCGCGTCGGCCCGGTCGAGCAGCACCGCGTTGCCGTGGTCGAGCAGATCGTGGCGGCGCTGGATCCGCTTCTCCGGCCGCGGCGAGCCCAGCCTGCGCCGGTACGCGGCCACTCCGGCCCGCAGCACGCGGGTCGGGATCCGGTAGGCGTTGGCGTAGGAGTGCAGGTCCGTGTGGTAGGTCAGGACCAGGGGGAGGCCGAGGCGCTGCGCGGCGAGGATCCCGAGCAGGCCCGCGGGTCCCGGGGTGTGCACGTGCACGACGTCCGGATCCACGGCGGCGACCGCATCGACGTGCCTGCTCCGCGGCCAGGCGGCGAGCCGCAAGCCGGCCACCCCGCTCGGCAGCGATGCCAGCGGACGCAGTTCCAGGTCACGGTCCCCGGCCGAGCCGGGGTAGCGCGGCGCGAACAGCGTGCTGGTGTACCCGTGCGGCGGCAAGGCTCGCGCCAGCGTGCGCAGGGACGTGACGATCCCGTCCCGCCGCGGCAGGTAGGTGTCGGAGAAGTGCACCACGTGCACGGGGACTCCCAGGTGCTCGGACGTGCTGTCGGGCCGACGGTAAGTGCCGCCGGCGTGCGCGGGGACCCCGCCGCGCAAGGGTTCGCCGGCCGTTCGCCCACAGCCGCCGGCTGTTCACCGGGAAGCCGCGTTCCCGCCGCGAGTCCCCGGATCTGGCGAAGTGCGGTAACTCTGACCGGTCCCGACCGGCCGCAGTGACCGCACTTCGCCGGGTCCTGGGGTCAGGTCGTGGGCGCGCAGGAAGCCCGCGACCGCGGCGGACCAGGGGTAACGCTCGGCGCGGCGGCGGGCCTCGGCGCGGCGGTCCGCCCTGGGCCGGACGGCGAGTTCCTGGATCGCGTCCGCGTAGGCCGGGCCGTCCCCGTCGGCGGCCAGCCCTGCGGATCCGGTCACCTCCGGCAGCGCGCTCTGGGCGCTCACCACGACAGGGGTGCCGCTCGCGAGCGCCTCCAGGGCGGCGAGGCCGAACGTCTCGATCGGACCCGGGGCGAGCACGACGTCGGCGGTCGCGAGCAGGCGCGCGAGCACGTTCCGGTCGGCGACGTACCGCAGGAACCACACCGGCAGCCTCGCCCGCGCGGCGCTGGCCTGCATCCGCTCCCGCAGCGGGCCGTCCCCGGCGATCACGAGCACCGCCGGGACCCCGCGCGCCCGCAGTTCGGCCAGCGCGGCGACCGACCGCTCCGGCTTCTTCTCGGGCGAGAGCCGGCCGCAGTGAAAAAGCAACAGCTCCGTCGGATCGGCGTAGCTGCGCCGCAGGTCCCGGTCGTAGCGGCCGGGATGGAAGTGGGTGAGGTCGACGCCGAGCGGGACCAGGGGTCAGGTTGGGCGCGCCGATCCGGGCGAACTCGGCGGCGGCCCACGCGGTCGTGCAGACGATCCGGTCGTAGCTCGCGGCGGTCCGGGCGTTGAGGCGGTCCGCGGCGGGGCGCAACGCCGGCCCGGCGAGACCGAGCAGGCCGTCCAGGCTCTCGTGGGAGACCATCACGGATCGGGTGCCGGTGTGGCGCGCCCACTCGCCGGTCCAGCGCAGGGTGCTGCGGTCGGAGACCTCGATCCGGTCGGGGGCCAGGGTGGTGAGGAGGCGGGCGATCCGGCGCCGCCCGAGCAGCACCCGGTAGCCGCCGCTGCGGGGTACCACCGGCCCGGGCAGCGTGATCACCCGCCCCTGCGCGGTGAACTCGTCGCGGTAGGCGGGGCCGGGGATCACGAGGACGGGCTCGTGCCCGGCCGCGAGGTACCCGGCGCCGAGCTGGTGCAGGGCCGTGCGCAGCCCACCGGAGCTGGGCGTGACGAAATTCGCCAGCCGGACGATCCGGGCACTGGGACGCGCTGTGCCCGCGATTCGCTCGCTCATGCGGCGGCCGCCACGGATCCGGCGGTGCCGACCGCTGCCGCGTAGTGCCCGACGAGCTGGTCTCCGAGGACGTCCCAGGTGCGCCCGGCGACCGCCGCTCTGGCCGCGTGGCCGTACTCGGCGCGCCGGTGCGGATCCGCGGCCAGCCCCGCCACGGCCGCCGCCAGCGCGGATCCGTCGCACGGCGGGACCAGGTGCCCGGTCCGCCCCGGCAGGACGAGGTCGAGCGGACCTCCCGCGGCGGGAGCCACCACCGGCAGCCCGCTCGCCATCGCCTCCTGGATCGTCTGCCCGAACGTCTCGTACGGTCCGGTGTGGGCGAACACGTCGAGGCTGGCGTAGATCCGGGCGAGCTGGGCGCCGTGCCGGGCACCGAGGAACACCGCCCCGGGCAGGTCCTTGCGCAGCTGCGGGGAGGACGGGCCGTCGCCGGTGACGACGACCCGCACGCCGGGGAGCCGGCAGGTCTCGGCCAGCAGGTCCACCCGCTTCTCGGCGGCGAGCCGCCCGACGTAGCCGACCAGGACGGCGCCGTCGGGCGTGAGCGCGCGGCGCAGGGCCTCGCTGCGGCGGTCCGGGGCGAACCGGGTCGTGTCGACGCCGCGTCCCCAGTGCCAGACCCGCTCGACGCCGCGCGAGCGCAGGGCCTCGGCGGCGGCGCTGGACGGGGCAAGGGTGCGGGCGGCCGCGTTGTGGATCCGCCGGATCCAGTGCCAGGCCGCCGCCTCAGTCACCCCGGCCCGGTAGACGCGGGCGTACGCGGGCACGTCGGTCTGGTACACGGCGACCGCGGGCAGGCCGAGCGACCGGGCGACGTTCATGCCGCGCGCGCCGAGCACGAACGGGCTGGCCAGGTGCACCACGTCCGTGCCGTGCGCGCGCAGGGCCGTCGCGAGCTGGCGGGTCGGCAGGCCCAGGCGGAACTGGGGATACCCCGGCATCGGGACCGACGGAACGCGGACCACCGGGTAGGGCATCGGCTCGGTGAGCGCCCGCGCGGCGGATCCGGGCTGCGGGGCGATCACCATCGGCTCGTGGCCGCGCCGGAGCAGATGCTCGGCGGTCCGGACCACCGAGTGCGCAACACCGTTGACGTCCGGCGGGAACGATTCGGTGACGATCGCGATTCGCATGCTCGTCACGGTGACGCGTGTGGCGGTAGCCGCGGTCACCGCGCAGTGACGAGCGGGCGAAGTTCAGGCGACTTCGGGCACCCGGTGCTGGCGTGTTCCCGCGGGACGCGTGTCGCCACCGGAACGCCGGGGCTCAGCGGAACGCCGGGGCTCAGTGGACCGCGGCGGCGCGCTCGTGGCTGCGCAGCGGGGGCAGGTAGTCGGCGCCGGTGATCCGTCCGGCGGCGGTGTCGAGCAGCCAGGTCGAGGCCGTGGGCCAGCCGGCGTCCGGGGGAATCGGCGCGCCACCGGACCGCGCGGCCGTGAGCAGCGGTCCGATGACCTCACCGTGGGTGCAGAGCAGGGTCGCCTCGTCGTCGTCCAGTTCGGACAGCAGCTCGCGCAGGTGGGCCAGGCCCGCGTACCGGCCGAGGCGGGCGTCGACCGAGATGCCGATCCGCCGTCGCGCGGCGAGCTCGTCGACGGTCTGCACACACCGGGTGGTGGGGCTGGCGATCACGCCGGTGACCGCGAACCCGCCGAGCCGGGCGAGCAGGCCGGCCGCCTCCTGCCATCCCTGTGGCGACAGCGGCCGTAAGTGGTCGGCGCGGGACCACCGGTGCTGGTCACCGGCTTGCGCATGACGGACGAGAAGGATCACCGCACATCTCCTGACTGCATCCAGAGCGTTACCAGGCGCGACCCTACGGATGCGCTGCGCGAGGGGCGATGGCGCCGAGGTGAACAGCGAATGGACTTCGGCCAGCCACGCCCGGCGGAGTTCACACAACGTTCGCGAAACGGACGCCGTGCGGGCCGGCCGGGTCCGGTTCGATCGGCGGGCACGCGCTCGTGCGATCCCTGATGCCGTACCGACGTGAGGAACGACGATGCTCCACTCCGGACCCCGCGATCCGGGCCGCCGGGCGCTGCTCGCCGCCGCGCTCGCCGCCCCCGCCGCCGTCGCCTTACCCGCGGCACTGCCGTCCGCCGCGCTCGCCGCCACCCCGCGGGATGGCACCCCACAGGACAGCTTCGATCCCGGCAGCCCGCGGTTCACGATCGCCGTCCTGCCCGACACCCAGTACCTCTTCGACGCCGACTCGGCGGATCCGGCGCCGCTCAAGGCCACCTTCCGGCACCTCGTCAGCCACCGGGCGGACGCCAACATCGCCTTCATGACCCACCTCGGCGACGTCACCGAGCACGGCCACGACGACGAGATCGCCCTGGCCTCGCAGGCGTTCACCGGGCTGGACGGCCAGGTGCCCTACAGCGTGCTCGCGGGCAACCACGACGTGCGCTCCTCGACGGACGACCAGCGCGGCGACACCGCCTACCTGCGTGCGTTCGGACCGCAGCGGTTCACCCCGATGCCCACCTTCGGCGGCGCCTCCCCGGACGGCTACAACAGCTACCACGTGCTCACCGCGGGCGGCCGCCACTGGCTGATCCTCGCGCTCGACTGGCGGATCTCGGCCCGGGGCATCGCCTGGGCCAGGGGTGTGCTCGCCGCGCATCCCACGCTCCCGGCGATCCTCACCACGCATGAACTCGCGTGGAGCGACGACGACGGGCACGCCAGCCTGTCGGACTACGGCCAGACGCTGTGGGACGGGCTGATCCGCGACAGTGACCAGATCTTCCTCACCCTCAACGGCCACTTCTGGCCTCCCGGCCGCACGGTGCTCACGAACGCGGCCGGGCATGATGTGCACGTCCACATCACCAACTATCAGGACCGGTACTACGGCGGCGCGGCCATGATCCGGCTGTACTCGTTCGATCTGGTCCGTGGGGTGATCGACGTCGAGACGTTCTCGCCGTGGTTCCTGCACAAGGATCCGGAGCAGCGCTCGCCGCTGGAGGCCGAGACCGTCGAGCTGACCGGGCCGGCCGACCGGTTCAGCCTGGCGATCCCGTTCACCCAGCGGTTCGCCGGGTTCGCGCCGCCCGTCCTCCCGGCGCCACGGCCCGCCTCGCAGGTCACCGGCCGCGGCACGCTGGCGTACTGGCGGTTCGACGCCGAGGGGATCGGCGGGTCCGCGACCGCGGGGGCCGTCCCGGCCGGCACCGTGGTCCGCGATCTCTCGGGTCACGGCAACGACCTGACCGCGCGGCTGCTGGCGAACAGCCCCGAGGGGACGCTGAGCTGGTCGGGCGAGCACCACACCGGGGCGCCCGCGCACGCCAGCCTGCGGTTCGGCGGCGGGACCTCGCCCGACCGCGGCGCGATCCTCGAAGCCGGACCCTCGGCGCCGGTCAACCGGGCCACGTTCGGCGGCGGGTACACGATCGAGGCGTTCGTCAAGCTGCCCGAGCCGTTCGAGGGCAACCACGCCTGGATGGGGATCTGGAGCTGGGAGGGCCGGGCGTCGGAGGCGAACCGGCACAGCGGCTGGTCGCCGGACGAGCCCACGTGCAGCCTGAACCTCTCGCCCGAGCGGTTCCTCCAGTACAACGTCTACGCGGCCGACGCGGACGTCAACACGACCTCGTGGAGCCACGCGCTGCCGACGGGACGCTGGCTGCACCTCGCCGTGGTGAACAACAGCCGCCGGACCCTCGTCTACGTCGACGGATCCCTGATCGCGCGCAACCCGTCCCGCCGGTGCCACGGGATCGCGACCGTGGGCAAGCCATTCGTCCTGGGCGCGACCCAGTTTGCGGAGGCGTTCAGCCAGGGCTTCTACGGCTGGCTGGGCGACGTCCGGATCACCGGCCGCGCGCTGGCACCGACGGAATTCCTCACCACGGACTTCCCGCCCGCCTGAGTCACGGCGCCCAACGCGAAGCCGCTAAGGTCCAGCGCGGCGGCACGCGGGCATCCCGGCCCGGCCGCGTGGGAGGAACGGCGTGAGGCACCACCGAGGATCCCGGCGCGCTGCCGCCATCACCGCGGCCGCCGCGGCGGGAGCGGTGGCGCTCACCGCGCTGGCGATGCCCAGCGCGCAGGCGTCCGAGGTCCCGCGCGCGGCCAACTCGGCGATCCCGATCGTGATCCCGCCGTGGCGGTTCACCTCGTACACGGTCACGGCCACCCTCACCAACCACACGGGCTGCACCCTGGTGGGCAGCCGCGGCGCCCCGCCCGCGGGTGCGGTGACCATCGCGCCGCCCAAGCAGCTCGCTCCCGGCGCGACCGGCACCTGGAAGCTCAGCGGAAGCTGGCTGTGGGAGTACCCGGGCGCCAGCATCACGCTCACGTACGCGCTCACCGGCTGTTCGCTCGGCGGCGAGGTCGGCTACACCACCCGCAACGACGCAGACGGGCTCACCTACGGCGACGGCTCGTGCGACTCGGGGCACCCGCGGGGCACCCGCAGCGTCCTCGTCGGCAATCCTGGCAAGGACGCCACGGTGTCGATCGACCTGCAGAGCGTGCTGTTCCCGGTCGCGCCCCCGAAGGTCCACCCGGCGCTGGGCACCTGTAGCGACTTCCCCGGCTGACCCATCCCGCCGAAGTGCGGTAACCGCGACCGGCTGGGACCGGCCGCGGTTACCGCGGTTACCGCTGGGGATGGCCATCCGCCGTTCATCCGGCGTCCGCCAGGAGGCTCGCGATGATCTATCTCGCCCCGTGTGCCGACGCCACCGACCGAACCCAGTGGACCTGGGCCGACCACCTGCGTCCCCTCTCGCCGCGGGGCTGGCGCGCGTCGGTCCGGCTCGCGGCGCGGATGGCGGGAGCGCCGATCACCGCGGTGGCGGCGAGCCCGACGACCAGCACCCACGGCGAGGTGGTGGCCGCGTTGCTGGCGGCGCTGCGCGCGGCAGGGTGTGCCGGTGCCGCCCGAGAGCCTGGATCCACCCGTTCCCGTGTGGACCCTCGCGCTGCGTGGCCGCGAGGTGACGGCCGTCGGTGCGCCCGGCCCCGAGCGGATCCGGGACACCGCCTGACACCGGGCGCCCGCGGCACCGCGGGCGCCCGGCGAGCCGGTCAGGCCACCTCGCGGAGCGTGCCCTTCTCCACGTCGTAGACGAATCCGCGCACCGAGTCCTTGACGGGGATGAACGGGTCGGCCTTGATCCGGGCGATCGACTGGCGCACGTCCGCGTCGAGGTCGGAGAACGCCTCGGCGGCCCACGGCGGCTTGATGCCGGTCTCCTCCTGGATCGAGGACTTGAACGCGTCGTCGGTGAACGTGAGCATCCCGCAGTCGGTGTGGTGGATCAGCACGATCTCGCGGGTCCCGAGCAGGCGCTGGCTGATCGCGAGGCTGCGCAGCTGGTCGGCGGTGATCACCCCGCCGGCGTTGCGGATCACGTGCGCGTCGCCCTCCGACAGCCCGAGCAGTCCGTACGGGTTGAGGCGGGCATCCATGCAGGCCACGACCGCGACCTGGCGGGCGGGCGGCAGCGGCAGGTCGCCCTTGTCGAAGGAACTGGCGTAGCGCTCGGCGCTGGCGAGGAGTTCGTCGGTCACGCTCATCGGTCATGCCTCTCTGGAGAGGGTGGTGCGGTGGCGGGTGACGCGGTGGCCGGCGCGGCGGGCCGGCCGAACCCGGGCAGGACGTCCGGGCCGATCGCGAGGCTGGCACCGAGGGTGCGGCCGTGGCCCCAGCCGATCTCGCGGCGGTAGCTGCCGAGCAGTCCGGCCGCGGCGAGGTGCCGCTCGTCGCGCAGGGGGGATCCGGCGGGCTCGGGGTGGGCGTGCGGCGCGACGAACAGCGCGTCCGCCGGGCAGTACGCCTCGCAGAGGAAGCAGGTCTGGCAGTCGCTCTGCCGGGCGATCACGGGGATCCGGTCCGGGCCGAGGTCGAAGACGTTGGTCGGGCAGGCCAGCACGCACTTGTCGCAGGTGACGCAGCGCTCGGCGGAGACCACCTCGATCACGATGCCACCTCCACGGCGGACGCGCTCTCTGGCGCGACCCACACCGTGTCGAGGCCGCCGGTGAGCAGCCGGTGGTGCTGGGCGGGGTCCTGCTCGGGGAAGTCGGCCCGCTTGTGCATGCCGCGGGTCTCGGTGCGGGCGAGGGCGGAGTGGTACATCCAGCGGGCGTGGGCTGCCATGGCGGCGGCCTCGCGGGCGCGGAACCGCTCGGCTCCGGATCCGCGCAGGCCCGCCCGCAACGCGGTCCACGTCGCGTCGAGGCTGTCCAGGGCCGGGCGCAGCCGCTCGCCGTGCCGCAGGTAGTTCTTCTCGTACGGCAGTACCTGTTCCTGGACCGCCGCCACGACCTCCCGGTACTGCCCCGGATCCCCAGGGGTTCCGGCCGGCCGCAGCCCCGCCTCGCCCAGGGGCCGGATCTCACGGCGGCGGGCGGTGGCCCCCAGCGCGGTGGCGTGCCGCGCGGCGGCGGCCCCGGCCCAGGATCCCGACGACATCGCCCAGGCCGCGTTGTGGCTGCCGCCGCCGGTGAAGCCTCCGCAGATCAGCTCGCGGGTGGCCGCGTCGCCCGCCGCGTACAGGCCGGGCACCGAGGTGGAGCAGTCGTCGCCGGCGATCCGGATCCCCCCGGTGCCCCGGACCGTGCCCTCGGCCAGCAGCGTGACCGGGAACTTCTGGGTGAACGGATCGATTCCCAGGCGGTCGAACGGCAGGAAGAAGTTGGGCTGGCCGGCCCGCATCTGGCGCTGGACCTCCTCGCTCGCGCGGTCGATCTGGCACAGCACGGCGCCCTCGGCCATCAGGGTGCGGGCGATGACGGACCGGCCCTTGGTGCTGCCGGCGCCGTCGAGCACGGTGCCGTCGGCGTGGAAGAAGGTCGCGTAGGAGTAGTACGCGGTTTTCGTCACCGAGGTGAACGCCGGCGCGATCGCGTAGGCGTTGGAGAACTCCATGCCCGACAGCTCGGCACCGGCCTCGGCGGCGAACAGGGCGCCGTCGCCGGTGTCGACGTTGGTGCCGAGCGCGCTGGACAGGAACGCGCAGCCGCCCGTGGCGAGCACGACCGCCCCCGCCCGCACCCGGTACCCGGTGTCCAGCTGCCGGCGGATCCCGGCCACGCCCGCCACGGCCCCGGAGGCGTCGGCGAGCAGTTCCAGGACCGGGCTGTGGTCGAGGATCCGCACCCCGGCGCGCTGCACCCGGATCCGCATCCGGCGCATGTACTCCGGTCCCTGCACTCCGCGGCGGATCTGCGCGCCGTCCGCGCCGATCGGGAACGGGTAGCGCCCCACTCCGGCCAGTTCGTTGACGTTGGCGTAGGTCTGGTCGAGGACGCGGTCCATCCAGCGGCGGTCGGCGAGGTATCCGCCGAGCGCCTCGCGGCTGGCCTTGGCCTTCTCCCGCTCGGCGGGGTGCGGCGGCACGTACCAGACGCCGGTGCCGCCGGCCGCGGTCGCGCCACTGGTGCCGCAGTAGCCCTTGTCGGCGAGGACGACGTCGGCGCCGGCCTCGGCGGCGGCGAGGGCCGCCCAGGTCGCGGCGGGGCCGCCGCCGGCGACGAACACGTCGGCGGTGAGATCGGCGATCGCGGGGGATCGGGTGTCTGCTGTGGTCACGGGGGCCTCCTCGGCGGGGCGGGAACCGCAGGCGGACCGATATTCACACAATCCCTACCGGCAAACAAGGGTTAAGCTGGGCTGATCGCCGTCAGGACTCGGCGATCGACACCAGCTCGGGCCGGGTGAACC
Organism: Actinomycetes bacterium; assembly: GCA_025963185.1. Taxonomy (GTDB): domain Bacteria; phylum Actinomycetota; class Actinomycetes; order Mycobacteriales; family Cryptosporangiaceae; genus RYN-140. The sequence continues at coordinate 10,613 of JAOPVE010000094.1, forward strand.
GGTAGCCGACGCCCCGGACCGTCCCGAGGAAGGACCCCGCGCTACCGAGCTTCGCGCGCAGCCGCCGGACGTGGACGTCGACGGTCCGCTCGCCGCTGACGAACGCGTGGCCCCACACCGATCGCAGCAGGTGTACCCGGGTGTAGACGCGGCCGGGCTCGCCGGCGAGGAAGAGCAGCAGGTCGAACTCCCGCCGGGTCAGCGCGACCGGCCGGCCGTCCAGCTCTACGAGCCGCTGGGACGGATCGATCCGCAACGGCGCCGGATCGGGCTCCAGCGCCGAATTGGGCTCCGGTGGCGGGATCGCGGGCACGGCGGCCGGGTGGCCCGCACTGACGATCGCGGCGCTAATCGTGGCCCGTGCCGAGCCGGCCTGGCCGGTGAGTGCGGCGGCGAGCTCGCGGAACTGGTCGGCGATCTCGGCGCCGAGGGCCACCGCCCCCTCGCCGGACAGGCTCACCTCCACGGCGACGGTGACGGGCTGGCCCGCGAAGGCGCGGGGACGAGCGGGCGAGCGGCCGCCGCGGGCCCGGTCCGGGCGGGGCGGGAGCCAGGGCGGGAGGGCGGTGTTCCCGCGGCGGACGGGTCCGGTGGAAAGCGGTTCTGCGGTCATGGAGGGGCTCCTGGGAGTGAACGGATCGGCGGCGGCCAGCTCCCGGGGGCGCGGCAGCAGTCGCCGCGACGCGGGAGGGGGAGAGGGAATGCGGCGGGAGTCAGCCGCGCGAGGCAGGCTGACAGAGGCTGCCGCAGTGCCGCATCAGATCGCGGTGGAGGCACCAAGCGGGGTGGAATCCGCTATCCATGCTTCGAGCCTGCCCCACGGTCCGGCCGGGGGCAAGTGAATTCCTACAAAAACACTAGGAATCGAGTGGGCAGGGCGGATCGACGGGATCCGCCCTGCCCGGTGCGAGTCCGTCAGGCGACCGGCGGTGGCGGGGCCGTGGCTCCGGTCATGATCGCGACGGCCTCGGACATCGAGTGCGACGACGGGGTGATCACGGTGGCCCGGCGGCCGAGCCGCTGGATGTGGATCCGGTCGGCGACCTCGAAGACGTGCGGCATGTTGTGGCTGATCAGGATCACCGGCAGGCCCCGATCCCGGACGTCCCGGATCAGCTGGAGCACCCGGTTGCCTTCCTTGACCCCGAGCGCGGCCGTGGGCTCGTCGAGGATCACGACCTTGCTGCCGAACGCGGCGGACCGGGCCACGGCCACACCCTGGCGCTGCCCGCCGGACAGGCTCTCGACGGCCTGCCCGATGTTCTGCAGGGTCGCGATCCCGAGTTCGTTCATGTGCCGTTCGGCCTCGGATCGCATGTGCTTGCGGTCCAGCATGCGGAACACCGATCCGAGGATCCCGGGGCGGCGCTCCTCCCGGCCGAGGAACAGGTTCTCGGCGATGTCGAGGCCAGGCGAGACCGCGAGGGTCTGGTACACGGTCTCGATCCCGGCGGCGCGGGCGTCCATGGGACTGCGGAAGTGGACCTGTCTGCCGTCGAGGTAGATCTCGCCCGAGTCCGGGATCAGCGCGCCGGACAGCGCCTTGATCAGGCTCGACTTCCCGGCCCCGTTGTCGCCGATCACCGCGAGGATCTCGCCCGGGTAGAGCTCCAGGTCGCTGTCCTCGATCGCGGTGACCCGGCCGTAGCGCTTGACCAGGTTCTTCGCCTGCAGCACCGGGGTGCCCGCGGTGCCGGCCGGGACCGGCCCCGGCGCGGTATCGGTGGCGCTCATGCCCGCACCTCGCTTCGCTCGCTCATGCCCGCACCTTCCTGATCCACTGGTCGATGGAGACGGCCACGAGCACGAGCAGGCCGATCGCGAAGCCCTGCCAGACCACCTCGACGCCGGCCAGTTGCAGTCCGTTGCGGAACACTCCGACGATCAGGGCGCCGATCAGCGTCCCGGCTACGGCGCCGCGGCCGCCGAACAGGCTGGTCCCGCCGAGCACGACGGCGGTGATCGAGTCCAGGTTGTACTCGATGCCGACGTTCGGGCTGGCCGAGGCGAGGCGGCCGATCAGGATCCACGCGCCGATCGCGTAGAGCGTCCCGGCCACGGTGTACACCGACAGCAGCACCCGGTTGGTGCGGATGCCCGCGAGCCGCGCGGATTCGATGTCGTCACCGGTGGCGTACACGTGCTTGCCCCACGCCGTGGAGTGCAGTGCGTAGGAGAACCCGGCGAACAGCAGCAGCATGATGATCGAGCCGTAGGTGAGCCGGAACGGCCCGATGGGGATCGTCGTGCCGGTCCACGTCATGATCCCCGGCATGTCGGTGCCGCGGGTGGTGGCGCTGCGCGAGACGACCGCGTTGAGCGAGAAGTAGATGCTCAGCGTGCCCAGGGTGACGATGAACGGCGGCAGCTTGAGCCGCGTGACGAGCAGGCCGTTGGCCATGCCCATCGCGGTGCCGAGCACGATCCCGCCGATCAGCGCCACCGGCCCGGGCAGCCCTGCCTTTGTGGCCAGATACGCCATGAGGATCGAGGAGAACACCGCGATGGCCCCGACCGACAGGTCGATGCCCGCGGTGAGAATGATCAGCGTCTGCCCGAGGGCCAGCACGGCGATGACCGTGACCTGGGCGAGCACCAGGGACAGGTTCGCCGGTGCCAGGAACCGGCCGTTGAGCAGCGAGAACGCGATGACCGCCAGGATCAGCACCGCGAGTGGTCCGAGGGTGGGCCTGGCGTGCAGAACGTGCTGGATCCGCAGCCCGATCGACTCGGGGCCGCGATCCTCGAACCCCTGCCGGGGCGGGGGTGGCGGTGCCGCGGTGGTCGCCGCGGCGGTCCCGTCGGGGAAGGTGTCGTTGGCCATCGTGAGGAACTCCTTCATGCCGGGGGGAGCACGAGGTCCGGTGAACCGGCGGGGAGATGAGGTCCGGCGAAGGGACGAGGTCGTGTCGCCGCGGCTACCGGTGGGTGGGGCGGTCAGCCCCAGCAGTTGGCCTTGCCGAAGGCGGTGTCCTTGGAATCCACTCCGGACTGCGGCTGGTCGGTGATCAGCGTGACGCCGGTGTCGGTGAAGTTCTTGCCCGCGGTCGCCTTCGGCTTGGCGCCGTTCTTGGCGAACGCGGCGATGGCGGCGACGCCTTGCTGGGCCATCTTCAGCGGGTACTGCTGCGAGGTCGCGCCGATCTGGCCGGCCTTGACCGCGGCGACGCCGGGACAGCCGCCGTCGACCGAGACGATCGTGACGGACTTGTCCTTGCCGGCCGCCTTGAGCGCCTGGTACGCCCCAGCCGCCGCGGGCTCGTTGATCGTGTACACGAGGTTGATCGTCGGATCCTTCTGGAGCAGGTTCTCCATCGCCGTCCGGCCGCCGTCCTCGGCTCCGTCGGTGACGTCGTGCCCGGCGATCCGCGGGTCGGACTCGTCGCCGATCCGGTTCTTGTTCTTCACGTCGACGCCGAAGCCCGACAGGAAGCCCTGGTCACGCTGCACGTCCACGGAGACCTGGTTGGGGTTGAGGTCCAGGAGCGCGATCTTGGCCTGGGTGCCGTTCTTGGCGAACTTCGCCTTGGCCCACTGCCCGACGAACAACCCGGCGCGGAAGTTGTCGGTCGCGAAGGTGGCGTCGACGGCGTTCGGCGGATCCGTCTGGGTGTCCAGCGCGATCACGAGCATGCCCTGCTGGCGGGCCTTGTCGATCGACGGCACGATCGCCTTCGAGTCATTCGGCGTGATGAGGAAGCCCTTGGCCCCGGCGGAGATCAGGTTCTCGATGGCCTGCACCTGCGACTCGTTGTCGCCGTCCTGCTTGCCCGCGAACGACTGCAGTGTGACGCCGTTGGCCTTCGCCGCTGTGGTCGCCCCCTCCTTCATCTTCACGAAGAAGGGGTTGGTGTCGGTCTTGGTGATGAGGCCGACGATCGGCTTGTCCGACCCGCCGCCTCCGCTGCTACCGCAGGCGGCCAGCGCGGGGGCGGCTACGAGGACCGCGGCGAGCGCGAGGGATAACCGGTGCGCGCTGTGGTGGGGTACGTGGTGCATGAGTCACTACCTCTCGGCCGGTATGCGACTGCGGATTCGGCGCTCGCCGCAGGGAACCGGGCGATGCCGCCACGCTCGGGAAAGGACGCTACGCCTCGATTTAGCTATCTGCACACTGGACGTAATGGATTCGTAACACAGTGAGACGGAAGTGGCAGGCCGGTCCCGGTGTTGCCCCTGTCGAGACGTGAGAGACGAGGAGTCCCGATGAGCCAGTACCGTTCCTTCGGCCGCACCGGAGTGCAGGTCAGCCCACTGACGCTCGGCGCCATGAACTTCGGCCGGATCGGCAACACCGACCACGACGACAGCATCCGGATCATCCACCGCGCGCTCGACGCCGGCATCAACGTCGTCGACACCGCCGACGTGTACTCCCAGGGTGAGTCCGAGGAGATCGTCGGCAAGGCCCTCGTCGGCGGCCGCCGCGACGACGTGTTCCTCGCGACGAAGTTCCACGGCCAGCTCGGCGAGAACCCGAACCACCGCGGTAACTCCCGGCGCTGGATCGCCCGCGAAATCGACAACAGCCTGCGCCGGCTCCAGACCGACCACGTGGACCTCTACCAGGTACACCGGCCGGATCCGGACACCGACTTCGACGACACCCTCGGCGCGCTCTCGGACCTCGTGCACCAGGGCAAGATCCGCTACATCGGCACCTCGACGTACCCGGCCGCCTCCATAGTCGAGGGTCAGTGGACCGCCGAGCGGCGTGGCCGGGAGCGGGTCGTCTCGGAGCAGCCGCCGTACTCGATCCTCGCGCGCGGCATCGAGGCTGACGTGCTGCCCGTCGCCCAGCAGTACGGGCTGGCCGTTATCCCGTGGAGCCCGCTCGCCGGGGGCTGGCTGTCCGGCCGGTACACCGCGGAGACCACCGAGCCGATCTCGCTGCGGACCGACCGCATGCCCGCCCGGTACGACCCGCGGCACCCCGCGAACGCGCCGAAGCTGCAGGCCGCCGGTGAGCTGGCGAAGCTGGCGGACGAGGCCGGGCTGTCGCTGATCCACCTCGCGCTCGCGTTCGTGCTCGAACACCCGGCCGTGACCTCGGCGATCGTCGGCCCGCGCACGATGGAGCACCTGGAATCCCAGCTCGGCGCGGCGGACGTCCGGCTCACCCCCGAGGTGCTCGACCGGATCGACGAGATCGTCCCGCCCGGGGTCACCCTCAATCAGGCGGACGCGGGTTACGAACCGCCGGCGATCGCCGATCCGGCCCTGCGCCGCCGTAGCTGAAGGCTCCGCGCGATCTGGGGTGCCGTCGCGATGTCCGTGCTGGGCCTCGCGATGTCCGGGCCAGGCGTTGCGGTGCTGGGGCCGGGCGTCGGGGGCACGAACACCGCGACCGTGGCGGCGGCCAGCGCGGCGGCGCCCCCGATCCCGAAGAACAGCAGGTAGCCGCGCTCGGCCGGCAGCGTCACCCCGGCGACCGTGATCGTGAATGATCCGAGTAGCGCGCTTCCGGCCGCGCTCGACAGCGAGGTGCCGACGTGCCTGGCGAGGGCGTTGAGCCCGTTCGCGGCCGAGGTGTCCCGAGCGGGGGTCCAGTCCATGATGAGCGCGGGCATCGAGGCGTACGCGATCCCGGTGCCGGCCGAGATCACGCACGCTCCGGCGACGACCTGCCACAGGCTGGCCGTGAAAACCACCCGCGCCAGGTAGCCGGACGCCACCACCAGCGCCCCGCTCACCAGCGCCACCTTCGGGCCCCACCGGGCCGAGATCCGGGCCGTGACCGGCGACAGGGGCAGCATGAGCAGCCCGCCGGGCAGCAGGCACAACGCGGCCGTGGACAGCGACGCGCCGAATCCGTAGCCGGCCGCCCGGGGAGCCTCCACGAAGGACGCCGTGCCGAGGAAGCTCGCGTACAGCGCGAAGCCCATGAGTACCGAGGCCAGGTTCGTCAGCAGGATCGGCCTGCGCACGGTCGCCCGCACGTCCACCAGTGGGGCGGCCCGCCGCAACTGCACGCGCGTGAACAGCACGAGCAGGGCCACGGACGCGGCGAACAGCCCGAGCGTGAGCGGCGAGGACCAGCCCCAGATCCGGCCCTGCGCGAGCGGGACGAGCAGCGCCAGGAGGGCGAGGACCAGCAGGACCGCGCCCACGGCGTCCGCCCGCTGGCCCCGCTGGACCGGCGTGGACGGCACCGCGATCCGGACCACGGCCATCGCCACCACGGCCACCGCCGCGCACAGCCAGAACAGCAGGTGGAAGTCCGCGTGCTGGGAGATCACCCCGGAGATCGGCAACGCGACCGCGCCCCCGGCGCCGAGCAGCGAGCTCAGCAGCGCGATCCCGGCCCCGCGCCGCTCGGGTGGGAGGACGCTGCCGATGATGCTCATGCCGAGCGGCAGCGCGGCGATCCCCGTGCCCTGCAGCGCCCGGCCCGCGATCATCACCGCGGCGTTGCTCGTGAGCGCGCAGACCAGGGATCCGGCGAGCAGGCCGGTCAGCGCGGCGAACAGCATCCGGCGCCGCCCGAACTGGTCGCCGAGCCGCCCGAACAGCGGAGTCGACACCGCCGCCGTGAGCAGCGTGGCGGTGACCAGCCAGGACACCGTCGCAGGGGAGGAGTTCAGCAGCCGCGGGAAGCTGAGCATGAGCGGGATCACGATCGTGTGGACGATGGACACCGCGAAGCCGGCGAACGCCAGCGCGGCGATGACCGGCCAGGCGCGGGCGGGCGGCCTCTCGGCAGGGGCGGGCGCCAAGCCGGTCGATGCGGCGGTCACAAGCGGCTCCTCGAACCCGTGGCGATGCTGGTCGACAATTCCTATCGCAATAGTAGGGTTAGAGCAACGGCCACCCGCGTTCCACCGAAGTGCGGT
>JAOPVE010000096.1 GCA_025963185.1 Actinomycetes bacterium
CGGCCTGGCCGGGCCAGCCGGCGCCGGGGACGGCCTGCGGCGGGGCGATCTGCGGGCTGCGCAGGTGGGCGGGCAGCGGCGCTCCCCCACTGACCGGCGCGGCCACATATCCATTGCCGTACGGAGCGGACCCCTGCGGACCGGACCCGTACGGATCGGCCTGCTGGCGCGGGCTCACCGACGGCAGCGGGATGCTCGCGAGCACCCGGTCGACCACGTGCTCGGCGGGGATCCCGTCGGCGAGGGCGTCGTAGGACAGCACCAGCCGGTGCCGCAGGATGTCCGGCGCGACGTCGAGCACGTCCTGTGGGAGCGCGTAGTCGCGCCCGCGCATCAGCGCGAGGGCCTTGGTGGCCGCGACCAGGCCGAGGGAGGCGCGGGGCGAGGCGCCGTAGGAGATCAGCGGCGCCACGTCGGTGATGCCGTGCTGGGCGGGGGCGCGGGTGGCGAGCACGACCCGGACCGCATAGTCGACCAGCGCGTTGTGCACGAATACGCCGTCGGCGGTCTGCTGGAGGCGCAACAGGTCCTCAGGGCTGAGGATCTGCTCGGCGCGCGGCGGGTTCACGCCCATCCGGTAGACGATCTCGCGCTCCTCGACGTCCGTCGGGTACCCGACGAGCACCTTCATGAGGAACCGGTCGCGCTGGGCCTCGGGCAGCGGGTACACGCCCTCCTGCTCGATCGGGTTCTGGGTGGCGAGGGTGAGGAACGGGGTCGGCAGCGGGTGGGTCTTGCCGCCGATCGACACCTGCCGCTCGGCCATGACCTCGAGCAGCGCGGACTGCACCTTCGCGGGCGCGCGGTTGATCTCGTCCGCGAGCAGGAAGTTCACGAACACCGGGCCGAGTTCGATGTCGAACGACTCCGAGGACGCCCGGTACACGCGGGTGCCCAGGATGTCGGCTGGCACCAGGTCGGGGGTGAACTGGATCCGCGCGAACGAGCCCCCGACCACCCGGGCCAGGGTCTCCACGGCGAGCGTCTTGGCCACACCGGGGACGCCTTCGAGCAGGCAGTGGCCCCGCGCGAGCAGGCAGACCATCATCCGCTCGATCATCCGGTCCTGGCCGACTATGACCCGTTTGACCTCGAACAGCGTCTTCTCCAGCTGGGTCGCGTCCTGGGCCGGGGTGGTCTGCGCACTCACGTAAAGCCTCCAGCGTGACGGGCCTCGACCTCACCAGCCTGCCACGCCCGCCGGTTCCGCGCCGGCAGCGGCCGGGGTTTCTTATGAGCCTCCTACGAACCCGGTGTGCCAGGCTCCCCGCATGGACTGGCTGGAGCTGCACGGGGACTGGCTGGAAGAGGTGCGGCAGCGGGCCCGGGACCGGCTGCCCGAGTGGTTCGCCGAGTTCACCGAGGCGGGCGCGGGCGACGAGATCACGGCGTCCGGCGCGGCGGCGGCCTGGGACCGGCTCCGGCTGCGCCCGCGGATCCTCACCGACGTGAGCGCCGTGTCGACCGCGACGACGGTCCTGGGCACCCCGGTGGACACCCCGATCCTGGTCGCGCCGACCGCGATGCACCTGTGCGCGCACCCCGAGGGCGAGGCGGCCAGCGCGGCGGGCACGGCGGCCGCCGGATCGCTGTTCTGCCTGTCGACCCGGTCCGGCCGGCCGATGTCGCAGGTCGCGGCCGCGGGCGGTCCGTGGTGGGCGCAGGTCTACGTGCTGCGGGACCGGGAGCTGACGGCCGGCTACGTGCGGCGCGCCGCCGAGAACGGAGCCAGTGCGCTCGTGCTCACGGCGGACACCCCCGTGCCGGGTCGCAAGCCCAGGTGGGAGGCCCTCGGGGTCTCCCCGGAGCTGCCGCCGGGCTGCGTCACGGCCAACCTGGTTCCGGACGAGCCCGAGCCCGACCCGATGGCCCAGCTCCAGGCCGCGGACCTCACCCCGGACGTGATCGGCTGGCTCGCGCGGATCAGCGGGCTGCCGATCGTCGTGAAGGGGGTCCTGCGGGGCGACGACGCGGTCCGGTGCGCGGACGCCGGGGCCGACGCCGTGTACGTGTCCAACCACGGCGGCCGCCAGCTCGACGGCGCGGTGAGCACCGCCGTAGCCCTGCCGGAGGTCGTGGCCGCACTCGCCGGATCCGGCGTGGAGGTCTACGCCGACGGCGGGATCCGCCGGGGCTCGCACGCGCTGCGGGCACTGGCCCTCGGCGCCAGGGCGGTGTTCCTCGGCCGCCCGGTGCTGTGGGGACTGGCCGCCGGGGGGCCGGACGGCGTCCGCGATGTGCTGCGGACCCTCACCGGCGAGCTGGAACACGCGATGGCTCTCGCTGGGGCCCCCACCGTGGCCCACCTCACCCCGGACCTGGTTCATCCCATCCCCGGAGCAGTCCGTCCCGTCCCTGATATGGGGGTTTGACCGGGGGAAACATCGCCCGAACGGAGAGGGTGAAAACCAGTGGAACAGATCGCGCCGATTGACTAGACAACATGGCCGCCGGCCGGTGTAAACTTCAAACCTGACGCCGGGCGGCTTCCCCCGTGGCCGCCCGGCGTCTTTTTCTTTGCCCAAAAGTCTGTGCCGCAGCCGGGCTGCCGTTCACCGAGATCGGGCCGATGACGTCCTCGTTCCCCGATCCGCACAATCGCCCTGACGCTCTCGGCGAGGGCACCACCCCGCCGGTCTGCTCGGCGAAGGGCTGCCGCGAACCCGCGATCTGGGCGCTGCGCTGGAACAATCCCCGCCTGCACTCGGCCGGGCGCCGCAAGACCTGGGTCGCGTGCGACGCGCACCGGGCCCAGCTGGCCGAGTTCCTCGACCTGCGCGGATTCCTGCGGGCCACCGAGCCGCTGGCGGGCCAGCCCGGTCAGTAGCGCGCCTACGCGGCGACCTGGTCCGCGTTCGCCGGCGCGCTCGTCACCCGCACGATCGCCGTGGCCCGGCCCCGGTGCTGGAAGTCGTCGTGGATCCCGGCCAGCGTCTGCGCGGCCCTGGCCGGCGAGATGGGCGGGCCTAAGAGCTTGCACGCCGGGCAGGCCACGCGGGCGGCGGCGGCGGTGCTGATGTCGTCCATTGCTTGCTCTTTCCTCTCGGGCACCCGCGCGGCGGCGTGGGACACGGGACCTGCAGAAAGCGCGCCGCCCGGCAGGTCAGGCGCGCGATGACACGCGCCCGTTCCGGCCGAGCGACAACGATCTGGAACGCTGGTCATGCATTACCCCAGCCGTCCGGGTCTCAACCACGGCGATCCGCCGATCGAGGGTGACCGCTCCCCTACGCTGACGGGGTGGATTACCCCGGCACCGGCGACCCGTCCCCAGGCGATGCCCGGGTGGCAGGCGACGGCCCGTCCCCCGGCGATGCCGCAGCGGCCGCCGGGACTCCGCTGCCACCGGCCCGGCGGGCGGCCGACGCCGATCCCGCGCTGTGGCCCGGCGACGTGCCGTGGCGGGGCGTCTCACCGCGGCTGCTGGTGATCCGGCGGATCGCGGTCGGGGGCTGGCTCCTGCCGGTGGCGGCCGCCACGATCGCCGTCCCGGCGTTCACCGGGATCACGTGGACCGGCTGGGCGATCGGGCTCGGCGGGCTGGCCGCGCTGGCGTGGTGGTGGCGGATCGTCACCAGGGCGGTCCGGTCGTGGGGCTACGCCGAGCGCGAGGACGACCTGCTGATCCGGCACGGGGTGCTGATCCGGCGGCTCACCGTGGTCCCGTACGGGCGGATGCAGTTCGTGGACGTGCGCGCCGGTCCGCTGGAGCGCGCACTCGGGCTCGCCGCGGTCCGGCTGCACACCGCCGCGGCGTCCACCGACGCGTTCATCCCCGGCCTGCCGAGCGCAGAGGCCGGGCGGCTGCGGGAGAAGCTCGCCGCGCTCGGCGAGTCCCGGGCCGCGGGCCTGTGAGCGGCGACGGGCTGGTCCCGCTGCGCCGCCTGCACCCGCTGACCCCCCTCGTCCGCGGCGCCAAGGTGCTCGGGGCGCTCACCGCGCTCGGCGTGGTCCGGAGCTGGCAGACGATCCAGCAGGTCGGCTTCGGGTTCGCGTTCGCCGGGGTCGCCGTCCTGGCGGTCGCGGCCATCGCGGTGTCCTGGATCGGCTGGCGGTTCACCGGCTACCGGATCACCGGCCGGGAACTGCAGATCCAGGCCGGGATCCTCTCGCGCCGGCACCGCACTGTCCCGCTCGAGCGGGTCCAGGCGATCGACGTGGTCCGGCCCGTGCTCGCCCGCCTGCTGGGCCTCGCCGAGCTGCGGCTGGAGGTCGTCGGCGGCAACGACACCGAGGCCCGGCTGTCCTACCTGTCCGCGGGCGAGGCCGCCGGGCTGCGCGAGTACCTGCTCAGCCTGGCCTCGGGCGTGCCGGCCACGCAACTGACTCCGGATCAGGCGGCGCCGGCCGAGCAGCCGCTGTTCCGCGTCGATCCGGGGCAGCTCGTGCTCTCCCAGCTACTCACGCCCTACACGTTCGCGGTGCCGTTCCTGCTGGCCTGGCCCGCGGTCACGCTGTTCACCGACGGGATCTCGATCGCCAGCCTGTTCGGGGCCGGATCCGCGGCGGTCGGCGTCGCCGCCGTTCCGGTCCGGCGGCTGCTGCGCGAGTGGGGTCACGCCGTGTCGGCCACGCCGCAGGGGCTGCGGATCCGCGGCGGGCTGCTGGAGAAGCGCACCCAGACGGTCACGCCGGGCCGGGTCCAGGCGATCCGGATCCAGCGGCCGCTGCTGTGGCGCCCGTTCGGCTGGGTCCGGGTCGACATCGACGTGGCCGGTTACCACGCCGGGCACCGGGCCGAGGAGCAGGCCAGCGGCGCGCTCGTGCCGGTGGCGGACGCCAGCACCGCCGACGCGCTGGTCCGCCAGATGCTCCCGCCCGGGGCGGCCGCCGAACTCGACGCCGTGACCCTGGTCGCCGTGCCCCCGGCGGCCCGCTGGCTGGCCCCGTTCGCCCACCGCTACCTCGCCGCGGGGATCACCGCGCAGCTGTTCGTCACCCGCAGCGGCTGGCTCATCCCCCAGCACCGGATCGCCGTGCACGCGCGGATCCAGAGCCTGCGGTTCGGCCAGGGCCCGATCCAGCGCCGCCTCGGACTGGGGACCGTGCACGCGGACCTCGCCGGGGGTCACTCCCCCGTGATCGCGCCCTTCCAGCAGACGCGGACCGCGCTAGCGCTGCTCAGCCTGCTCGTCGCCCGGACCAGGGAGACCCGGCGGCTGGCCGCCAGCCGCTGACCGCTCGCCGCCCTGCGACGGCACGTGCACCACCGTGGACTCGGCGGATTCGGCAAGCGCCGGCCCGGTGTACGGGGCTGCCGCGACGACGGCCTCGGCCGCGGCCACGACCTCCTCGCGACCGGCGGCGGCCCTGGCGGCTTTCCGGCGGGCCCACCACTTCTCGGCCTGTCCCACCCCGATGAAGACGGCCAGCACGTACGCCCAGCCGACGAACGCGTCGATCATGTAGTGCTCGCCCGTGTACGCCAGCGTGATCGCCATGGCCAGCGGGTAGGCGGCCAGCAGGGGGATCCAGCGCTTACGCACCCGCAGGAAGAAGAACGCGACCACGCACATCGCGAAGCCCGAGTGCAGCGACGGCATCGCCGCGACCGGGTTCGACATGGCCTGGCCCGCGGTGATCAGCTTGCCGGCCGGGCTCATCCCGATGGCGTCCCAGCCGCGATTGGAGATGCGCAGCACCGGCTCGGCGATGTAGTGGTACTGCGAGGCCCACCACGGCGGGGCGGCCGGGAACAGGAAGTACGTGGCCAGGCCCGCGGTGATCAGGGTGGCCCAGCGGCGCATGAACGCCGCCCACAGTTCCCGGTTGCGCACCCACAGCACGGCGGCGACCGTGAACGCGGTGACGAAGTGGGACAGGTAGATCAGCGAGGCGGCGATGTCCCACCAGTGCACGTGGAACGGATCGTAGAAGTGCTGCTGGAGCCACACGGTCGGCAGCTGGCCGAACACCGCCTCGTCGGCCCGGATCATCTCGGTGACGTGCGTGCTCGCCACCAGGTACGCGGCGCCCCTGCTCAGGTCGTACAGCCACAGGAACAGCAGCACCGGACCCCAGTCGCGGGCGAACCGCAGGTGCTCGCGCCAGGGCTGGTGGACGTTCCAGGCGATCGTGCCGAGCCAGATGAACGCGCCGACCAGCCAGGTGTCCGTCGGGAGCCCGATGAAGTGCCACCACAGGCCGAAGAAGACCGCGTAGGCGGTGACGGCGTTCCGGCGAGTGCGGAAAAAGGACCGCCCGGACCCGGACGGCCCGGCTCCGGACGCAGCCGGGGAAACGTCGATATCCGAGAGCGCCATTGGGCCGAGCATAATGCAACGCGCTCTGGCCACTTCGCCGGAGTGGCCAGAGCGTGAACGTCCCGATACCAGACGGTTATCGGGCCAAGCCCCCGGGGCGGCGCGCTACCCGGCGCTTGCAGCGGGTTTCTCGGCGGCGGCGCTGATCAGCGACGGCAGGATCTCCCCGATCGGGCCGTCGAGCCTGGCGTCCGCCCGCGAGTCGTACGGCGTGCGGTCGGCGTTGATGATGACGATCTTCGCGCCCTGCCGGCTCGCCACGTCCACCAGCCCGGCCACCGGCTGGACCGACAGTGACGTGCCGATCGCCAGGAACACGTCGCACTCGGCCGCAGCCGATCGGGCGGCCGCGAACACCGCGGGCACCAGTGGCTGGCCGAACGAGATGGTGCCGGCCTTGAGGATCCCCCCGCAGCGCAGGCACGCCGGATCCTCCTCGCCCGCGGCGACCCGCTCGAGCGTGTCGGACATCGCCGTGCGGGTGTGGCACGACAGGCACTCGACCTCATACAGCGATCCGTGGACCTCGATCACCAGGTCCTCGGTATTACCCGCGAGCTGGTGCAGCCCGTCGATGTTCTGGGTGATGATCGCCCGGAGCCGGCCGGTGTTCTCCAGCTCGACGAGCGCGTAGTGACCGGGGTTCGGGCGGGCGGTCCAGGCTGCGTGCTGGCGGCGGATCCGCCACGCCTCCCGGCGGATGTCCGGATCCGCGATGTAGTCACGCAGAGTGAACAGGCGCTGCGCACCCGGATTCTGCGTCCAGAGCCCGTTCGGGCCCCGGAAGTCCGGTATGCCGCTGTCCGTACTGATGCCCGCCCCGGTCAGCACCGTGACCCTGTCTGCCGCCGCGATCCACGCTGCGACCGTCTGCATGTCCCTCATGGGTGATGACGCTAGGCGCACAAGCCCTCACGATCCAGTCGGATGCGGCAGAACAGCCCTAGGCTGCGCCCATGAAACTGCGCACAGGGCTCGCGGCTCGGGCGGATCTCGTTGTCGGACAGCAGGATACGGCCATTTCGCTCGGATCCGGAGACGTGCCCGTGCTCGGCACGCCCCGGGTTCTGGCGCTCGCCGAAGAGGCCACGGTCGCGGCGATCGACGGTGCCCTGCCGGCCGGGCGGACAAGCGTGGGCACCCGCGCCGAGCTCCGCCACCGGGCCCCCACGCCCGTCGGAAGGCGGGTCACGGCGGACGCGATCCTCGTTGGCGTCGATGGCCGTAAACTGGTCTTCGACGTGACTGTGCGTGACGGCGAGGAGGTGCTCGCGACCGCCGTCGTCGAGCGGATCGTCGTCGACCGGGACAAGTTCCTGAAGGGCCTGGAATGACCGCACCGTGGACCGCCAGCTGGACCGAGGTCGCCGACCGCGTGCTCGTGCTGCGGCACCCCGGCCTGGACGTGACCAGCACCCTCGTGATCGGACAGAGCGCCGCCCTGGTGTGCGACACGCTGAGCAGCGAGCGGCAGGCCGCGGCGCTCAAGGCCGCCGCCGAGCGCGTCACGAGCGCGCCCCTGCTGGTGCTCAACACCCATCACCACTTCGACCACACCTTCGGCAACGCCGCCGTGGCCACGTCCGCGGACACCGTCTGGGGCCACGTCCGGTGCGCCGAGATCCTGCGCGAGCACGCCAGCCGGATCGCCCACGAGGCCGCCGTGGAGTTCCCCGCCCTCGCGGTCGAGATCGCCGGCACCGAGATCCTGCCGCCTGGGCGGGAGATCCACGACGCCGCGGACCTCGACCTCGGCGGCCGGACCGTCCAGCTGCGCTACTTCGGCCGCGCCCACACCGACAACGACGTGGTCGCGCTGGTACCCGACGCGGGCGTGACGGTCGCGGGCGACCTGGTCGAGGTCGGCGCCCCGCCCGCGTTCGGGGACGCCTGGCCGCTGGAGTGGGCGCCGACGCTGGGCAGCGTGCTGGCCGCGGCCGAGGGCACCGGCTGCGGGACGGTGTTCGTGCCCGGTCACGGCGATCCGGTGGGGGCGGGTTTCGTGTGGACCCAGCACGCCGAACTCGCCGAGCTGGAGTGGCTGTGCCGGGAGGGCCACGCCGACGGCGCGCCACCGGCCGAGGTCGCGGCCCGCTCGCCGTTCGGCCCCGGCCCGTCCCTCGTGGCGGTCCGCCGCGCGTACGCCGACCTCGACGGCCACCTGTAGCCAGCACCCTCGCGAAGTGCGGTAACCGCGACCGGCCAGGACCGGCCGCGGTTACCGCGCTTCCGCTGCGGTCCTACCGGGCGTGGCGGGAGACCGCCGGGGCCGGGCGCGGATCGATCCGCTGTTCCACGAAGATCGCGTGCCAGACGCAGAACACCAGGACGGTCCACACCTTGCGGCTGTGGTCGGCGTCGCCGCGGCGGTGGGCCTCCAGCAGGCTCAGCGCGTACGGCAGGTCGAGCAGGTCGCCGGCCGCGGACTCGTCGAGGATCCCCTTCGCCCACTCGTACATCACGTCCTTGAGCCACACCCGGGTCGGCACCGGGAAGCCCAGCTTGGGACGGTTGACGATCTGCGGCGGCACCACTTCCTCCATCGCCCGCCGCAGCGCGTACTTGCGCACGCCCTTGCTGGTGACCTTGAGCTCCGGCGGGATCGTCCTGGCGACGTCGAACACGCCGGTGTCCAGGAACGGCACCCGCACCTCCAGCGAGTGGGCCATCGACATCCGGTCGGCCTTGACCAGGATGTCCCCGCGCAGCCAGGTGAACAGGTCGATGTACTGCATCTGGGTGATGTCGTCGAGGTGCGCGGCGTCGGCGTAGTGCGGCGCGGTCACGTCCGTGTACTGCACCGACGGATCGTAGGAGCGCATCAGCCGGGACTTCTCGGCCTCGGTGAAGATCCGCGCGTTGCCGAAGTAGCGCTCCTGCAGCGGGGTCGTGCCGCGTTCGAGGAAGCTCTTGCCCTTCACGCCCTCGGGGAACACCTTGGACACCGCCCGCAGTCCCTTCTGCACCGAGTCGGGCAGCGAGGTCAGCGGCTTGAGCGAGAGCGGCTCGCGGTAGATGCCGTAGCCGCCGAAGAACTCGTCGGCGCCCTCGCCCGAGAGGACCACGGTGACGTGCTCGGCGGCCTTCTTCGCCACGAAGTACAGCGGCACGAGAGCCGGATCGGCGACCGGATCGTCGAGGTGCCAGACGATCCGGGGCAGCGCCTCCATCATGTCGTGCGCGGTGATCAGCGTCGGGATCGTCGTGACGTTGAGCCACTTCGCCGAGTTCTGCGCCACCGTGATCTCGGAGTACCCGTCGACCTCGTAACCCACCGTGAAGGTGAGGATGTCGGGCTTGTGCCGCCGGGCCAGCGCGACGATCGCGGTGGAGTCGATGCCGCTGGACAGGAACGCCCCGACCGGCACGTCGCTGCGCAGGTGGAACTCGACGGACTCCTCCAGCGCCTCGCGGATCCGCCGGAACAGCGCCTCAGGGTCGTCGGTGGGGGTGGGGCGGAAGTCGGGGCGGTAGTAGCGGGTGCGCTCGATCCGGCCGCCGGGGCGGTAGGTGAAGGACTCGCCGCACTCGATCCGGCTGATGCCCGTGGTCAGGGTCTCGGGCTCGGGCACGTACTGCAGCGTGAGGTAGTGCGACAGGCTCGCCGGATCGATCCCCGCGTCCCCCTCGGCGGCCGCCGGGCTGAACGGCATCAGGCTCTTCTTCTCGCTGGCCGCGTAGACCCCGTCCGGGGTTTCCAGCACGTGCAGCGGCTTGATCCCGTAGAAGTCCCGGGCGCCGAACGCGCGCTGCTCGACGCGGTCCCAGATGACGAACGCGAACATTCCCCGCAGCCGGCGGACCGCGTCCTCGCCCCAGTAGTGGTAGGCCGCCACGATGGCCTCGGTGTCCCCGTCCGTGCCGAACTTGGCGCCGAACTCCCTGGTCAGCTCCTCGCGCAGCTCCAGGTAGTTGTAGATCTCGCCGTTGAACGTGATCACGTACCGGCCGTCGGCGTACTCCAGCGGCTGGTGCGAGTGCGCCACGTCGATGATCGACAGGCGCTTGAAGCCCAGCACGACGTCCGCTCCGGAGACCACCACACCGGTTTCGTCGGGCCCGCGGTGGTGGATCGCCTCCAGCGCGCTGGCGATCGGGGTGACATGGGCGGCCGCGTCGCCGCGGGCGCTGATGAACGTGAGGAGACCGCACATGCGCGCAATCCTTACACCTCCTGTCACTCGGGCGTGGGCGCGGGCGGCCGCTCAGGGCATCACACCTCGACCTGACGTTGAGCCGTAATGCCCCTCGACCTTCGGCCGGCCGTGAGAGCGCACGCCGGCCGGGCGGACAGTGCCGCAGGAGCCCGGACAGCCCCGTCGGGGCACGCTCTTGTGGTCCCTGCCCGGCGGCGCGCGGCACCGCGTACCGTCAGGAAACCGGCAGCGGATCGGCCCGACGACCGCAGGAACCGCCGCCGGACGACCGCCGGGAGCAGGAGACGATGAACGCCGACCACCCCTCGCTGAAGACCGCCAGCCACGACCTGCCGCTGACCGAGCGGCTCGCCGAGTTCATGCGCACCGGCTGGGCCGCGCCCACCGGAGCCCAGCCCGGCCAGGCCGAGGGCGCCCCCTTCCACGCCCGCCGCAGGGCCGCGCTGATCGCGCTGTTCCCCGGCGAGACGCTCGTGGTGCCGTCCGGGCAGCTGCGGCCCCGCGCCAACGACACCGACTTCGAGTTCCGCCCCGGCACCGAGTTCGCCTACCTCACCGGCGAGTACGAGCCGGACTCCGTGCTGGTCATCGCCGCGGACGGCGAGGCAACGGTGTACCGCCGCCCCGGATCCGCCCGGGACACCGACGAGTTCTTCATGAGTCGCGACGGCGAGCTGTGGGTCGGCCGCCGCTGGACCCTGGCCGAGTCCGAGGCCGCCCTCGGGGTCGCCTGCGCCCGCCTGGACGAGCTGGAGAAGGTGCTCGCGGGCACCGATCCGGTCACCACGCGGGTGCTGCGCGGCTACGACTCCACGGTCGACTCCGCCGTGGCGGCGGACGGCGAGGGGCTGCGCGACGGGGAGCTCGCGGCCGCGCTGTCCGAGTTGCGGCTGGTCAAGGACACCTGGGAGATCGCCCAGCTCGACGACGCGGTCGCGGCGACGGTCCGGGGGTTCGAGGACGTGGTCCGGGCCTTGCCGGCGGACCGGGACTCCTCGGAGCGGCTCGTCGACGGCGTCTTCGGCCTGCGCGCCCGCCACGACGGCAACCTCACTGGGTACGGCACGATCGCCGCGGCCGGGCCGAACGCCTGCACCCTGCACTGGTGGCGCAACGACGGGGTGTGCCGGCCCGGTGAGCTGCTGCTCCTCGACGCCGGGGTGGAGAACCGCCACTATTACACCGCCGACGTCACCAGGACCCTGCCGATCAGCGGCCAGTTCACCGACGTCCAGCGCCGGGTGTACGACCTGGTCCTGGCCGGCCAGCAGGCGGGGATCGAGGCCGTCCGGCCCGGCGCGCTCTGGCGCGACATCCACCGGGCCTGCATGCGGGTGATCGCCGCCGGACTGCAGGAGTGGGGACTGCTGCCGATCCCGGCCGAGGAGTCGCTGCGGGACGACGTGGGCCTGCACCGCAGGTGGACCCTGCACGCGTCCGGCCACATGCTCGGCCTGGACGTCCACGACTGCGGGAGGGCCCGCGCCGAGACCTACCTCGACGGCGAACTGCGGGCGGGCATGGTGCTCACCGTCGAGCCTGGGCTGTACTTCCAGCCCGACGACGAGACGGTCCCGGCCGAGTTGCGGGGCATCGGGATCCGGATCGAGGACGACGTGCTCGTCACCGAGGACGGCTGCCGGGTCCTCTCGGCCGCCCTCCCCCGCGAGGCCCGCGAGGTCGAGCAGTGGATGGCCGCCCAGCGCGCGTCCGGCCCCCGCTTCCCGTCCTGACAGGCCCTCTGTACGCCACCGGCGGGGGCCTCGCTCCGACGGGGGCCTCGCTCCGACGGCGCCTCTCTCCGACGGGACTGTTCGGGTATTCGTCACCAAACCGGGCACCCGAGGCCGCAACAACCCCGACAGTTGCGGCGGCACGAGACGGCAGGCAGGGCAGGAAACGGCAACCGCCCCTGGCCCGAGGGCCAGGGGCGGTTGCAGCGCCGGCCTGACAGTCCGCCTCTCGGCGAGTGGTCGCTCATGGCGACTGAAGGTGAGGCCCGGGGGATCTGATCAGGCCGGCGATGGGTGTAACGGCAGACCTGTCGGCGGTTATTCCGCCGGGGTGAGGAATTCGAGCCGGTTCCCGTGCGGATCCTCCGAGTAGAACCGCCGCATCCCCGGGAACCCGTCGTCCCAGGTCACGGGATACCCGGCCGCCGCGAGCCGGTGGGCGAGCCCCTCGATGTCGCCGGTGAGCAGGCCGGGGTGGGCCTTGCGGGCGGGCTGGAAGTCGTCCTCGACCCCGAGGTGCAGTTCGACCGGGCCCGCACTGTGGAGCGTGCCGCGGAACCAGGCTCCACCCCGGGCGGCCAGCGCGGGCGGCTTGGGTATCTCATGGAGGCCCAGGATCCCGGTGTAGAACTCTCGGGAGGCGCTTTCGCTGCCCGGCGGGCTCGCCAGCTGGACGTGGTGGAGCACGGATCCTCCTCGGTCGGCTGGCCTCAACCGTACGACCGCCTTGCGGCGCTAGCAAGACGGACGTACTGTTTGCTATACCAGCGGTCAGCGGCGCTCCGCCGATCGCGACGGCGGATGGGTAAGACTGCTCAGGTACCCCGGCCGGGCAGAGTCTTGACGAAGGAGTGCAACGTGGCGCACGGCACGAGCATCGACAGCTTCGGCAGCGCGGGACAGCTGCAGGTCGGTGACGAGTCCTACGAGATCTTCCGGCTCAGTGCGGTCGAGGGGGCCGAGCGCCTCCCCTACAGCCTCAAGGTTCTGCTCGAGAACCTGCTGCGGACCGAGGACGGCGCGAACATCACCGCCGATCACGTCCGGGCGCTGGCCGGCTGGAACCCTGACTCGCAGCCCGACACCGAGATCCAGTTCACCCCCGCCCGGGTGATCATGCAGGACTTCACCGGGGTCCCCTGCGTCGTGGACCTGGCGACCATGCGCGAGGCCGTGGCCGACCTGGGCGGCGATCCGGCCAAGATCAACCCGCTGGCCCCCGCCGAACTGGTCATCGACCACTCGGTCATCGCCGACGTCTTCGGCCGTCCGGACGCGTTCGAGCGCAACGTCGAGATCGAGTACGGCCGCAACCGCGAGCGCTACCAGTTCCTGCGCTGGGGCCAGACCGCGTTCGACGAGTTCAAGGTCGTCCCGCCCGGCACCGGGATCGTCCACCAGGTCAACATCGAGCACCTGGCCCGCGTGGTGATGGCGCGCGGCGGCCAGGCCTACCCGGACACGCTCGTGGGCACCGACTCACACACCACGATGGTCAACGGCCTGGGCGTGCTGGGCTGGGGCGTCGGCGGGATCGAGGCCGAGTCCGCGCTGCTGGGACAGCCGGTGTCGATGCTGATCCCCCGGGTGGTGGGCTTCAAGCTGAACGGCGAGCTGCCTGCGGGCGCCACGGCCACCGACCTGGTGCTGACGATCACCGAGCAGTTGCGCAAGCACGGCGTCGTCGGCAAGTTCGTCGAGTTCTACGGCGAGGGCGTGACCGCGGTCCCGCTCGCGAACCGGGCCACGATCGGCAACATGAGCCCGGAGTTCGGGTCCACCTGCGCGATCTTCCCGATCGACGCCGAGACCCTGCGCTACCTGGAGCTGACGGGCCGGTCCGGGCAGCAGCGCGCGCTCGTCGAGTCCTACGCCAAGGAGCAGGGACTCTGGCACGACCCGTCGATCGAGCGGGCCTACTCCGAATACCTGGAGCTGGACCTGTCGACAGTCGTCCCGTCGATCGCCGGTCCCAAGCGCCCGCAGGACCGCGTCTCGCTCAGCGACGCCAAGGCCAAGTTCCGCACGGCCCTGCCCGACTACGCGAGCCACCCCGCCGGTCCGCACGGCCTCCTCGACGACGCGTCCGAGGAGTCCTTCCCGGCCAGCGACCCGCTGGCGCTGCACCACGACTCGCCTGACGACCAGCCGGAGAACGGCACCTTCGCCCCCGTGTCCGGCCGGGTCAGCAACCCGGTCAAGGTCGTCATGGAGGACGGCACCGAGACCGTGATCGACCACGGCGCGGTCGTGATCGCCTCGATCACGTCGTGTACCAACACCTCGAACCCGCAGGTCATGCTCGGCGCCGCGCTGCTCGCCAAGAACGCGGTCGAGCGGGGGCTCAGCGCCAAGCCGTGGGTGAAGACGACGCTGGCGCCCGGGTCCAAAGTGGTCATGGACTACTACGAGAAGGCGGGACTGATCCCGTACCTCGACAAGCTGGGCTTCAACCTGGTCGGCTACGGCTGCACGACCTGCATCGGCAACTCCGGACCGCTGCCCGAGCCGGTGTCCGTGGCGGTCAACGAGGCCGACCTCGCCGTCGTCTCGGTGCTCTCGGGCAACCGCAACTTCGAGGGCCGGATCAACCCGGACGTGAAGATGAACTACCTCGCGTCCCCGCCGCTGGTCGTCGCGTACGCGATCGCCGGCACCATGGACCTGGACCTCACGACCGAGCCGCTGGGCACCGACTCCGACGGCAAGCCGGTCTACCTCGCCGACATCTGGCCGACCCCGCAGGAGGTCCAGGAGGTCATCGCCAGCTCGATCAGCGCCGCGATGTTCTCCAAGGACTACGCCGATGTCTTCGCCGGCGACGAGCGCTGGACCTCGCTGCCGACGCCGACGGGGAACACGTTCGAGTGGGACCCGCAGTCGACCTACGTCCGCAAGCCCCCGTACTTCGACGGGATGTCACCGGACCCCTCGCCGGTCGAGGACATCGCGGGCGCCCGGGTGCTGGCCAAGCTGGGCGACTCGGTCACCACCGACCACATCTCGCCCGCCGGGGCGATCAAGCCCGACTCCCCCGCAGGCCAGTACCTCGCCGAGCACGGCGTCGAGCGGCGTGACTTCAACTCCTACGGATCGCGCCGCGGCAACCACGAGGTGATGATCCGGGGCACGTTCGCGAACATCCGGCTGCGCAACCAGCTGGTGGAGGGCGTCGAGGGCGGCTTCACCCGCAACTTCCTGTCCGGCGGCGAGCAGACCACCATCTACGACGCCTCGGTCGCCTACCAGGCCGCTGGGGTGCCGCTGGTGATCCTCGCGGGCAAGGAGTACGGATCCGGGTCCTCCCGCGACTGGGCGGCCAAGGGCACGGCGCTGCTCGGCGCCAAGGCCGTGATCGCCGAGTCCTATGAGCGGATCCACCGGTCGAACCTGATCGGCATGGGAGTCCTGCCACTGCAGTTCCCCGAGGGGCAGAACTCCGAGTCGCTGGGCCTGACCGGGGAGGAGACGTTCTCGGTGACCGGCGTGACCGCGCTGAACGACGGCGGGATCCCCCGGACCGTGAAGGTCGGCACGGACACCGGCGTGGAGTTCGACGCCGTGGTGCGGATCGACACCCCCGGCGAGGCGGACTACTACCGGCACGGCGGGATCATGCAGTACGTCCTGCGTTCACTGCTGGACAGCTGACCCCTGGCGACGGCGCGGGCCCTGCGGGGTCCGCGCCGGCTGCTTTTCGGGGACTAGCCGTACGTACTGTTTGCGGTGCGCCGATGCCTGCTGGGAGCATGTGAGCCATGCCGAGGGTGAGCCAGGACCATCTCGACGCCCGCCGCAAGGAGATCCTCTCCGGCGCCAGGGCGTGCTTCGCCCGGCACGGCTACGAGGGCGCCACGGTCCGCCGGCTGGAGGACGAGATCGGGCTGTCCCGAGGCGCGATCTTCCACCACTTCCGCGACAAGGAATCGCTGTTCCTCGCGGTCGCCGAGGACGACGCGGCCGAGATGGCGGCGGTCGTGGCCAAGGACGGCCTGGTGCAGGTCATGCGCGACCTGCTGGACGGCGGCGAGCCGTCCTCACTGGACCGGGCGGGCTGGCTCGGCACCCAGCTCGAGGTCTCCCGCCGGGTCCGCACGGATCCGGACTTCGCCCGGCGCTGGGCGGCCCGGTCCGAGGCCGTGACCGCGGCGACCCGGGAACGGCTGGCGCGCCAGCGCGAACTCGGCGTCCTGCGCGAGGACGTCGGCGTCGAGGTGATCCAGCGGTTCCTGGAACTCGCGCTCGACGGGCTCGTGCTGCGCCTCGCGATGGGGATGGCCGCCGACGACCTCGGACCGGTGCTCGACCTGGTCGAGGAAACCGTCCGCCGCCGCTGAGCCCCTCCCCCCGCCCCCGCCACACCTCCCGAAGTGCGGTAACCGCGACCGGCCCGGACCGGCCGCAGTTACCGCACTTCGCGGTTGGGGGCGGTTGAGTCTGCGGTGGACCTGCGCGAGACGCTTGAGTGGTCAAGTGCCGCACAATCATAATCTGGCGCGTGACTCGCCGTAAGTTTTGTGTCACTATGCGTAACGCCGGATGCGGCTCTCACCGTCGCCGCACTGACCTTGGAGAACGGGACCATGCCGATGCCGATCCGAACCCGCGGGTGCGCGGGCGGGCGGCGGCCGCACCTCCCCCAGGCCCGGATCCCCGGCACGAACAGCAGCCACCCCGCCACCGCGGGCCGCAGCGGCCAGCGCGCACTCGGACATCCAGGCTGCGACCACCCTCTGTGCGCCCGCGCGCGAAAGGAGCACCCGTGATCAAGCGGCAGAAGCCCACCAAGGCCGGAACCGTCAAGCTCACCTTCGAGCTGCCCGTCTCCGAGCCGGAGGGTCCCGTGTCGGTCGTCGGCGACTTCAACGACTGGCAGCCCGGCGTGCACGAGCTGGTCCCGGGCCGCAACGGCTCCCGGACCGCGACCGTCACCGTGCCGGCGGGCACCACGCTGCGGTTCCGCTACCTCGCGGACGGTGGCCGCTGGTTCGACGACGACAACGCCGACGCCCGCGACGAGCACGGCTGCCTCGTCAGCGTCTGACCGCTCGTTTCTTCCGTTCCCGGCTCTTCCCGTTTCCCGGCCCGGCGGCAGTGCCGCCGGGCTGCTTCCCCGGGCAGCGATCGACCGATCCCAGAAAGGGTTTGATCCCCGGTGCCCAGCAAGACCCCGGCCCCGCTGTTCGACGTCCCGAATGCGCTGCACACCCTGGCCGTCACGGTGTTCGCGCAGGGTGGACAGGCGCGCGCCCGCCGCAACGCCTGGCGGGAGATCTGCAGCAACCAGGAGCGCGCCTGGGAGCGCGCGGAGGCCCAGCGGGCGTTCGAGCTGCCCGGCAACGTCGCCCGCGAGATCGCCCGGGACCTCACCCGCGAAGTGCGGTAACTACGGCCGGTCCTGACCGGCCGTAGTTACCGCGGTTCGCAAGGGTGGTCAGTCGGCGGGGGCCGCGACCAGGCTGGGCTCCTCGCGCAGGCTGGGCTCCTCGCGGAGGAACTGGGTGCGGTAGAGGTCGGAGTAGAGGCCGCCCGCCGCGAGGAGCTGCTCGTGGGTGCCGCGCTCGGCGATCCGGCCCGCGTCGACCACGAGAATCTGGTCCGCGCCGCGGATCGTCGAGAGCCGGTGGGCGATGACCAGCGAGGTCCGTCCGGTGAGGGCCTCGTCCAGGGCCCGCTGCACCGCCACCTCGGATTCGGAGTCCAGGTGGGCGGTCGCCTCGTCGAGGATCACGATGCCCGGTCCCTGGAGCCGGAGCCGCGCGATCGCGAGCCGCTGCTTCTCGCCGCCGGACAGCCGGTAGCCGCGGTCGCCGACGAGGGTGTCGAGCTGGTCGGGCAGTGAGCGCACGAGGGTGGAGATCTGGGCGCGGTCGAGCGCCTCCCACAGCTCGTCCTCGGTGGCCTCGGGCCGGGCGTAGAGCAGGTTCGCCCGGATCGTCTCGTGGAACAGGTGCGCGTCCTGGGTGACGACCCCGATCGAGTCGTGCAGGGACTGGAGCTGGGCGTCCCGCACGTCCACTCCCCCGACGAGGACCCGGCCGGACACGGCGTCGTAGATCCGCGGGACGAGCTGGGAGATCGTGGTCTTGCCCGCGCCCGAGGGACCCACGAGCGCGACCAGGTGACCGGCCGTGGCCTCGAAGCTCACCCCGCGCAGCACCGGCTGGCTGGGCGCCGAGTCGAGCACGGCGACGTCTTCGAGGGAGGCCAGCGAGACCTCCTCGGCCGTCGGGTAGGAGAAGTGCACGTCCTCGAAGCGGACCGTCCGCGCGCCAACGGGGATCGGCACGGCGCCCGGCTTCTCGGCGATCATCGGCGGCAGGTCGAGCACCTCGAAGACCCGCTCGAACGAGACCAGCGCACTCATCACGTCGACCCGGACGTTGCTCAGCGCGGTCAGCGGCCCGTAGAGGCGGGTGAGCAGCAGCGCGAGCGTGACGACGGTGCCGGCCTGGAGGGCGCCGGACAGGGCGAACCACCCGCCGAGCCCGTACACGAGGGCCTGCGCGAGCGCGGCGACGAGCGTGAGGGAGACGAAGAACGCCCGGCTGTACAGCGCGGACGTGACGCCAATGTCGCGGACCCGCCCGGCCCGGCTCGCGAACGAGGCGGACTCCTCCTCGGGGCGGCCGAAGAGCTTGACCAGGAGCGCGCCGGCGACGTTGAACCGCTCGGTCATGGTGGCGTTCATCGAGGCGTTGAGCCGGTAGTCCTCGCGGGTGATCTCCTGGAGCTTCTTGCCGACCCGGCGGGCGGGCAGCACGAACACCGGCAGCAGGACCAGCGAGAGCAGCGTGATCTGCCACGACAGCGCGAACATCACGCCCGCCGTGAGGATCAGGCTGATGACGTTCGAGACGACCCCCGACAGCGTCGAGGTGAACGCCCGCTGGGCTCCGACGACGTCGTTGTTCAGGCGGCTGACCAGCGCGCCGGTCTGGGTGCGGGTGAAGAAGGCGACCGGCATCCGCTGCACGTGGTTGAACACGGCGGTGCGCAGGTCCAGGATGATCGACTCGCCGATCCGGGCGGAGTGCCAGCGCTGGACGAACGAGAACCCGGCGTCGAGGAAGGCCAGTCCGGCGATGAGCACGGCGATCCAGACCACCAGGCTCGGCTTGCCGTGACCGGTGATCGCGTTGACGACCTTGCCGGCGAGCACCGGGGTCGCCACGCCGATCACCGCGGATCCGACGACGGTGATGAGGAACGCCGCGATCGCGCCTCGGTACGGGCGCGCGAATCCCAGGATCCGCCGTCCCGTGCCCTCGGCGAGCTTGTGGTCCTTCACGTCCTGGTCTCTGCGGCTCAGAGACCGCAGCATTTCCCAGCCTGCCATGCCGTTACCGGGTGTCATTCGATCACCGGGCCCTTCTGTGTCGTCGGCTCCAACACTGCCCGACGTTCGGGTGTTCCGGCGCCCTCGCGCGTCCGCCATCGCCTGATGCTTGTGCGGTCAACGAGCGCACACGCTTGACACCCGGCGCTGGAGCCAGGCAGGCGGTGCCGGACAGCGGGCCGCTCAGGCGGCGCGCGCCGGGGCGAGTGGTGCGAGGGCGCGCCAGGTGACCGGGATGTCGCGCATGAGCAGCGCCGAGTCCAGCTCGGCGGATCCGGGCGGGAACAGCGCCGGATCGGCGAAGAACGACGACCGCGCCCACTGGATCTCGGTCGCCTCGGCCCGCCACTCGGTGGACTCCAGCGCCACTCCCTCGGGCGCGCAGCCCGGGCGGGTGGCCGAGTAGCCCGCGGATCCCTGCCGGTAGAACGCCGAGGCCTCGGCGAGATCGGTGAACAGCTTGCTTCCCCGCAACTCGGGCGTGATCCGTACGGCGGCGTCCATCGAGGCGGATCCGTCGGAGGCCGCGAACGCCACCCGCACCTCCTCGGCCGACTCCGCGACGGTGAACGTGGCCCGGTGGTGGACCCCCGGGAACAGCCGCCCGCCCGCGAGCACGTTGGCGAGCGCCCCGGTGTCGCGCCGGGGGATGTAGACGCCGGTGCGCGGCCCGGTGGGGGTGTCCCACTCGACGGCGATCCGGTGGGCGGCGTTTTCGCTGCGCAGCCCGAGTGCGGCGGGCACTCCGGGGGGCCGGATGGCGCCGAGCCGGAGCAGGCAGATTCCGGCGACGGCGTGCCCGCGGACGAGCTGGGGCCGGAACGGATCGGGCAGGAGGGCGGCGGCGATCTCGGGATCGACGCGGTAGCTGACGAGCAGGCGGCGCTCGATGCGGCCGGTGACGGTGGGCAGGCGCATGGTCAGGACCCTTCCTGGCGGCGGCGGCGCAGGACGATCTGCTCGGGGCAGACGGCGGACAGGAAGCCGCCGACGCAGAGCGCGAGCCGCTCGGTGACGAGGTGGTAGTAGATGCGGTTGGCCTCGCGGCGCTCTTCGACGAGCCCGGCGGCGCGCAGGACGCCGAGGTGGCGGGAGACCGAGGGCGGGCTGATCGGGAAGCGGCCCGCGATGTCGCCGGCGGTGAGCTCGCCGTCGCGCAGGTCTTCGAGGATCTGCCGCCGGGTGGGATCGGCGAGCGCTTTGAACACGGCGGCGGACTCGCGGGCGGTGAGCTGCATACCTGCGAATTTAGCACATGTGCTAACTAGCTAATGATCGGCCATTCGGGTGGGCTCGCTGGTCCTGGCCGGCTGCTTCGGCGGCCGCGCGGAGAGCCAGACCGCGATCACGGTGAGGATCACCCCGGCCCAGGTCGCGGCCATCGGGGCCCGCCCGCCGGCGGCGTCGATCGCGAGCGCGCCGGTGAGCTGCCCGGCCACCCCGGCGAGGCCGAGGACGAGAACCCCGATCCGGCGGACTGTCGCGGCGGCCACGGCGATCACGATCACGCCGGGCAGGCCGCCGAGGTAGAGCCACCAGTCATGTGGCGCGCGGCCGGTGGGTGCCCCGCGGACGGCGAGTTCGATGCCGAACACCAGGGTGAGCGCGACCGTGGCGACGGCGAAGTTGACCAGGGCGGCGGCGAACGGGGACTTCGCGGCCTCGCGGACCCGCCCGTTGACCGCCATCTGCCACGCGAGCCCGGCCCCGGCGACGAGCGGGAGGATCACCAGCAGCCCGGTCCCGCCGAGCCGTCCGCGGCCCGCCACCACGACGGCGGCCACGCACAGCACCGCGCCGGTGATCCGGGCCGGGGTGAACGGGAGCTTGCCGCCGGGCCCGAGTCCGGCCCGGTCGACCAGCAGGCTGCCCGCCGAGGTGCCCGCGACCACCGCGACGGTGAACACGGTCACGCCGAGCGCGGCGGCGGTGAGCCCCTGGCTGGCGACGAACAGGCCGCCGTTGATCCCGCCGAGGACCTGCCACCAGCGCAGTTCACCCGAGCGCAGCGCGTCGCGGACCCGCCGCACCGAGCGCCGCCCGGCCGCCGTGACCGGGACGATCAGCAGCAGGACCAGCAGCCCGCCGGTCATCGAGATCAGCCCGGCGAGGATCCCGTCGTGCAGGCGGCTGCCCAGCTCGCCGTTGATCCGGGCCTGGGCCGCCGCGCCGCAGTTGGCGAGGACCACCGCGGCGATAGCGGCGGACCGGGCGTCCAGGCGAACCGCGGCGGCCCGGATCTTCACTCGCCGAGACCCGCCAGGTCGCGCAGCCGCCGACCCTGGGCCGCCCGCTCGGCGGCCTCCTGCTCGGCGTGGCTGCGCTGGCGAGCGCCGGTGATCAGGGCCTTGGTCTCGGTGACGGCGTCGCGGGGCGGCGCGAGCAGGGCGGCGGTGAGGTCGTGCACGGCGGCGGTCAGGTCCGCCCGGGGGACGACGAGGCTCGCCAGGCCGATCCGCTGGGCTTCCTCGGCACCGACGCGGCGGCCGGTGAGGCAGATCTCCAGCGCCGTGGACTCGCCGACGAGGCTGACCAGCGGCTTGGTGCCGGTGAGGTCCGGGACCAGTCCGAGGGTGGTCTCGGCCATGCTGAACTGGGCGTCGTCGGCGAGAACCCGCAGGTCGCAGGCCAGGGCGAGCTGGAAACCGGCGCCGATGGCGTGGCCCTGGACCGCGGCGATCGACACCAGCGCGGGCCGCCGCAGCCAGGTGAACGCGGACTGGTACCCGGCGATCACGGCGTCGCAGTCGTCCTCGGCCATGGCGGCGAGCTCGGCGAAGGTGGGCGCGTCCCCGGACCGCTGCCCCGCGAACACCGACTTGTCCAGCCCGGCGGAGAACGCGCGCCCTTCGCCGCGGACCACCACGACCCGTACGTCCCCGGGCAGGTCCCGCCCGATCGCGGCGAGCGCGGCCCAGGTGTCCGGCGTCTGGGCGTTGAGAGCGTCCGGCCGGTCGAGGGTGATGGTGGCGACGGGCCCGTCGCGGTCCAGCCGTACTCCGCTCATGCGCTCCCCCGGGTCATGCGAGTGTGATCAGGTCCGCCAGGTCGTCGCTCCACAGGTCTTCGACGCCGTCGGGCAGCATGATGACCTTCTCGGGCTTGAGCGCCTCGACCGCCCCCGGATCGTGGGTGACCAGCACGACGGCCCCGGTGTAGGTGCCGAGCGCGTCGAGCACCTGGAGCCGGCTGATCGGGTCGAGGTTGTTCGTCGGCTCGTCCAGCAGCAGGACGTTGGCGCTGGAGCAGACGAGCCCGGCGAGCGCCAGGCGGGTCTTCTCGCCGCCGGACAGGACCCCGGCCGGCTTGTCGACGTCGTCGCCGGAGAACAGGAACGCGCCGAGGATCCGGCGGAGCTCGCCGTCGGCCGTGTCGGGCGCGGTCGCGCGCATGTTCTCGAGCACGGACCGGTCCACGTCGAGGGTCTCGTGTTCCTGGGCGTAGTAGCCCAGGCGCAGGCCGTGGCCGGGCCGGATGTCGCCGGTGTCGGGCGGCTCGATGCCCGAGAGCAGCCGCAGCAGCGTCGTCTTTCCGGCCCCGTTGAGGCCGAGGATCACGACCCGGGTGCCACGGTCGACGGCGAGGTCGACGTCGGTGAAGATCTCCAGCGATCCGTAGGACTTGGACAGCCCTTCGGCCATGAGCGGGGTCTTGCCGCACGGGGCCGGGGACGGGAAGCGGACCTTGGCGACCTTGTCGGCGACGCGGACGTCGGCGAGCCCGGCGGCCAGGCGCTCGGCCCGCTTCTCCATCGAGTGGGCGGCCCTGGCCTTGGTGGCCTTGGCGCGCATCTTGTCGGCCTGGCCCATGAGCGCGCCGATCTTCTTCTCGGCGTTGGCGCGCTCGCGCTTGCGGCGGCGCTCGTCGGTCTCGCGCTGGGCGAGGTAGGCCTTCCAGCCCAGGGCGTAGACGTCGACCTCGGCGCGGTTGGCGTCGAGGTGCCAGACCTTGTTCACGACGGCCTCGAGCAGGTCGCCGTCGTGGGAGATGACGACGAGGCCGCGCTTGTGGCCCTTGAGGTAGTCGCGCAGCCAGGTGATGGAGTCGGCGTCGAGGTGGTTCGTCGGCTCGTCGAGGAGCAGGGTCTCGGCGTCGCTGAACAGGATCCGCGCGAGTTCGACGCGCCGGCGCTGGCCACCGGAGAGGGTGCCGAGGGTCTGGACGAGGATCCGGTCGGCGAGGCCGAGGTTCGCGCAGATCCGGGCGGCTTCACTCTCGGCCGCGTACCCGCCGAGCGCCGCGAACTGGTCCTCCAGGCGGCCGTAGCGGCGGACCAGCTTGTCTCGCTCGGCGTCGGTGACCGCTTCGGCCATGGCGACCTGCGTCTTGTCCATGTCGTGCAGCAGCGCGTCGAGGCCGCGCGCGGACAGGACGCGGTCGCGGGCGGTGACGTCGAGGTCGCCGGTCCGCGGATCCTGGGGCAGGTACCCGATCGGGCCCTTGGTCTCGATCCTGCCCCCGTACGGGAGCCCCTCGCCGGCGAACACCTTCAGGGTGGTGGTCTTGCCGGCGCCGTTGCGGCCGACGAGCCCGATCCGGTCGCCGGGCTGGACGCGCAGATTCGTGCCGGAGAGCAGGATGCGCGAGCCGGCGCGCAATTCCAGGTCGTGGACGCTGATCACGGGAGAACTTCCTCGCAGACGGGCAGACGGGCGGACGGCCAGGTTGAGTGCGGGCCGGTCTACGAGTGCGACATGATCCCGAGTCTACCGGTCCGGCGCAGTGGCGCTTCCGCGCGCCGTCCGCGGCGTCCCCGGCTCGGCCTGGGTTCAGCGCGGTGCCGCCTGGGCAATAGCCTTCCGTCACGGTTGATCGGGCGGAGGCGACATGGATTTTGACGAGAATGCCGACCTGGATACCTCCAGCGTCGATGACCTGCGGGGCAGCGGCGGTGGCGGGGGCGGCGGCGGGTTCCCCGGGATCCGGGTCGGTGGTGGCATCGCGGGGCTGATCCTCACGATCGTGATCGGCCTGCTGGCCGGGACGCACAACCTGCCGGGGATCAGCGGCGGGAGCAGCACCCCGGACAACACCGCCATCGCGCAGAAGTGCGCCAAGACGAACAAGGACCGCTTCCACGACGCGGACTGCCGGCAGGTCGCGACGTTCGACGACCTGTCGGGCTTCTGGCGCACGACCGCCCCCGAGCGGCTGCACGCCCAGTACGCGCAGCCGCGGTTCGCGATCTTCACCCAGTCGGTGAACACCGGCTGCGGCGCCGCGACCTCGGACGTCGGCCCGTTCTACTGTCCGCCCGACCAGCGCATCTACATCGACCTCGCCTTCTACGACGAGCTGGCGAGCCGGTTCGGCGCCCCCGGCGAGTTCGCGCAGGCGTACGTGATCGCGCACGAGTTCGGCCACCACATCCAGACGCTGACCGGCACCGAACCGCAGGTCCGGCGGCTCCAGGAGCGCAACCCGAGCCAGCGGAACGCGCTGTCGGTGAAGCTGGAATTGCAGGCCGACTGCTACGCCGGGGTGTGGGCGAAGGGCGCGGCGGCGCCGGGCGGGCTCGTCGGCACGATCAGCCAGAAGGAGATCGACGAGGCGCTGACGGCGGCCGCGGCGGTGGGCGACGACCGGATCCAGCAGCAGTCCGGCGGGCAGGTCAATCCCGAGACGTGGACCCACGGGTCCGCCGCACAGCGCAAGCAGTGGTTCTCGACGGGGTTCTCCTCCGGGGATCCGAACTCCTGCAACACGTTCGGGAGCTGACCGGACCGCCCGCCTTCGCGGCACAGTGATCGAGGTCTCACCGGTGAACCGGGCGGCGTGAAGCCGCCCGGTTCCTCGCATTCCGCCCGCATTCCCGGGAGCACTGGGACGGGCACGCGACGAAGGTCACATCCGCCCGCGCGGATCCCGGCGGCTGCGCCGGTGCGTGTTGTTACGGTTGCGTTCCGTCCCTGAAAACCCGCGGTGCCGACGCGCCGCGCGACGCCGTGGCACTGCCCGGCTCTGACCGGCCGGAGGTGCCGTCCGCGGCCCCGGCCCAGGAATCGACGCATGCATCCCTGGATCCGTCCTGCTCGTGTTGTCCTCGCCACGTCCGCCCTCGCCCTCGCGGGCACGCTGACGGCCGCCCAGTCCCCACTCGGGGCGCTCGCGGCCGCTGGCGGTGGGGCGGGCGCGATGCCCTCCCCCGCGGCGGCGCATCCGTCGCCGTCCGTCTCGCCGGCTCCGTCCGTCTCGCCGGCTCCGTCTCTCTCGCCGTCTGCGTCTCTCTCGCCGTCTGCGTCCGCCTCGCCTTCGCCGGCACCCACGCGCAACGCCGCGCGGGCGGCCCGGTCAGCGCCGCGACGGGTGGTCCCGCGCTGGGTCCTGCCGATGCGCGGATCGCTGAGCAGCGGCTTCGGGGTCCGCTGGGGAGTGCTGCACGCCGGGATCGACCTGGCGAACGGCAGCGGCGGCGGATCCCCCGTCTTCGCGGCGAGCGCCGGGACCGTGACCGCGGCCCGCTGCACCAGCCCCGACTGCTCGCACCGCGGCAGCCTCGCGATGCCCGGCTACGGGAACATGATCGACATCGCGCACGCCGGCGGGGTCACGACCCGGTACGGGCACCTGGAGCGCATGGTCGTGCGGCCGGGCCAGCACGTCGTGGCCGGATCGCTGATCGGCTTCGAGGGCGCGACCGGGAACGTCACCGGCGCGCACCTGCACTTCGAGGTCCACGTGGGCGGATCGGCGATCAACCCGCTGCCGTTCCTGCGCGCCCACGGCCTCTCGCCGCACTGACCCGCACCCCGAAGTGCGGTAACCGCTGCCGGTTCTGACCGGTCGTGGTTACCGCACTTCGCGTGGTTTCCGGACCAGGTGCAGCACCCTGGACGTGCCGGGGGTGAGCGGCTCGCCCGCTAGGTCCGGAAGCGTGCGGTTCTCGGCGCCGTCCTAGTTGCCCGGGCGCGGGCAGAACCACGGCGGACAGCGGGGCGGCACGTCCGTGGTGCGCGAACTGCTCAGACCGGGCCCGCTCCGGACGACAGGAGCACGAGTCCTGCGGAGGGGAGGTGGGCGCATGCGCGCGGAAACTGCCCGCGTGCCGTCCTGCGCACCCTCCGCGGGACCAGCCGCCTGGTGCTCGCCTCCGGCGCCCTGACCCTGTGGGCCGCCGGCTGGTTCGTAGTGAACATCGGCGAGCAGGTCGGCCCGGCGATCCTGCTGTGGATCGCGACGCCGCTGCAGGCGATCCTGCTCACCGCGGTCTACCGGCGCACCGCCGCCGCGCCTGGCCTGAGCGTCCAGACCCGGCGGTTCTGGCGCGGGCTGACCCTCGCCGCACCGCTGGTCGGACTCGGCGAGGCGGCGCAGGCCTACGACGCGATCGCGCACCCCGCGCCCGGCGTCCAGCACGCGACCCCGCTGATGGTCACGGCGAACGCGCTGGCCATGGCCGTGATCATCTGGTCGCTGCACCGGCTGCCGCTGGGCCTGCAGACCCGCGGCGAGCGGCTGCGGGTCGCCCTGGACGCGAGCACCGTGCTGCTCGCGACCGCCCTGTTCCTGTGGCACTTCTACACGCTGCCGCTGCTCGCCGCCGAGG
Organism: Actinomycetes bacterium; assembly: GCA_025963185.1. Taxonomy (GTDB): domain Bacteria; phylum Actinomycetota; class Actinomycetes; order Mycobacteriales; family Cryptosporangiaceae; genus RYN-140. The sequence continues at coordinate 27,039 of JAOPVE010000096.1, forward strand.
ACGACCGGGCCCAGGCGCTCGTCGGGGCGGCGTTCGTGCAGGTCCTCGCGATCGTCGCGGTCGCGGCCGTGGTCAAGGTCGTCCTGTCGAGCTACTCGCACGTGGACCGGCGGGCGCTGCGGCTGTTCGCGCTGGCCATGCTCATCGGGTGCTTCGGCGGCATGCCGCAGTCCTACCTGCGGGACATGCCGCACCTGCTGTGCGTGCAGGCGACGGTCCCGGCGCTGTTGTTCGTCGCGGCGTGCGCGGGCGAGGCGCAGCGCGCGGCCGCGCGCAGGCCCGTCGTGGCCGACCACGTGGACGCCGAGCGCCGCCCGTTCAGCCTGCTTCCGTACGCGGCGATCGCGGCCGTCGACGGGCTGCTCCTCATGGTCTGCTGGATCGACCCCACCGACGCCAAGATCGTCGGCCTCGGCGCGGTGGTGCTGACCGGCACGGTCGTGGTCCGCCAGATCACCGCGTTCCAGAACAACCGGCGCCTGCTGCGGCGCCTGGACCACAGCGCCCGGCACGATGCCCTCACCGGCCTGCCGAACCGGCTGCTGTTCCACGAGCGGCTGGCGCGCGCACTGAACCGGCCCGCCCTCGGAACGCAGCGGCACGAGCTGAGCGTCGCCCTCATCGACCTGGACGACTTCAAGGCCGTCAACGACACCCTCGGCCACGAGACCGGCGACGCACTGCTGGTCGAGGTGGCGAGCCGGCTCGCGGGATGCGTCCGCCCCGAGGACACCGTGGCCCGACTCGGCGGCGACGAGTTCGTCGTGCTGCTCGACGGCACCGGCCGCGCCGGGGCGGACACCGTGGCCGGCAAGATCACCGCCGCGCTGCGCCTGCCCGTCCAGGCCGCTGGTCACGACCTGCTGATCCGCGCGAGCGTCGGGATCGCCGACGGCTACAGCGGCGACGACGGCAGCCACCTGCTGCGCCACGCCGACATCGCCATGTACGCGGCGAAGGCCGTCGGCGGCAGCCGGCACCTGCACTACGCGGCGGACATGGCCGGGGACGTCGCGGACATCGCCAGGACCGGCGCGGAGCTGCGCGCCGCCATCGAGCACGACCAGTTCGTGCTGCTCTACCAGCCGATCATCGACCTCGGCGACGGGCGGATGACCGGCGTCGAGGCCCTGGTCCGCTGGGACCACCCCGAGCGCGGGCTGCTCGCCCCGTCGGAGTTCATCCCCGTCGCCGAGCGCAGCGGGCTGATCGTGCCGCTGGGCCGCTGGGTGATCCGGGAGGCGTGCCGCCAGCTCGCCGAGTGGACCCGCGAACACGGCGACGCGGCCCCGCCCACCCTCAACGTCAACGTCTCCGCGCGCGAGCTTCGGGAGCCGGGACTGGCCGGCTACGTCGGCGGGGTTCTCGCCGAGTTCGGCATCGCGCCCGCCCGGCTCGGCGCGGAGGTCACCGAGACGGCCATCTTCGAACTCGGCGAGGCCGTGACGAACCTGCGCAGGCTGCGCGAGATCGGTGTCCGGGTCTCGGTGGACGACTTCGGCACCGGCAACTCGACGCTCACGCTCCTTCAGGTCTGCCCGGTCGACGAGCTCAAGCTCGACCGGTCCTTCACCCAGGCCGCGGCGGGCGATCCGCCGGTGATGGCCGGGGTGATCCAGTTCGCGCGGGCACTCGGGCTGCAGGTCGTCGCCGAGGGCATCGAGACGCCCGCCCAGGCCGACCGCCTCCGCCAGCACGGGTACACCTCGGCCCAGGGCTTCCACCTGGGCCGCCCGATGCCCGCCGCCCAGCTCGCCGCCGCTCTCACGGCCCCCGCTGCCCTGACTCCGGTCCCCGTCTGACGCTGGCCGCCCGGGCGGGCGCCCTTGCCCCGCCGGCCGCCGGGCCGTCCGCCTCGTGCGAAGTGTGTGCCGTCAGGCCGGTCAGCGGCGGCAGAACGGCACGCACTTCGCCAGGGATCGGGCGGGTGGCCGGTCAGGAGAAGGCGTTGACCTCGGCGATGCTCCACCAGTTCGGGGCCGCGGCGGTCTCGGTGATGCGGACGTAACGCGCGGTCTGGGTGGCGAACGTGGCACGGGTGACCTGCTCGGTGCCCGCGCCCGTGGCGACCGGGGCGCCCCACGTCACCCCGTCGGCCGAGAGCGACACCGTGTAGCCGCGCGGGTAGTCGCCCGGGCTCGCCGCGCCGGCGTTCAGCACCACGTGGCGGATCGCCAGCGACCGGCCCAAGTCCAGCTGGACCCACTGACCGGCGGCCATCGCCGTGCCCGAGGTCCAGCGCGTGGCCGGATCCCCGTCGAGCGCGAGTCCGGGACCCTCGCCCGGCGCCGAGCCCGACGCGGACACGGTCCAGCCCGCCCGGTCCAGCGGCGGGCGCGCGGTCAGGGTGGCCGTCACTGTGGCCTGGGACGACGGCGTGGTGAACGCGTGGGTCTGCGCGCCGCCGTCCGACCAGCTCGAATAGCCCCACAGGGTGGCCGCGGAGTCGGTCTGCGGCGGGACGCCGAGCGTGATCCCGTAGCCGGCCCACGAGGTCATCGTCGCCGGTCCGGTGACCGGCAGGCCGTTGGCCGTGACCGTGCGGCCCGCCGGGGACGTCGCCAGGGTCACCGGGACCTGAAGCGGCCGGAAGTCCCTGGTCACGGTCGTGGCCAGGCCCTGTTTGTCGGTGGCGGTGAGCGCGATCCGCAGATAGCTGTTCGCGGCGGCGGCGAGGTCCTCGGGGGCGGGGCCGGTGAAGGCGATGTCGTTGCCGGTCACCGGGCCGAGGAACGGGTGGGTGTGGTTGCCGTGCACGCGGATGACCGTCCAGCTCAGCGAGGCCGCGGGCAGGGTGCCGTCCTGGGCGTCGGTGGCGGATCCGCTGAGCCGGTAACTCCCGCCGACCGTGAACAGCGTGCCGGCGGCCGGCCCGGTGATCGTGGCCCGGGGGGCGTCGTCACCCGAGCGGATCGTCACGGTGGCCGGCGCCGAGACCAGTCCCCCGGCGTCCCGGACCCGCACGGTCGCGGTCCAGGTGCCGGCGGCGTAGGTGTGGCCGATCGCCGCGGTCGTGGTCGTGGCCGCCGGGGATCCGTCGCCGAAGCTCCACAGGTACGTCAGCGGGTCGCCGTCCGGATCCGTGCTGCCGGCCCCGGACAGAGCCGTCGCCAGGGGCGCGGCGCCCGACGACGGCTGGGCCGCGAGCGCCGCCGACGGGGTGCGGTTCGCCGAGCCCGTGTAGTCGATCCGGTGGACCTCGCCGCCCTTGGCGTAACTCGTGTAGTACAGCCCGCGCTGGGGGGTGTAGCGGCTGAACGCCAGGTCGACGGCGCTGCTGGCACCGAGACCCGTGACCAGGCCGGTGCGCGTGAGGGACGGCGAGAGCCTGAAGATCGTGCCGCACACGTAGTCCGCGAACAGGTAGCTGCCGTCGTACTCGGCCGGCCACACGCCGCGGGGGACGTACGCGCCGCCGGTGATGGATCCGCCCGAGCTGGATCCGCAGCCGGTGGAGTGGGGGTAGTCGTAGATGGGGTTGGTGAGCCCGGCGGACAGGGGCGCGCCGCAGTCGGTCTCGGATCCGGTCTGGGCGCAGTGGCCCTCGCGAATGGGCCAGCCGTAGTCGGCGCCCTTGCTGACCTGGTCGATCTCCTCCCAGACGTTCTGCCCGACGTCGTTGACGCGGAACGAGGTGCCCGCCGCGTCGGGGTCGAAGGCGAAGCGGAACGGGTTGCGGAAGCCGACGGCGAACGCCTCCTGGCACGTGGTGCCCGCCGGGGCCGGGGCGAACTGGCAGCGCGCGGTACCCGATCCGTGGAAGGGGTTCTCGGGTGGAATTCCGCCAGTACGGGTGATGCGCAGGACCTTGCCGTTGAGGACGTTGCGGTCGCGGGAGGCGTCGTTCGCGCCGCCGCACCCGCTGTCGCCGCGGTAGTCGCAGCCGCCGTCGCCCGTGGTGACGTACAGGTAGCCGTCCTTGCCGACGTGCAGGTCACCCGCGTTGTGGTAGCCGGCTGGGGAGTAGATGCCGTCGAGCAGGACCGTCTCGCTCGCCGGATCGACGGTGCCGTCGGCCCGCAGGACGAACCGCGACACCCGGTTCCGGGGAGCGCCGGGCGGGTTCGGCTCCCCCGCCGTCGTCGGGCACGACGGGTCGCTGCCCTTGGCCGTGTAGTAGAGGTAGAAAGCGCGCGAGGCCGGATCGGGATCGGTGGCGATGCCCGCGATCCCCCGCTCGACGTTGGTGCAGATCTTCGGGCCCAGGTCGAGCAGGGTCGTGACCGCGCCGTCCTCGACGTGCTGCACGAGGCCGCGCTGGGTCGCCACAAGCATCCACCCCCCGGCGGGCAGCCAGTCCATGCCGACGGGCGCGTCCACCTGCGCCACCACCTCGTCGGTGAACCCCGGGGGCGCCACCGCCGCCTCCGCACGCGGGCTGGCGGGGATCAGTGCCAGCAGCAACAGGGGCATGGACACGAGGATCCAGCGACGCACGGAGCAGCCTCTCGACGGGAATCCGGGGATCGCGCCGGCGACCGTCCACTACGGACCGCCGGCGCGCCCCGCAGCGTAGAGCCCACCCGGCCGCCTGGCAGTGACCCGGAACACGGTGTTCGCTCCCCCACACCCGCGCACCGCCACACCCACCGACGTGCCCCCGCGCCCGCCACACCCACCGACGCGCCCGACCCGCCCGACGCGCCCACGCGGCGCCGCCGCGCCGAAGTGCGGT
>JAOPVE010000087.1 GCA_025963185.1 Actinomycetes bacterium
AGCAGTACCACTTCCGGGCGCCCGCCAAGGCCCTCACCGCGCTCAAGGCGGCCGGCATCGACGTCACGACGATGGCGAACAACCACGCGCTGGACTACGGCCAATCGGGACTCGCGGACACGCTCGCCGCGATCAGGTCCAGCGGCCAGCCCGTGGTCGGGATCGGCAAGGACAAGGCCGCCGCGTACGCCCCGTGGGTCACTACGGTCCGCGGCACCCGGATCGCGTTCGTGGGCCTGTCCCAGATCCGCGAGCGGGCACCACAGTGGACGGCGAGGGCGGACCGGCCGGGGATCGCGTCGGGGCTGGACGTGCCCGCCTCGGTGGCCGCGGTGAAGGCCGCCAGGGCCAGGGCGGACGTCGTGGTCGTCTACCTGCACTGGGGCAAGGAGGGATCGGCCTGCCCGACGGCGGCGATGAAGTCCCTGGCCAAGTCCCTCGCGGACGCGGGCGCCGACGCGATCGTCTCCACCCACGCCCACCTCATGCTGGGCGACGGCTACCTCGGCCACACCTACGTCCAGTACGGCCTGGGCAACTTCCTGTGGTGGTGGGACAACGCGTACTCGAACGACACAGGGGTCCTCACCCTGACCCTGCACGGCAGATCCGTGACGAAGGCCGAGTTGACCCCGGCCCGGATCTCGACCAGGACCGGACAGCCCCTGGTGGCGACCGGCGCGGAGGCGACCCGGATCCGCACCAAGTACGCCGGCCTGCGGGCCTGCACCGGGCTCGGCAACACGCCGTAGGCGGCTCGCCCTTTTCTTGACTCGTTCCAGTCTTCAGTGTTGAGTGGGACGTGATGCACACAGACCCGCTCGGTCAGCTCCGGGCAGCCGGGCTGCGCGTGACGCAGCCGCGCGTGACCGTGCTCACCGCGCTCGCCGAGCACCCGCACGCCGACGTGGAGACGATCGCCGCGGCCGCGCGAAGCCGGCTCGGCGCCCTGTCCACGCAGGCGGTCTACGACATCCTCAAGGCGCTCACCGACTCGGGCCTGGTCCGCCGCATCGAGCCCGCCGGGCACCCCGCCCGGTTCGAGACCCGGGTGGGCGACAACCACCACCACGTGGTCTGCCGGGACTGCGGCGCCACCGCCGACGTCGACTGCGCCACCGGCTTCGCACCTTGCCTCGACCCCGTGTCCGCGTCCGGCTTCGTCATCGACGAGGCCGAGGTCGTGTACTGGGGTCGCTGCCCGAACTGCCAGACGTGACCCAACGGAGGGGATTCGCCATGAGCGACGAGAAGCGCACACTCACGACCCGGCAGGGCCATCCGGTCCACAGCAACCACAGTTCCCGGTCTGTGAGCAACCGCGGCCCGATCACGCTCGAGAACTACCACCTGATCGAGAAGATCAGCCACTTCGACCGCGAGCGGATCCCGGAGCGGGTCGTGCACGCACGGGGCTTCGTCGCGCACGGCGAGTTCGAGGCCTACGGCACGATCGGCGACGAGCCCGCCTCGAAGTACACCCGCGCCAAGCTGTTCCAGACCAAGGGCAAGAAGACCCCCGTCACGCTGCGGTTCTCCACGGTCATCGGCGGCCGCGATTCCTCCGAGGCCGCGCGTGACCCGCGCGGCTTCGCGGTCAAGCTCAAGACCGAGGACGGCAACTGGGACATCGTCGGCAACAACCTGCCGGTGTTCTTCATCCGTGACGCGATCAAGTTCCCCGACGTGATCCACGCACTCAAGCCCGACCCGGTGACCTTCCGCCAGGAGCCCAACCGGATCTTCGACTTCATGTCGATGACCCCCGAGAGCCTCCACATGCTGACCTGGCTGTTCTCGCCACGGGGCATCCCGAAGGACTACCGCCACCAGGACGGCTTCGGCGTCAACACCTACCGGTTCGTCAACGCGGCCGGCGAGGGCGTGCTGATCAAGATCCACTGGAAGACCCAGCAGGGCATCGAGTCGCTGACCGCCGCGCAGGCCGCCGAGATCCAGGCCAAGGACCTCGGGCACGCCTCGAAGGACCTGTTCCAGGCGATCCAGCGCGGTGACTTCCCGAAGTGGGAGCTCAACATCCAGATCATGAGCGACGACGAGCACCCCGAGCTCGACTTCGATCCGCTGGACGACACGAAGACCTGGCCCGAGGACCAGTTCCCGCTGCGCCCCGCCGGAGTCCTGACGCTGAACCGGAACGTCGAGAACGTCTTCGCCGAGAACGAGCAGTCGGCGTTCGGCACCGGCGTGCTGGTCGACGGCATCGACTTCTCCGACGACAAGATGCTGGTCGGACGCACGTTCTCGTACTCGGACACCCAGCGCTACCGGGTCGGCAGCAACTACCTCCAGCTCCCGGTGAACGCCCCGCTCACCCCGCCGAACACCAACCTGGCCGACGGGCAGATGACGTACCGCGTCGACAACCGGGGCACGAACCCGCACGTCAACTACGAGCCGTCCTCGATCGCCGGGCTCGCCGAGGCCGGTGCCGAGTACCAGGAGTACCGCCCGTTCGTCGAGGGCCAGGTGCTCAAGCAGCGGATCGACCGGGAGAACAACTACGGCCAGGCCGGCGACCGGATCCGCACCATGCCGGACTGGGAGCGCGAGGACCTGCTGTTCAACCTCGTCGACCAGCTCGGCCAGGCCGAGTCGCACGTCGCCGAGCGGATGGTCGCGCACTTCACCAAGGCCGACGAGAAGTTCGGCCAGGAGCTCGCCACGGGCCTGGGCATCGACCACGGCTCGCTCGACATCGACACCCTGGTCCACGTCCGCTGACAGCGGGTACGGACTTCCCCGAAGTGCGGTAACTCCAGCCGGTCCTGACCGGCGCGAGTTACCGCACTTCGCGGGTTTGGTGGATCAGACGTCCTCGGACAGGGCCGAGTGCACCTCGCCGGTCACGTCGGCGACGTAGATGAACGCGTGCGGGGCGAGGTCGCGGACCGCGGCCACGCTGTCGCCGTCCACGACGATCGCCTCGGAGACGACCGCGGCGGCCTCCAGCTGCGACGATCCGCTCGACACCGCCATCACGACCGCCGCCTGCAACGCGGTGAGCTTGAGCGACGGGATCGTGACGCTCGCGGCCGCGTACGT
>JAOPVE010000098.1 GCA_025963185.1 Actinomycetes bacterium
GGTCCACGTTGGCTACGATTCCGTCTACGCAGCGATCCGCGAGAAGCCTTGTCACAGACGAGAGCAGCCGGATCGATTCGAGGATGTTCCTGGCGAGCATCGGGAGCATGACATTGAGCTCGAACGATCCGGACGCGCCGCCGAATGCCACGGCCGCGTCGTTCCCGATTACCTGGGCGCACACCTGGCACACGGCCTCCGGGATGACCGGATTCACCTTTCCGGGCATGATCGAGGACCCAGGCTGAAGGTCGGGCAACTGGATCTCGCCGAGCCCGGCGCGGGGACCCGAGCCCATCCAGCGCAGGTCGTTGGCGATCTTCACCAGCCCGACGGCGATCGTCCGCAACTGCCCGGATGTTTCCACCAGCGAATCGCGCGCGCCCTGGGCCTCGAAGTGGTTGCGTGCCTCGGTCAGGGGCAGTCCGGTCGCGCTGGCGAGTTCGGCGATGACCTGAGCGGCAAAGCCGGGCGGCGTGTTGATGCCGGTGCCGACCGCCGTGCCGCCGAGGGGAAGCTCGGCGAGGCGGGGGAGTGCGGCGAGCAGGCGCTCGGATCCGTACCGGACCTGCGCCGCGTACCCGCCGAACTCCTGCCCGAGCGTGACCGGGGTGGCGTCCATGAGGTGGGTCCGCCCCGCCTTGACGACCTGCGCGAACTCGACGGCCTTGCGCTCCAGCGACGCGGCCAGGTGGGAGAGCGCCGGGAGAAGGCTCTCGACCACCGAAGAAACCGCGGCCACGTGGATCGACGAGGGAAACACGTCGTTCGACGACTGCGAGGCGTTGACGTCGTCGTTGGGGTGGACCGGCGTGCCGAGCCGCTCGGACGCCAGCGTGGCGATCACCTCGTTGGCGTTCATGTTGCTGGATGTGCCGGATCCGGTCTGGAAGACGTCGATGGGGAACTCGTTGTCCCACCGTCCCCCGGCGACCTCGGTGGCGGCGGCCGCGATGGCGTCGGCGACGGGCTGGCCGAGTACGCCCAGGCGCGCGTTGACGATCGCGGCGGCCGCCTTGATGCGGGCCAGCGCGGCGATATGGGCGGGCTCCAGGCGGGATCCGGAGATGGGGAAGTTCTCGACGGCCCGCTGGGTCTGGGCGCGCCACTTCGCGTCCGCCGGGACCCTGACCTCGCCCATCGTGTCGCGCTCGACGCGGTAGTCGCTCATAGAGGACATCCTTCCCCGTACGCCCTCACCTCACTCGGCGCGGCTCGCTGGGCCGGCCACCGCGCCGAGGAGGGCTGCGTAGGCCTGGTCGATCTCGCCGTCGACGACCGTGATCGTGCGGGTGGCCGGGCGAGCCGCGATGACCGCGAGCAGCCGCTCGTACTGGGCGGGAAGTGCCGCCGGTCCGCCGACGCGCTGCTGGAGTGCGGTGGCGTCCCGGTGCTCGGGGGTCTGCGGATCCGCGGATCGGCGAGCGAACCGCGCTGCGGCCTCGTCCGGATCGCCGACGAGCGCCACCTCCACGAACTCGGCCGCCACCTCGCGGCACAGCCGTTCGAGGTCCAGCACGAACGGAAGCTGGCCCAGGAACTGCGGGACGATCACGTCGCGCGCGCCGAGAAGCTGGACCCGCGCCATCTCGATCGCCATCCGCCGCGCGATCCGCCCGGCCTGACCCGGATCGGCGAGCCAGCCGCCCAGCATCCCCCGGACGATGTCGACGTCCAGCACGAGGACGAGCGGGTGCGCGTCCCCGTACCGGCGGGCCAGCGTGGACTTTCCGCTGCCTGGCGCCCCGTTGAGCAGGATCAGCCGGGGGATCAGCGGCGGCCGATCGTCAGGGTGGGGGTGGACGTCGAGGCGAAGAAGTCGTTGCCCTTGTCGTCGACGACGATGAAGGCGGGGAAGTCCTCGACCTCGATCTTCCAGACCGCCTCCATGCCCAGCTCGGGGTATTCGAGCACCTCGACGTGCTTGATGCAGTCCTGGGCGAGGCGGGCGGCGGGGCCTCCGATGGATCCGAGGTAGAACCCGCCGTACTCGGCGCAGGCGCGGGTGACCTGGCTCGACCGGTTGCCCTTGGCGAGCATGACCAGGGATCCGCCGGCGGCCTGGAACCGCTCGACGTAGGAGTCCATCCGGCCGGCGGTGGTGGGGCCGAAGGACCCGGACGCGTAGCCCTCGGGGGTCTTCGCCGGGCCCGCGTAGTACACCGCGTGGTCCCGCAGGTAGGCGGGCATCGGCTGGCCCGCGTCGAGCAGCTCGGCGATCTTGGCGTGCGCGATGTCCCGGGCGACGACGAGCGGGCCACTCAGCGAGAGCCGGGTCTTCACCGGGTGCTTCGACAGCTCGGCGCGGATCTCGTTCATCGGCCGGTTGAGGTCGACGCGGACGACCTCGGAGGTGTCGAGATCGGAATGCGACACCTCGGGCAGGTACCGGGCCGGATCCCGTTCGAGCTTTTCGAGGAACACCCCGTCGGCGGTGATCTTGCCCAGGGCCTGCCGGTCCGCCGAGCAGGACACCGCGATCGCGACCGGGCAGGACGCCCCGTGCCGCGGCAGCCGGACCACCCGGACGTCGTGGCAGAAGTACTTGCCGCCGAACTGCGCGCCGATCCCGAACTGGCGGGTCAGTTCGAGGACCTGCTTCTCCAGCTCGTGGTCGCGGAAGCCGTGGGCGAGCGGCGATCCGGCGGCGGGGAGGTTGTCGAGGTAGTGCGCGGAGGCGTACTTGGCGGTCTTGAGCGCGAACTCGGCGCTGGTGCCGCCGACGACGATCGCCAGGTGGTACGGCGGGCACGCGGCGGTGCCGAGCGCGCGCAGCTTCTCTTCGAGGAACTGCATCATCCGGGTGGGGTTCAGCACGGCCTTGGTCTCCTGGAACAGGAACGACTTGTTCGCGCTGCCGCCGCCCTTGGCCATGAACAGGAACTTGTAGGCCGCTCCGTCCGTGGCGTACAGCTCGATCTGCGCGGGCAGGTTGGACCCGGTGTTCTTCTCGTCCCACATCGTCAGCGGGGCGAGCTGGGAGTACCGCAGGTTGAGCTGGGTGTACGCGTCGTAGACCCCGCGGGCGATGGCCGACTCGTCGCCGCCGCCGGTCAGCACCCGCTCGCCGCGCTTGCCCATGACGATCGCCGTGCCGGTGTCCTGGCACATCGGGAGCACCCCGCCGGCCGCGATGTTGGCGTTCTTGAGCAGGTCCAGCGCGACGAAGCGGTCGTTGGCCGACGCCTCCGGATCGGTGAGGATCCCGCTGAGCTGCCGCAGGTGCGCTGGGCGCAGCAGGTGCGCGATGTCCTTCATCGCCTCCCGGGTCAGCTGCGTCAGCGCCGCGGGCTCGACCTGCAGGAAGTCGCGGCCGCCCGCCGAGAACGTGCTGACGCCCTCGGTCGTGAGCAGGCGGTACTCGGTGTCGTCCGGGCCGATGGGGAGCAGGTCGGAGTAGGCGAACTCGGGCATCTGGTCCTCACTGATCGGCCGGGCGGGCACTCTCAAGAGTAGAGCCGCCGTAGCGCCGGGCCGACGCGTCCTCCTGGGCGAGGGCCCGGAGCGCGCTGAAAGCGGCCTCGGAGGTGGCGACCCCGACGGCGACCTGCTCGGCGAGGGCCTCTCTCGGGGATCCGGGTGGGGCCATGCTGGCGATCTCGGCGTCCGCGATCTGGGCCGCGACCTGCACGTACGGCCCGAACACGGCGTCCGGGGCCACGGGCTCGCCGTCCCGGCGGCGCAGCGCGTGCAGGACGTCGGCGAGGCGGATCCGCGCCGGGGCGTCGGACCGTACCCGCCAGCCCAGCCCGTCCAGGAACGCGTTCACGTCGGCGAAGGCCTCCCGCCACTCCGGATCGTCCCGGGGCTGGGCCGGGATCAGCGCGTACTGCACGGATCCGAGCAGGTCATGGACCCCGAGCGAGGTGTCGTCGAGCGCCGCGAGCACGTCCTTGACCGCCGCGATGGACACCCCGCCGATCTCCACGAGCGCCCGGATCAGCCGCAGCCGCCGCAGGTGCGCCTCGCCGTACGCGGCCTGGTTGGGGCTGGTCAGCTCGCCCGGGGGAAGGAGCCCTTCGCGCAGATAGAACTTCACGGTGGGGACCGGCACGCCGCTGGTCCGGCTCAGTTCGGAGATCCGCACGTGAGGATTGTCCCTTGCGCTCAGCGATGGATAGTGCCACTATCCGAAAATAGAAAGTGTCGCTATCCATACTGCCGCAGGGAGATCGACATGGCCAGCAACCCCGTCGTCGGAGCGCGCATGACGGCCACTATCGAGGGCGACTTCGTGGTCTTCCTGATCGGCATGCGCATCAACAAGCTCTGGAAGGTCCGCAGCTGGTTTCCCGTGGCCAAGGAGATGCCGCCGATGATGGCCGAGCTGATGAAGCACCCCGAGCTCGGGCTGCTCGGCTACCGCATGACGCTGGGCGCGCGCGGCCCGGTGACGGTCCAGTACTGGCGGACCGCCGAGCAGCTCATGGCCTTCGCGCGCGGCAGCGACCTCCCGCACCTCGCGGCCTGGCGCCGCTTCAACAAGGCGGTCGGCTCCAACGGCGACGTCGGCATCTGGCACGAGACCTACCTGGTGCCCGCCGGCGGGTATGAGGCGATCTACAACAACATGCCCCGAACCGGACTGGCCGCGGCCGGCCAGCACGAGCCCGTCGCCCGCCGTGGCGAAACGGCAGCCAAGCGCCTGCGGGCCGGCTGAACCTGGGGGCTGCTGGCCCGTTAATCACTCGATCGTGCGTGCAACACTGGGTGGACGATCACGGCACAGCGAGGAGTCAGACGGTGACCAGGCAATACGGCAGCAAGCGGCCCCGCGCCGCCATGGCTGTGTGTGCCTGGGAAGGCGCCACCGCCTCCCGCCACCCCGGCCGCGTGACCTAGGCAGCGCCCTAGCAACGACTTATCGGCCGCCCGGTGGAGATCCTCCACCGGGCGGCTTTCGTTTCGAGCACAGGAGAGAACGACCATGACGTACACGACCCTCTCGGGTACGCGCGCGCCGGTCCGCATGTGGACCGACCCGGCGACCGTCGAAGAGGGAGCGCTGCGCCAGATCCGCAACATCGGATCGCTGCCCTGGGTCCACGGGGTCGCCGTGATGCCGGACGTCCACTACGGCAAGGGCGCGACTGTCGGATCCGTCATCGCGATGCGCGAGGCCATCTCGCCCGCCGCGGTGGGAGTCGACATCGGCTGCGGGATGTCCGCCGTCCGCACCTCGCTCACGGCTGCGGACCTGCCCGACGACCTCGGTCCGCTGCGCCGGGCGATCGAGAGCGAGATCCCGGTCGGGTTCCGGTTCCACGACACCCCGGTCAACAACGCCAAGGTGCACGGAATCGGGGGCTGGAAGCCGTTCTGGGACGGTTTCGCGCAGCTCACTCCTGGGGTTCGGCAGCTGCGTGAGCGGGCGGGGCGCCAGCTCGGCACGCTCGGCGGCGGGAACCACTTCATCGAGGTCTGCCTTGAGCAGGGTGGCGACGACGCCGGCCGGGTGTGGCTGATGCTGCACTCCGGATCCCGGAACATCGGCAAGGAGCTCGCGGAGCGGCACATCGCCGTGGCCCGCTCGCTCCCGCACAACGCCGACGTCCCGGACCGCGACCTCGCGGTGTTCCTGACCGGCACGCCGGAGATGGACGCCTACCGGCGCGACCTGTTCTGGGCGCAGGAGTACGCGGCTCGCAACCGGGCCACGATGCTCGCGCTGCTCTGCCAGGTGGTCCGCAACCAGCTTCCGGACGCGAACGTGCGTTACGACGAGCCGGTCTCCTGCCACCACAACTACGTGTCGGAGGAGACCTACGACGGCGTCGACGTGCTCGTGACCCGCAAGGGCGCGATCCGGGCAGGCGCCGGCGACCTGGGGATCATCCCGGGCTCGATGGGCACCGGGTCTTACGTGGTCCGCGGGCTCGGCAACGCCGACGCGTTCAACTCGGCCTCACACGGGGCCGGGCGCCGGATGAGCCGGACTCAGGCCAAGAAGATGTTCACGGCAGCGGACCTCGCGGCCCAGACCGCGGGCGTTGAGTGCCGCAAGGACTCCGGCGTCGTCGACGAGATCCCGGCCGCGTACAAGGACCTGGACTCGGTGATGGCGCAGCAGTCCGACCTGGTCGAGGTGGTCGCACATCTCAAGCAGGTCGTCTGCGTGAAGGGCTGAACCCGCTTTCCCATCACGACAACAACGCCCGGAAGGGGGCTGTGATGACGAGGAACACCACGAAGGCCGATCGGCGGACGCCGCCGGCCGGCCGGACCGGGCGGCCCGTCCGCCCGGCCTCCCGCCTGCGCCGTGTCGAGCTCGCGTGCGGCCACGGCTGGGTGCGCGACCCGGTGGCCGGCCTGCACGACTGGATCTGGTGCGAGGAGTGCGCCGACTGGTCCCGCGTGCAGAGCGTCGAGGACTGAGCTCCACCCGCGAAGTGCGGG
>JAOPVE010000101.1 GCA_025963185.1 Actinomycetes bacterium
CCGCAGTTACCGCGCTTCGGCGGAGGGGTCCGGCGGAGGGGGCGGAGGGGTTCGGCGGAGGGGGCGGCGGGGTGGCGGGTGGGCGGTGATCCGGGTCTCCTTTGGAGGGAATTCACCCGCGGGGTCCTGTCCCGGCCCGTAGCCTGGTGGTACCGCCCGCCGAGCTCGTGAAGGAGCCGATCTGTGATCTTCCTTGTCCGTCATGCCCACGCTGGCGACAAGGCACGACACGGATCGGACGAGCGCCGCCCGCTCTCCCCCGGCGGGAGAGCCGAGGCCGCGGGCCTGGTTTCGGTACTCGCGCCGTACCCGCTGACCAGGATCATCACCAGCCCGGCCGACCGGTGCCGCCAGACCGTCAGCCGGATCGCCCGCGAGCACGCCGTCCCGCTGACGGTCGATCCCCGGCTCAGCCGCGAGGCCAGGGTCTACGACGCGCTGCGGCTGATCTCCGAGGCCGGGCACGAGGGCATCGCGCTGTGCACCCACGGCGAGCTGATCGGCGCACTGCTCTTCCAGCTCCGGGCGGCCGGCGGCCCGGTGCCGCGCGACGCCGGCTGGGCCAAGGGATCGGTCTGGGCGCTGGAGTTCACGGCCCAGCGGCTCACGGCGGCGCGGTACCTCCCGCCGGTCCCCGTGCACAGCTACGCGGCCTAACACCGAGCCGGGCGAACCGGCGCATACCCGCCTCAGCTATGCGTACGCAACGCACTCTTCGCACGCCATTCACCCGCGCGCACCCCGCCCGCCCGCGCGCGTCTCGTTCGGTGGCGTCGACTGCTGCGACGCATCCTGACGAGGAGACCCCTATGAACCGACGCCAGTCGCTGGCCACCATGGCCGTGCTCGTGACGGCCACGCTCGCGGCCACCGGGGCCGCCACCGCCGCCACCATCCCCGCCACCGGATCGGCGAGCGGAGCCAGCTCCGGCCGGTACGAGGTCGGGCTCTTCGGCGATATGCCGTACGGCGACTACGGCCGCGCGCACTACCCTGCGGTCATCGAGGACCTGAACGCCCACCACCTGGCGTTCTCGGTGTTCGACGGCGACATGAAGAACGGCAGCGAGCCCTGCTACGCCGACGTCGACGGATCCGCGCAGGCGGCCGGAAAGCCGGACATCTACACGTACGCCCTCGGATACTTCCGGCAGTTGCGCGCGCCGTCGGTGATCCTGCCCGGCGACAACGAGTGGACCGACTGCGACCGCGCGAAGATCACCCCGCACTTCGACGCCAACGACCGGCTGGCCTACGAGCGCACCCTGTTCTACCCGACGGATCGCAGCCTGGGCCGCCACCCGATCCGGCTGACCCGCCAGAGCGCGGCCTACCCCGAGAACGTGCGCTGGGCCAACGGGCCGGTCACCTACATCGGGCTGAACATCCCCGGCAGCGACAACAACTGGATCGACCCGGCGCGCGACGGCACCAAGGAGGGTCCGGCCGACGAGGCTCAGGCCGAGTACACCGCGCGCAACAAGGCCAACCTCAACTGGCTGGACCAGTCGTTCGCCACGGCGACGGCGGCCGGCTCGAAGGCGGTGATGATCGTGATCCAGGCCGACATGTGGGATCCCAGCGCCGCCGCGAAGGGCACGCTGGCCCACTACGCCGACACGAAGGCGGCCCTGGCCAGGCATGCGATCGCGTTCGGCAAGCCGATCGTGCTGGTCAACGGCGACAGCCACAGCTTCGAGCTGGACAAGCCGCTCACCGACGCGGCCCCGGTCAACGCCGCGGGGGATCCGAGCCCGAACGTCATCGAGAACTTCACGCGGGTGACCACGTTCGGCGAGTTCCAGAACCACTGGGTCAGCGCGATCGTGGATCCGGCCGACCCGAACGTCTTCACCTTCCACCCGCACCTGATCCCGGCGAACGTGCCCACCTACACCCCGCCGGCGTAACCACTCCCGAGGCTGGCCCCGCCCGGACGTCAGCCGGGCGGGTCGGTCACGTGGATCCGGACGGCGCGGAACATCGCCGGGGTCTCCTCCAGGATCGCGCGCTTGGGATCCGGCACGGTGAGGAACGGTCCGGTGCGCTTGGCGGCGAGCGGAGCGAGCCGCCGATCGGCGAGTACCTGGTCGATCGCGCGCTTGTCGCCGCCGGTGAAGACGGCGTCGACTCCTGGCACGGCGGGCAGCAGGATCCGGGCCGCGAGGTCGGCCGCGTGCGCGATCAGGTCCTTGACCTCGTTCTCCCGCCGGCGGGCGTAGCGCTTCTGCGACGATCCGCCGTTGCGCTGGCGGCCGTGGACGAGGCGGGAGTCGACTTTGGACCGCACGAGCTGGGATCCGTCGAAGATGCCCACCGCGTAGCCGCCGAGCCGCACGAGCAGCACCGCCGCGGGGCGGTCGAGACGGGCGTGCGCGATCAGGGTCGTCAGCGCCGGACCGTCCTCGGTGACCGGCGGGAACGGCACGGTGAGGACCGCGGTGGCGCCGTCCTCGGCTTCGAGCGCGACCTCGCCGTCACCCCGGGTGCTGGTGAACGGGCCGTGCCGGTGCGCGAAGCCGTCCGCCCAGGCCGCCAGGCGCTCGGGCGGGACCTGGACGATCCGCCCGCCACCGGCGGCAGGGGCTCCACCGCCGCCCGCGGCGCCGGCCGGGTGCATCAGACGTTGAAGCCGAGCGCGCGCAACTGGTCACGCCCGTCGTCGGTGATCTTGTCCGGGCCCCACGGCGGCATCCAGACCCAGTTGATCCGGAAGTCGCCGACGAGGCCGCCGCCCGGTCCGGTGGTGAGGGCGGCGCGGGTCTGGTCCTCGATGACGTCAGTGAGCGGGCACGCCGCCGAGGTCAGCGTCATGTCGATGGTGGCGGTGTTCTCGCCGTCGACGTGGATGCCGTACACCAGGCCCAGGTCCACGACGTTGATGCCCAGCTCGGGATCGACGACGTCGCGCATCGCCTCTTCCACGTCCTCGATGCTCGCCACAGTCTGCTCGCTCATGCCCGCCCCTCGCTTCGCTCCGGCCGCGCATGACGCTCCACGCGCACTGTGCCCATCATTCGCTCGCTACGCTCGCTCATGCGTCACTCCCCTGCTCGACCGCCTGGGCGGTCGCGTCCTTGAAGGCCATCCACGCCAGGAGCGCGCACTTGACCCGCGCCGGGTACTTCGAGACGCCCGCGAAGGCGATGCCGTCGCCGAGCACGTCCTCGTCGGGTTCGAGCTGGCCGCGGCTGCCCATCAGCTCGGTGAAGCTGTCCAGCACGCTCATCGCCTCGGCGACGGGCCGCCCGGTCAGCAGCTCGTGCAGCACGGACGCCGACGCCTGGCTGATCGAGCAGCCCTGCCCGTCGTAGGAGACGTCGGCGAGCACGCCGTCCTTGAGCGAGACCCGCAGCGTCACCTCGTCGCCGCACGTCGGGTTCACGTGGTGGACCTCGGCGTCGAACGGCTCGCGCAGGCCGCGGCCCTGCGGGTGCTTGTAGTGGTCCAGGATGATCTCCTGGTACAGGTCGGTTGCCACCGGCGATCCCCCCTTAGCCGAAGAACTTCGCGACGTGGTGCAGGCCGCGCACCAGGGCGTCGACCTCGGCCTCGGTCGTGTACAGGTAGAACGAGGCGCGGGTGGTCGCCGGCACCCCGAACCGCAGGCAGGTCGGCCGCGCGCAGTGGTGTCCCACCCGCACGGCGATCCCCTGCTCGTCCAGCAGCTGGCCCACGTCGTGCGGGTGGATGCTGCCGAGCGCGAACGAGATCGCGCCGCCGCGGGACACGGCCGTGCGCGGGCCGATGATCCGCAGGCCGGGCACCTCGTCGAGGGCATCCAGCGCGTACGCGGTCAGGGCCTTCTCGTGGGCCTTGATCGCGTCCATGCCGATGGCCGAGAGGTAGTCCACCGCCGCGCCGAGCCCGATGGCCTGCGCGATCGGCGGGGTGCCCGCCTCGAACTTGTGCGGGACCGCCGCGAACGTGGACGACTCCATCGTCACGGTCTCGATCATCTCGCCGCCGCCGAGGAACGGGGGCATGGCCTCCAGCAGGTCCCGGCGGGCCCACAGCACGCCGATGCCGGTCGGGCCGCACATCTTGTGGCCGGTGAACGCCACGAAGTCGACGCCGAGTTCGGTCACGTCCACGGGCTGGTGCGGCACCGATTGGGACGCGTCGAGCAGCACCAGCGCGCCCACCTGCCGGGCCCGCTCGACGATCGGCGAGACCGGGTTGAGCGTGCCGAGGATGTTCGACTGGTGGACGTAGGCGACGATCCGGGTGCGCTCGTTGACGACCGTGTCCAGGTCGGACAGATCCAGGCGGCCCTCGTCGGTGATCCGGAACCAGCGCAGGGTGGCGCCGGTGCGCTGGCAGAGCAGCTGCCACGGGACGATGTTGGAGTGGTGCTCCATCTCGGAGATCACCACCTCGTCGCCGGGGCCCAGGGCGGGGAAGCCCGCCGATCCGGTGCCGATCGCGTACGCGACGAGGTTGATCGCCTCGGACGAGTTCTTCGTGAACACGATCTCGTCGCGGCTGGGCGCGCCGACGAACGCCGCGACCTTGTCCCTGGCCCCCTCGTACAGCGCGGTGGCCTCCTCGGCGAGCACGTGGATGCCGCGATGGACGTTGGCGTTGTGCTGCTCGTAGTACTCGCGCAGGGTGTCGATCACCACGGACGGCTTCTGCGAGGTCGCCGCGTTGTCGAGGTAGACCAGCGGCAGCCCGTCGTGGACCGTGCGGGCCAGCACCGGGAAGTCCTTGCGGATCGCCTCGGCGTCGAAGCCCGTCACCGCCGTCATGACGCTGCCCCGGCCCCCGCGCCGAACCGCTCGTAGCCGCCGGCCTCGAGGTTCTCGGCCAGCTCGGGGCCGCCCTCCTCGACGATCCTGCCGCCGATGAACACGTGCACGAAGTCGGGCTTGATGTAGCGCAGGATCCGCGTGTAGTGGGTGATCAGCAGGGTTCCGGTGCGGCCGGTCTCGCGGACCCGGTTCACCCCGGCCGAGACGACCCGCAGCGCGTCGATGTCCAGGCCCGAGTCGGTCTCGTCCAGGATCGCGATCTTCGGCTGGAGCAGTTCGAGCTGCAGGATCTCGTGCCGCTTCTTCTCGCCGCCGGAGAAGCCCTCGTTGACGTTGCGCTCGGCGAACGCCGGATCCATCTCCAGCGCGCCCATCGCCTCCTTGACCTCCTTGACCCAGGTGCGCAGCTTCGGCGCCTCGCCGCGGGTGGCCGTGACGGCGGTGCGCAGGAAGTTCGACACCGAGACCCCGGGCACCTCGACCGGGTACTGCATCGCCAGGAACAGCCCGGCGCGGGCCCGCTCGTCCACGGTCATCGCGAGGACGTCCTCGCCGTCGAGCAGCACCGATCCGCCGGTGACCGTGTACTTGGGGTGCCCGGCGATGGAGTAGGCGAGGGTGGACTTGCCCGATCCGTTCGGGCCCATGATCGCGTGGGTCTCCCCGGCCTTCACGGTCAGGTCGACGCCCTTGAGGATGGGCTTGACCTCGTCCCCGGTGTTCACGGTGACGTGCAGGTCGCGGATCTCGAGCGTGCTCATGCGGAGGGCTCCTGGCTGGAATCTGGTGAGTCGCTGGAATCAGGTGAGTCGGTCAGGGAAATCAGGACGTCGCCGCCGTCGACCCGGACCGCGTAGACGGGCACCGGGCGGATCGCCGGGAGACCGGACGGCTTGCCGGTGCGCAGGTCGAAGCGGGACCCGTGCAGCCAGCACTCGATCGTGCAGTCCTCGACATCGCCCTCGGACAGCGGGACGTCGGCGTGCGAGCACACGTCGTGGATCGCGAACACCTCGCCGCAGGCCCGCACGACCGCCACGGGCGTGTCACCGATGTCGACGTGCAGGGCGCCGTCCTCGGGCACCTCGCCGAGCGCGCAGACCCGGACGTACTCCCCCATCAGGCACCCGCCTTGGACAGCCGCGCCTCGATCGAGGCGGACAGCCGCTCGGTGACCTCGGGGACGCCGATCTTGGCCAGCAGTTCGGCGAAGAACCCGCGCACGACCAGGCGGCGCGCCTCTTCCGCCGAGATGCCGCGGGACTGCAGGTAGAACAGCTGCTCGTCGTCGAAGCGGCCGGTGGCGCTCGCGTGCCCGGCGCCCGCGACCTCGCCGGTCTCGATCTCCAGGTTCGGGATCGAGTCGGCGCGCGCCCCGTCGGTGAGGATCAGGTTGCGGTTGATCTCGTAGGTGTCGGTGCCCGTCGCGGTGGCCCGGATCAGCACGTCGCCGACCCAGACGGTGTGCGCGTCGCGGCCCTGCAGCGCGCCACGGTAGACGACGTTGCTGCGGCAGTCCGGGACGGCGTGGTCGGCGAACAGCCGGTGCTCGAGGTGCTGGCCCGCGTCGGCGAAGTAGATGCCGTACGCGTCGACCTCGCCGCCGCGATCCGTGAACTCGAACGACGTGTGCTGGCGGACCAGGTCGCCGCCCAGGCTGACGGCCACGTGGGTGAGCCGGGAGTCCCGGCCCAGGCGCGCCTTCTGGTGCTGGAGCTGCACCGAGTCGCCGGACCAGTCGGCGATGCTGACCAGCGTGAGCCGGGCGTTCGCGCCGACCGAGAGCTCGACGTTGTCGGCGAGCACCGCGGATCCGGTGTGGTCGAGCACGACCGTGACCTCGGCCGACTCCCCCACCTCGACCAGCGTGTGCCCGAAGCCCGGACCGGCCGCGCCGGTACCGGTGATCGAGAGCACCACGGGCCTGCCTGGCGCCGCGTCGCGCGCGACCGAGACCACGGTGGCGTGCGAGAACTCGCCGTAGGCCAGCGCGCTGACCCGGTCGAACGGGGTGAGCACCTGGCCGAGCGCCGCCGCGCCGCGGGCCACCGAGGTCACCTCGACACCGGCGGGCAGTTCACCCCAGGTGACCGTGGCGGCGAGCTGTCCCTCGGGCGCGGCGCCGGGGGCGGCCTTGGCCAGCCCGCGGACGCGGCCCAGGGGCGTGAACCGCCACTCCTCCTCGCGCCCGGTGATCGCCGGGAAGTCCGCGACGTCGTGCGAGCGGACGACGGCGTTGCGGGCGTCGACGGGCTGGTCGGGCGTGCCGTGACTGTGCCCGCGCACGGATGCGCCGGGCGTGACGGCAGGAGCCTCGGTGGTCATCAGGTTCCTGATTCTCGTGGAGTGTCGGTTTGCTGGGCGCGGGTCGTCAGCCGACTGCGCCTTCCATCTGCAGTTCGATGAGCCGGTTGAGCTCCAGGGCGTACTCCATCGGCAGCTCGCGGGCGATCGGCTCGACGAAGCCACGCACGATCATGGCCATCGCCTCGTCCTCGTTGAGGCCCCGGCTCATCAGGTAGAACAGCTGGTCCTCGCTGACCTTGGAGACCGTCGCCTCGTGGCCCATCGACACGTCGTCCTCGCGGACGTCGACGTAGGGGTAGGTGTCGGACCGGCTGATCGTGTCGACCAGCAGCGCGTCGCACTTGACGGTCGAGCGCGATCCGCTGGCGCCTTCCTGGATCTGCACCAGCCCGCGGTAGGACGTGCGGCCACCGCCGCGCGCCACCGACTTGCTGATGATCGTCGAGGACG
>JAOPVE010000116.1 GCA_025963185.1 Actinomycetes bacterium
GAGGTCCTCGGCGACCGTGATCGACCGGATCGTGCCCGGCTGCGGCCGGAAGAACCGGATCGCCGCCCCGCCGATCGGCTCGGGCGGTGCCTCGGGCAGCTCGTCGATCCCCAGCGGCACCGTGAGCATCATCCGGGCCAGGTCCAGCCCGAACGCGCGCCGGACCAGTTCGGGAACCGCGTGCCCGCCGAGCCGCGCGTGCGACTCCAGCACCCGCGGACCACTGGCCGTGAGCACGAACTCGCTGTGCGACGGCCCCTCGGTCATGCCGACCGCGTCGAGCAGCTTGACCGTCAGTTCGCGCAGCGCGGGCAGGTGCGGGGCCGCGACCCGGCTCGGCGTCGACACCGCCCATTCCACGTACCGGTCGTTGACCTGGTACTCGCTGTACCCGATCGGGAGGTGCCGCCCGTTGTGCGAGAACGAGTCGACCGAGACGACCGGGCCGTCGAGGTACTCCTCGGCGAGCGCGGACGTGATCCCCGCCGCGTCGAGCTGCTTCCAGGCCAGCTCGGCCTCCTCGGCGTCGGAGATCCGGTGGATCTGGCGGCTCGCGGCCCCGTCGATCGGCTTGACGACGATCCGGCCGCCGACCTCGGCGACGAACGCGGCGGTCTCGGCCGGGCCGCTGACGATCCGGTACTGGACCGGGCTCAGGCCGTGCTCGGCGAGAGCGGCCCTGGTCAGCGACTTGTCCTTCAGCGTGCGGGCGGTCTTCTCCGAGACCCCGGGCAGGCCGAACGCGTCGGTGACGTGGCCCGCGGCGATCCCGGCCGGCTCCGAGGTGGTGATCACCCGCTCGAACGGCCGCTCGGCGTGCAGGCCGCGCAGCGCCTCGACGATGGCCGGACCGTCGGTGACCGGCGCGTGCACGATCCGCTCGCAGTGCTGGCGGATCGACTCGTCGTACATGCCGGGCTCGTGGACGAGCACGACGTCGATCCCCAGCTCCTTGGCACCGGCGATCGGGGCTGGGCGCCCGCCGATCCATGCGACTCGGAACATGCTGTTCTCCCTCTGGTGAGCGGCGGTACGAGGTCAGGCGATCTCGAAGTGGATCTGGTCGTTGACCGCGTCGGTCTTGGCGACCGCGTCGTTCGCGTCCTTGCCGGAGGCCAGCACGTACCCGTTGCTGCAGTCCACGACGGTGAGCAGCGGCGCGACCACGTCGCCGGGGTGCTTCTGGATCACCGCGCCGACCTCGACCTCGATCAGCTCGTCGAGGTAGGGCAGGAAGACGCCGGGCACCTCGCCCTTCGGGAGCTGCTTGACCACGGCGCCGATCCCGTCGGCCACGGTGATCGCCGTGATCGGGCCCGGATCCGGGGTGAAGAACCGGACCGCGGCCCCGCCGATCGGATCCGGCGAGGTGGCGGGCAGCTCCTCGATCCCCAGCGGGATTGTCAGCATCATGCGAGTGAGGTTGAGCCCGAACGCGCGGCGGACCAGTTCGGGCGCCCCGGATCCGGCGAGCCGCGCGTGCGATTCCAGCACCCGCGGACCGTCGGCCGTAAGCACGAACTCGCTGTGCGACGGCCCCTCGGTCAGGCCCACGGCGTCGAGCAGCGCGACGGTCATGGCCCGCAGCTCGGGGAGCACGGGGACGGCGGCCCGGCTCGGCGTCGAGACCTCCCACTCCACGAACCGGTCGTTCATGCGGTACTCGGAGTACCCGATCGTCAGGTGCCGGCCCTCGTGTGAGAACGAGTCGACCGAGACGACCTGGCCTTCCAGGAACTCCTCGGCCAGCGCGGAGCTGATCCCGGCGTCCTGAAGCTGCTTCCACGCGAGCGCGGCCTCGTCGGGCGTGCCGACCGGGTGGATGTGCAGGCTGGCGACGCCGTCGATGGGCTTGACCACGATCCGGCCGCCGATCTCGGCGGCGAAGCCGGCCACCTCCTCGGCGCTGGTCACCACCCGGTAGCGGACGGGGCTGAGCCCGCGCTCGGCGAGCAGTTCGCGGGTCAGCGACTTGTCCGCGAGCGCGCGGGCGGTCGCCTCGCTCACCCCGGGCAGCCCGAGCGCGTCCACGACGAACCCGGTCGAGATCCCGGCGGGCTCGGTGGTGGTCATCACCCGGTCGAACGGGCGCTCGGCGTGCAGCGGCTTGAGTACTTCGAGGATCGCCGGGCCGTCCGCGATCGGCGCGTGCACAACCCGCTCGCAGTGTTCGAGGATCGCCGGATCGTAGGCGCCCTCCTCGTGGACGAGCACGACGTCGATGCCGAGTTCCTTGGCGCCGGCGACGGGTGCGGGCCGGCCGCCGATCATGGCGATGCGGTACATGGTTTTCTCCATCAGGTCAGCTGGCGTAGCAGCGGCGGAGCCAGCGGGCGGTGGGGGCCGGGCCGGGCGTGAACGCGCGCCGGCGGTGCAGGACCCGGTAGTTGTCGAAGATCAGGAACTCGCCCGGGTTCAGGACGAGCTCGCGGGCGGGCATCGAGGCCAGCGCGCCCGACCAGTCCCCGAGTGCGGCCGACGCGGACGGGGTGAGCGCCCGGGTGGTGCCCTTGTCGAAGCGGGCGCGATCCCCGTCGGGGCCGTGTTCGAGCACCGGCGTTCCGGCGAGCGCGTGCCGGGTGTCGTTCGACGCGGGCGCGCCGACCTCGAAGTCCGCCCTGCGCAGGGCGTCGGTGGCCGTGGCGTCCAGCGCGGCCGTGGCGTCGGCGACCGCGGCCAGCTCGGTAGGCACCCGCTCGTCGTTGCGCACGGCGTAGAAGGTCAGGTACCGGGGCACGTACCGGCGCGGATCCAGGCCTGGCCCGCCGAACGGCAGGTGCGGGTTGTCGGTGTGCCAGGAGAACTCCGAGTCCGCGCCCCACGAGCTGGTCGTGCCCGACGCGGCCGGGTTCGGCACGACGTTGCGGATCAGCCGTCCGTCGTTCTCGTACTCCACCGCATACGGGGTGAGCCCGAGGATCTGGATCAGCCCGAAGTGGAGCGCGTTGGTCACGGCCAGGTCGGTCTCCGTGCCGAAGCCGCTCACCGGGGTCGGCGGGAACTCCTGCACCGGCAGGTTCGCGAGAATCAGCGCGTGCGCGCCCGTCGCGGCGTACAGGGTCAGCGCGCGCAGGAACTGGCCCGGCAGGTACTCACTCAGCGCGTGCGCGCCGATCGAGGCCAGGATCGCCTCGTTGGCGTCCGAGTCCAGGTCGGCCGCCGCCACCCGAGCCGCGACCTCCTTGCCGAGCAGGTCCCGGGTGCCGTCGTCCAGCTCGTGCCGGGCGACCCGGATCAGGGACGCCCTCGCAGGAGCGGTCATCACGAGGCCCCGTCCAGGCGGATCCAGTAGCTGGCGGCCCGCGGATCCTTGCGCCGGCGCAGCGGATCCCGGACGAGCCGGGACACCAGCCCGATCGGCGTGACGAGCAGGTAGTACACGAGGGCCAGTGGCACGGCGGTCACCGTCGTTCTCCTTTCCGGGAATGGTCGGCAGTCTCAGTCGAGGGGGATTGCGTCACGCCAGTCACCGTCCTCGCGCCACTCCGGCTGGCCGTCCTTGTGCAGCAGGAAGCCGCCGATCGCGAGCAGGTCGATGTCGGTCCGCATGAAGCACGCGTAGGCATCGCGCGGGGACTCGACGATCGGCTCGCCGCGCACGTTGAACGAGGTGTTGACCAGCACGGGGCAGCCCGTGGCGTCCTTGAACGCGGTCAGCAGCCGGTGGTAGGGCGCGTTGGACTGCTCGGTCACGCTCTGGACGCGCGCCGAGTGGTCGACGTGCGTCACGGCCGGGATCGTCGAGCGCTGGATCTTCAGCAGGTCCAGCCCGGTGGCGTCCGTGGACTCGGCGGTGATCCGCTGAGCCTCGGCGACCGGGGCCACGACCAGCATGTACGGACTGGGCTGGGCGAGGTCGAAGTAGTCCTTGACGTCCTCGGCGAGCACCGAGGGCGCGAACGGGCGGAACGACTCGCGGAACTTGATCTTGAGGTTCATGGCGGACTGCATCACCGGGTCGCGTGGATCCCCGAGGATCGACCGGGCCCCCAGCGCGCGGGGGCCGAACTCCATCCGCCCCTGGAACCAGCCCGCGATCTTGCCCTCGGCGAGCGCGGCCGCGACCTGGAACGCCAGCTCGTCCTCGCCGAGCCGCGTGTAGGGGATCGCGTTCGCGTCGAGGTAGGCGCCGATCTCCTCGTCGGTGTACGCGGGGCCGAGCAGCGATCCGGCCATGGCGTCTGTGCCGCTGGACAGGTGCTCGCGCGCCGCACCCCGCTCGGCCGTGACGGCGAGGGCCGCACCCAGGGCGCCACCGGCGTCACCGGCCGCGGGCTGGATCCATACCTCGTCGAAGACGCCCTCGCGGATCACCTTGCCGTTCGCCACGCAGTTCAGCGCGACCCCGCCGGCCAGGCACAGGTTGCTCTCGCCGGTCAGCGCGCGGGCGCTGCGGGCCAGCGCGACCACGGCCTCCTCGGTCACGAGCTGGACCGAAGCGGCCAGGTCGAACTCGCGCTCGGTCAGCGGACCCTCGCCCTGCCGCCGCGGACCCCCGAACAGCCGCTCGAACCCCTTGCCGGTCATCACCTGGCCGCGCAGGTACTCGAAGTACCGCATGTCCAGGCGGAACGTGCCGTCGGGCTTGAGGTCGATCAGGTTCTCGCGGATCACGTCCGCGTACTTCGGGGAGCCGTAGGGCGCCAGGCCCATCAGCTTGTACTCGCCCGAGTCCACCTTGAACCCGCAGAAGTAGGTGAACGCCGAGTACAGCAGGCCCAGCGAGTGCGGGAACCGCAGCTCCGCGACCGGGCTCAGGCTGGTCCCGCGGCCGTGCCACAGGGTGGTGGTCGCCCACTCGCCGACGCCGTCGATGCACAGCACGGCGGCGGACTCGTACGGACTGGGCAGGAACGCCGAGGCCGCGTGCGACTCGTGGTGGCGCCGGCAGAGCACCTCGGGCACCTCGCCGAGCCCGAGCCCGGCGAGCTGGTCGCGCACGTGGGAGTCCATCCGGCGCTTGCGGGTGAGCCAGCCCGGCATGGTCTCGCGGAACGAGGTGAACCCGCCCGGCGCGGCCCCGGCCATGGTCGCCAGGACCCGGCGGAACTTCAGCCGCGGATCCTCGTAATAGGCGACCGCCGAGACGTCGGAGAGCGTGACGCCGGCCTCCCGCAGGCAGTACCGGATCGCCTCGGCGGGGAAGCCCGAGTCGTGCCGGCTCCGGCTGAAGCGCTCCTCCTGGGCGGCGGCCAGGGGCGCGCTGCCGGAGACCAGCGCGGCCGCGCTGTCGTGATAGAAGGCCGAGATGCCGAGGACCAGGTCAGACATCGGGACGCCCCGTACGGATCGGCATGGTTACTCCAAAGTGGTGGGTCATCAGATAGCTGCCGTCCGCGCGGCCGCTTTTCGCGCCGCGACGCGACCGGCGAGCCGGGAGGAGAACGTGTCCGGGGGGTTCAGGGCGCGGTAGCCGACGCGCACGCGCTGCCACAGCTCGTCCCTGGCGCCGGCGCCACGGGAGTCCGGCGCGGTCGCGAGGAAGGTGTCGACGGCGTCCGCGGCCCATGCGGAGTGGCCCGTCGCCACGTTGTCGATCGTGTTGTGGATGTCGACGAAGCGGGTGCTGAAGCCGTAGGTGTCGAGCGCGAGCCTGGCCCTGCGGTAGGTGCCGCCGACGCCGGAGAGCTCCATCGCGAGGTTCAGCCCGAGGATCTCCGGGAGGAACGTGCGCGGGAACCTCCCGATCGCCAGCCAGAACACCGGGAGCGCGAAGGATCCGTCCCGGAAACCGGTCCAGTGCGCGAACTCCGCGGATCCGGTGTCCGGCAGCTCGACGCCCATCTCGGCGAGCACCTCGCGGTAGATCAGCGGATGGTTGAGCTTGGCCTCGCCGTTGCCCAGCTCGTCCCAGTAGGTCTCGAACAGGAAGTGCCCGATGTCGCCCGAGGCGTGCCCGTAGTCGCAGAAGCCCTGCAGCCAGCCGCCGTCGATCAGGGTGAGTGGCGCGAGCTGGACCGTCGAGTCGATCAGGTCCTCGCGCGACGGCATCGGCGTCTCGGCACTCGCCTCGAACTCCTCGCCGTGCCGGTCGTGCTGGTCGGCGAGCCAGGGGCGCAGCCCGGCGCTGGTCCACACGTCCGGCAGCGGGTGGGTGGTCATCCGGTGGGCCGATCGGCCGAGCCAGGCGTGCACGTAGTCGCGGGCGTACCGCTGCAGCGCCGGGGTTCCCTCGCGGGTGAGTAGCTGGTGGTAGGCGTCCCTGGGGTTCGTCGGGGTCGTGCCCTTCTGGGCTGGCGGAACCGTGACGTGCAGCGGTCTTGCCGGCGTTTCGTGGGCCACGGGGGACGGCGCGGGGAGGGCGTCGATCCAGCGGCGGACGATCGCCAGGTCCTCGGGGGCGAACACCCGGAACATGGGTCCGCGCTCGCTGACGAGCCCGTTCACCAGCGCGCTGGCTTTCGAGCGGCCCGGCTTGACGAGCTTGCTCTCGGCGAGCACCGCCAGCAGCCCGGTCGCGTCGGTCTGGGCCTCGCGCAGCCACTCCGCGAGCGAGCGCCCGGCGAGGTCGAAGGTGTGGTGGTAGACGGATCCCTCACGCGCGCGCAGCCGCAGCAGTTCCGCCATCTCGAACGCCGGATCGGTCGCCGCCGCCAGCTCGCCGTACAGCGCCCCGGACCACTCGCCCAGCTCCCGCCGAGCCCACCGGAACCCGGTCGCCACC
Organism: Actinomycetes bacterium; assembly: GCA_025963185.1. Lineage (GTDB taxonomy): Bacteria > Actinomycetota > Actinomycetes > Mycobacteriales > Cryptosporangiaceae > RYN-140. The sequence continues at coordinate 6,665 of JAOPVE010000116.1, forward strand.
CGATCGGGATCCAGCCCCTCGGCGGCCGCCCGGATCCCGGCCTCCGGCGCCGGCCCGTCGAGGCGGGTGGACGACGGATCCAGCGCGTCCCAGTCCGCGGCGCCGGGCTTGAGGGCCTTGACCAGCGCGAGCGCGGGAACGAGTCCGGCCGCGCGCAGACACAGATCCGCCCCGAGGATCTCGGCCTGGAACTCGCCGGGCCGCCTGCTCATGGCCAGCAACACCGCGGGCAGCCGGAACGGGCCGTCGCCGAGACGCTGGTCCCCGGCCAGCCGAGCGGGCGGCACCGCGTTCTCGGAGAGCCGAAGGTGCCGCAGCAGGGCGAGTCCGGCCGCTCCCCGCGACGCGGCCGGGTGCCCCACCCCGACGTCCCCGGCGTACACGGCGAGCACCCGCAGGACCAGCGGATCGTCGGCGTTCGCGGGCGCGCTGAGCCACTGCAGCCACGCGCCGGACACCAGCGCCAGCGGTGCCGATCCCAGCGCGGCCCGCCGGACCAGCACGTCCCCGGACTCGGCGTGCTCGGCGTGCTCGGCGGCGAGAGTGAGATACCGCCCGGTCTCCGCGGCGGCCCAGACGCGGACCTCGGCGCACAGCGCGTCGAGGCCGGTGCTGCCCTCGGTCACCAGCTCGCGGGCCAGCGCGGCCGAGAACTCGCCGCCGGGTAACGGATCCTCCGGGTCGGCCGCGCGCACATACAGTGCGCGCGCGGCCGCGGCGGGATCCGCTGTATCCGGGCGTCCGGACACTGTGTCACTCCTTCCGGACACCAAAGTCACTCCTTAGCGGGGGGCGGCGATCACCGATCGCTGACCGGCGGAAGATCGCCGATCAGAACATCGGGTAGATCGAGGCGTCGTTCTTGGGCTTGGGCTTGCGGCCGAACAGCCGGGAGACGAGGCGGCGGAGAAAAGACATGGCGGTACCGTCAGCTCCAATCGGTGAATTGCGAAGAAAGTCAGGAAAGGGTGAGTGTCTCGGCGAGCAGGCGTGCCACCACGTCGTTGCCGAGGTCGGTGAAGTGCGCCCTGTCCACGTAGAGCCAGTCCGCGGGGGAGACCGCGCTGCGCAGGATCGGCGTGAAGTCCACGAACCCGATGTCCTTCTTCTCCAGTTCGGCGCGGAGCGCGTCGGCGTACTGGGCCCCGGCCTCCGGGGTGGAGATCTCGCCGTAGAGCTTCTCCCAGGTGCCCATCTTGGAGATCCGGTCGAGCTCGTCGAACAGCACCTTTTCCTGCGGCGCGGGCTCGTCGCGCAGCCAGGTGGCGAGCGGCTGCAGGACGTAGGTGAGCTTCGTGCCGTCCGCCGTGGTCATCGCCTTGAGCGCGTCGAGGTGCCGGGCGGTCAGCGCGGCCGCGTCGGCGATCACGTCGGCGAGCGGACGGGGACCCTCCTCGGCGGGGATCTTCTTGTCGGCCTTGCGGCGGCCCTGGGCCTTGCGGGCGTTGGCGCGCAGGTCGTCCATGGCGTCGTAGTACTCGCCGCAGAAGAAGAAGGCCCCGTTCTCGCCGCGCTGCGACTCGGGCAGGCGGGCGAGGGCCAGGTTGTTGAAGCCGTCGAAGTACACGATCTCGTCGACCGGCGGCAGCAGGTGCCGGTGCAGCGTGTAGAGCAGCAGGTTCTGCGCGGAGTTCAGGCTGCGCCCGCCGAGGTTGAGCCACGGCTTGGACGGGGCGTGCTCGGTCCATAACCGGGACGCCATCGTCGCGGCGTCACTCGTCGCGCCGAGCCCGAGCACCGTCGAGGTGCCCGCGAGCAGCCGGACCGGTCCGTCGGGAGTCTCGCCGCCCACCGACGCCGTCCCACCGGATCCGTGCGAGAGCCGGAAGCCGAGCCGGTCGGTGTTGATCACCTCGGACCGGAAGTCCGCCCGGTGGAAGTACATGAGATACGGCAGATACCGCACCTCGGACCGGTCGTCGAAGTCGTCGTACGTCAGCATCTGGGGCGTGAGCTGGGCACGCTGGGTCTTCACGGTGACTTGCCTCCACTGTCGATTCGGCGGCCGGGGGTCGCGGCCGCCGGGTTACTGCTGGCCGGCGAACAGGGGCGCGCGGTGGACCTTGTGCTGCGCGGCCTGGGCGAGTGGCCGCACGACCAGCTGGTCGACGTTGACGTGCTGGGGCAGCCCGACGGCCAGGGACACGCACTCGGCGACGTCCTCGGCGGTGAGCGGGCGGTCGACTCCTCCGTACACGGCCGCGGCCTTGCCGGCGTCGCCGTGGAAGCGGTTGAGGGCGAACTCGTCGGTCCGGACCATGCCGGGCGCGATCTCGATCACCCGCACCGGCTCGCCGCACAGCTCCAGCCGGAGGGTCTCGGTGAGCGCGTGCTCGGCGTGCTTGGCCGCGCTGTACCCGGCGCCGCCCTCGTAGTTCACGAAGGCCGCGGTCGAGGTGATCGTGACGATCGTGCCGCCGTCGCCGGACCGCAGCGCGGGCAGCAGCGCCTTCGTGACCCGCAGCGTGCCGAGCACGTTGACGTCGAACATCTGCTGCCACTCGGCCGGATCGGCGGAGGCGACCTGGTCCGCCCCGAACGCGCCGCCCGCGTTGTTGACGAGCACGTCGCAGCTGGTGACGGCCGCGGCGAGGGCGGCGACCGACTCCGGATCCGTCACGTCGAGCCGGATCGCCCGCCCGCCGATCTCCCGCGCGAGCGCGGCGAGCCGGTCCTCCCGGCGGGCCGCGACGAGCACCTCGTATCCGTCCTTGGCGAGCCGGCGGGCAGTCGCCGCACCGATGCCACTGCTGGCGCCGGTGACCACGGCTGTTCGCGTCATCTGGACCTGCTTCCCTCAGACCGCGTCGGTTCTATAACGCTAGGTCGATGCGTCAGAGGATCAGCTTGATACGGGCGACCGCCGAAAAGCTCCGGACGTGATCGGAGGCATGCGCGTTCACGCAGGCCGGGTGCCTCTTGAGGCAGGAGCCGAGATCTGTTGCGCGAGCAATGACCATCCACTGCGGAGGGTGCTAATAACTACGGTCCAGCGATAACTCAGGCGCGCGTGCCGTCAATGGCGATGTGGACCGCCAGTCCGGCGAGCACCGTGCCCATCACGTACCGCTGGACACTCAGCCACACCGGCCGCTTGCCGAGGAACGCCGAGATGGACCCGGCCGTGAGCTCGATCAGCGCGTTGACCGTCAGCGCGATGGCGATCTGCACGAGTCCCAGCACCAGGCTCTGCATGGCGACGTGCCCCTTCGACGGATCCAGGAACTGCGGGAGCAGCGACACGTAGAGGATCGCGATCTTGGGGTTGAGCAGGTTCGTGACCAGGCCCATGGTGAACAGCTTCCGCGGCCCGTCCGGCGGGAGGGGCTTCGGATCGAACGCCGACTGCCCACCCGGCTTGACCGTCTTCCACACCAGCCACAGCAGGTACCCGGCACCCGCGAGCTTGACCGCCGTGTACAGCGCGGGGACCAGCGTGAAGATCGTCGTCAGCCCAGCCGTGGCCGCCAGCAGGTACACGAAGAACCCGGCCGCGACCCCGCCGAGCGACACGAGCCCGGCCCGCCGCCCCTGCGTGATCGACCGCGACACCAGGTAGATCATGTTCGGCCCGGGGGTGAGGACCAGCGCCAGCGCGACGGCCGCGATGCCGAGGAACGCCTGCCAACTGATCACCCCGCCACCCTACGCAATCGCGCGAACAATCCCACCCACGATCCCGATGCCCGTTTGGGCAGGGATTGCCCGCCACCTCCGAGCACGAGCGGTACCCGGCAGCAGGCTCCGCTGCCGTGCTCGGGGGCGGGTTACTGCGCGAAGTGCGGTATCTGTGGCCGGTCCTGGGCGGCTTCAGTTACCGCGGTTCGGGGGGTGGGGGTGGCGGGTGTGGCGGGACAGCTTGTGGGGGATGTGTGAGTGGGCAGGTGGCGGGAAATGGTGTCGGGCACGGTTTGAGAACGCGGCCGGCCGCGCCGGCCGCCCTGTCCGCCGGAGGCGGTCATGCCCAGCACCGTCGTGAGCAGCGCCGACGGCCGCCGGATCACGGCGGTGGACTCCGACGATCCAGCCGGTCGCCTCGTCGCCCGGCTCACCGCACGCACCAGCGCCGGGATGGCGTGCATCGAACTCAGCGGCGAGCTCACCCGAGCCACCAGTGGGGCGCTGATCGAACTCACCCGGGGCCAGCTCGGCAAGGCGGGAACCAATTTGCGGATCCACCTCGGGCGGGTCACCTACGTCGACGCGCGGGGGCTCGCCGCCCTCGTCGTCACGGCGAGGATGGCCGCCGGGTCCGAGGCCGCGATCGCGTTCGTCCAGCCCTCCCCGACGGCCCGCCGCCTGCTCGAACTCGGCGGGCTGCTCGACCTGTGCGAGCCGAATTCCCGTCGCCCGGCCTGACGCGCCACCCGCCTGCGTGCGCAACTGTCGGGGAAGGTGCGGTGATCGGCGGCGAAGTGGGCGCGAATACCCGAATAGTCCCGTGCCAACCCGCGCCATAGAGGACTGTGGCCCCTCCGGAAACATTCCGGAGGGGCCACAGGTGGTTCAGGCGACCGGCTGCCACGCGTTCGCGTAGGTGTCCGCGAAGCCGCGCACCGCGACGATCGGGGATCCGAAGGCCTGGGCCGGGGTGCAGCCGCCGAGCGGGGCGATCCGCTTGCCGCTGGTGCCGTCGGCGAACAGGTACTCGACCGAAACGGTGACGCCGTCGGCGTTGTTGTCGCACACGTTGACCAGCGACGGAGAGGCCGTCACGGATCCGCGGTAGGTGCCCGCGGCGTCCTTGACCGAGCCGTCAGCGGCGGCGTCGCCCGGGACGGCGATCCACGGGTTGGCGAACGTGCCCGCGAAGCCGCGGACCGCGACGATCGGGGAGGACAGGCCCTGGGCGGGGGTGCAGCCGCCGAGCGGGGCGATCCGCTTGCCGCTGGTGCCGTCGGCGAACAGGTATTCGACCGAGACGGTGACGCCGTCGGCACTGAAGTCGCACACGTTGACCAGCGACGGGGACGCGGTCACGGTGCCGCGGCTGGTGCCGGAGGCGTCGACGACGTTGCCGCCGGCGGCCGAGGCGGGAGAGGCGGACATGGCGAGCGCGGATCCGGCTACGGCTGCGGCGACGGCGAGGCTGCTGGCGATCCTGCTGATCTGCATTGACGACCCTTCGTGGTTGGACCGTCCCTGACCACAGCTCGTGACGGTGGCAAGGACATCGGTTGTTCGCCCCCGAACGTGAACGCCGCTGACGATATCCAGGCGTTCACACCGATTCACTACCACGGGCCGGAAATGTGACGGCCACTACTCGATCCAGCCCTCGCGGACTGCGACGGCTGCTGCCGTGATCCGGTTGTCGACGTTCATGCGTTCGAGGATCGTCGAGATGTGCCGGCGGACGGTCCGCTCGCTGGTCCCGAGCTGGCGCCCGATCGCCGCGTCGGTGAGGCCACCGGCCATGAGCCGCAACACGGTGCTGTGCAACGGGGACAGCCGCGGATCGGCGCCGGGCCCCAGTCCGGTCGCGCGGCTCCAGAGCAGCTCGAAGAACATCCGCAGCGCGGCGACGATCACCGGGGAGCGGACCAGTACCGCGCCCTCCACCCCCGTCGGATCCAGCGGGAGCAGCGCCGCCCGATCGTCCACGAGGACCATCTTCATCGGCAGCTCCGGAAGCATCCGCAGTTCCCAGCCGCCCTCGATGCAGCGGCGGATCATCTCGTCGCTGCCGGGCACGTCCAGCACGGCCCTGGCGTAGATGTTGCGGAACCGGACCCCGCGGGCCAGCACCTCCGGCGGGGGGACCTTGGCCGAGCGCGGATCCGGCGGGCGGCGCCAGTGTGCGGTCTCCAGGTTGGCCACGTCCCGCTGCGCCGACATCGCCAGCTCGACGGACAGTGCGCCGATCTCCTTCGGATCCGTGAGCACTTCGACCGAGGCCCCCGGGTCCCCGGCTTCGGCGCCCGCGAAGTAGCTGCGCTGAAGCGAGTCCATCTGCTCGCGGGCGCGGGCGAGGAGGCGCTGCTCGTCGAGGATCCGCTGCTGGGCCACGAGGATCGCCTGCTCGATCGCGCGGGCTGGCTCGACGGGCACGATCGCCGGCTCGTCGACGTACCGTTCCCGCGCGAACCCCGACTCGATCAGGCGGCGGACCTCGTCCGAGGCGGCGAGTTCGGGGTGCTCGGCGATGACGAACCGTCCTGCGGTCAGAAGCTTCTGGTAGACCTCCGCCGTGTCGGCGGGTAGCAGGCCAGCCAGCGGATGCGACACGCGAACCTCCACGCGCCCTCGCTCGGGCGGCGCGGGGCGCGGTCAGCCTAACGAGCGCCGCAAAATCCCGGTGCTCGTCCGTGCTGCGATGGCCCGCCGGTCACTGCCACTCGTATGGCCACGGCCGTTTCTCCCAGCGAGTGGCGCCAGCCATCGTGAGCACGTAGGTGCCGGTCAGCCGCAGCGGGACCGCCGTGCTGTCCGGAATGGACGTGGTCCGGCTGGCCGGCGCCGGTGTGGGCTGACTGAGGCGGAGCCGGGCGATCGACCCACCCGGCGCGAGCCCGTACACGGTGCCGAGCCGGTTCTGGGTGAGGCCCGGCGGATCGGCGAGGCCGCCGAGCAGGTTGGTCCGCGCCGGGCCGCCAGCCGAGGTCCACCGGCACAGCCACCCGGGCGACGACGGATCCGTGCCGACGGCCACCGGGTCCGTGCCCGAGACCGAGATCAGGTGCTCGCGGCCGGTGAAGCCGCGCAGGACGATCGCCGGGCCGTCCCACTGGTCGGCGCCGAGCTCGGACCGGTAGGTCCAGCGCACCAGCGCGCCGCGGGAGTCGATCCCGTAAAGGTCGCGGGTGGAGTCGGCGAACAGCGACCGGTAGTTCCGCCAGTCGCCGAACCGCGCACCGACGGCCACCCCGGGGCCGATCGGATCGATCTGGGTCTTCTCGTACCGGATCAGCTGCCCGGTCAGCGGGGACACCTGGAAGAACGTGTCCGGACTGCCGTCGGCGTACGGATCGTTGCCCCCCGCGACGACCGTGCCGCCGAGCCACCACCCCTCGGGCGCGATCTGCTGGATCCGCTCAAGGTCGTTGTCCGTGCAGTAGTCGTGCTCGGCCAGCGCCCCCGCGGCCGTGACCCCGTACGAGAGCTCGTGGTGGACGCACGTGGTCCAGGTGCCGTCGGCGCGGGCGGCCGCCGGCCCGAGCGACACCCCCGCGACGACTGCGAGCACCACGGCGAGCAAGGCCCGCCTGAGATCGACCTTCACTGGTGCTGTCCCCACCCTCTCGTCCCCCCACCCGGCGATCCGCCGGACGGGGCTCAGATTAGGTGCCGATCCGCGGCCCCAGACCCCACCGACCACGTCCGGACGCGGCCACCGTCCGCAACCGGTCAGCCCCCGCGCGGCGGGATGGTCCCGAAGTGTGTGCCGTTCGACCGGTTCTGGGCGGCGCAGCGGCACACACTTCGGGGAGGGTCAGTTGGTGCCGTTGGCGCGGACGACCGGGAGCTGATTGTTCGAGCTCGGCGGGGTGGTGCCGAGCCCGGTGCGGACCGACTCCAGCAGCGCCAGACCCTGCCCGGCCAGCGAGGCGACCACGCTGCTGAGGCCCTCGGCCCCGTCGAGGACGGTCAGGTTGGCCCCCTGCAGCCCCTCGGCGGCGGCGCGCAGCATGTCGGGGAGCTGGGCGATCACGGCCTGGTCGAGGGCGATCCGGCCCTGGGCGGCCGCGGCCTCGGCGGAGAGCTTCGTGGCGTCGGCGTCGGCGCGGGCCAGCGTGACGATCCGCTCGGCTTCGGCTTGTGCGGGTTTGATGACCTCGGCGATGAGCTGGGCCTCGCGCAGTTTCGCGTTCTTCTCGGCCACGAGCGACTGCTCCGCGAGGACGGCCTGCTGGGCCTGGGCCGCCGCGAGGGGACCGGCCTGGGCCGCCAGCTGCTGGGCCTGGTCGATCTCGGCCTGGTACTGCGCCTGCGCGATCGCGGTCTGCCGGGCGTACTCGTTCTGGTGCCGGCGGCTCTCCTGCTGCGCCATCGCGCTGGCCTGGTCGGCGGCGGCCTGGGCCACGTTGGCGGCCTGGTTCACCGCGGCCTGGTGCGGGGCGGCGAGGGCGGCGATGTAGCCGGCGCCCTTGTCGTCGATGCTGCTGATCTGCAGGGAGTCGACGGCGAGGCCGATCCGGGCCATCTCGATCTTGCTGGCGTCGACGATCGCGTCGGCCAGGGTCTGCTGGTCGCGGATGATCTGCTCGATCGTCATGCTGCCGATGATGCTGCGCAGGTGGCCGGAGAAGATGCGGCCGACCAGCGTGGGCATCTGCGACTGGTCGCCCTGGAAGCGGCGGGCGGCCGCGGCGACCGACTCGTGGTCGTCGCCGACCTTGAACGCGATCACGGCCTCGACGCCGACCGTCAGGCCCTGCTTGGTGTAGCAGTCCTCGACGACCTCGGCCTCCTGCATGGCCAGGGTGAGCCGGTAGGCGCGGGAGAAGACGGGGATCACGAACACGCCGTGACCGGTCACGATCTTGAACTGGAGCGCGTCCGCGCCCCGCTGCTTCCTGCCACTGATGAGCAGAGCCTCGTTGGGGGCCGGCACGCGGTAACCGAACATGGGACTACCTCTCGACGTCGGGGTGGTGTTCCTGTGGCCACGGCTCGACGTCGACCTGGCGGGAGCCGCGATTGTGGATGACGAGCACGTCGGCGCCTGACGCGACGGGCTCCCCGCAGTACGCGAGGAGATAGTGCGGGATGCCCTGGATGACCAGCCGGACCTCGCCAGGGAGCTGACCGCCCCGGATGGCCTTGACCACCGATCCGACCTTGCCGACCAGCGACTGCCCCGCCACCGTGCCCCTCATCCCGCAGTCAGCGACGGTCCGCTGGCCCCGAAGGCCGCGCGCGCTGCTCGCAGATCCATTGAAGCGCTCCCCGTCCACATCGGCTGCGGAGGGGGGAGGTGTGTGATGTGCATTACCCCGGCAGCCGGACAGAAGCCAGACCCGAATTTTCGGACTGCCGACACCGTATTGCCTGTCCGGCGCAGCCGGGATCATTTCCCGGTACAGAGTGCCCCCACAGCACCCTGAGCGCCCCTGCACCACGCGTTCCACCTGCAGTTTTCGGGCCGTGGTGAGCCTGCGCGGATCCGCCGGGTGATCGGGTCGCCCGGCCCTCGCCGGCCACCACTCGCGGAAGGGAAATCCATGCTCCGACGACAGGCCGTACCCCCACTCCTGGCGGGCGCCTCGGCGCTCGTCCTGGCCGGTGTCCTCCTCACCGGACCGGGCGCGGCGTCCGCAGCCACCTCGTGGACGCTCGCCAGCCCGACGTCCGCGGGACCGACGGCCGTGGTCGGGCTCGGCGACAACGGATCCTTGTCACTCACGGTGACCAAGGGCGGCGCGACGGCCGTCAACTCCTCGCCGCTCGGGATCTCGACCAGCAGCACCGACTACAGCAGCGGGCTCACGTTCGGCACCCGCGCCGACACGACGGTCACCGAGTCGTACACGACCGTCACCGGTAAGCAGCGGAGCCGCTCGAACACGTTCAAGCAGACCACGCTCTCGTTCACCAAGGGCGGCGGCAGCGTGAACCTGGTCGTCCGGGTGTCCGACGACGGCGTCGCCTACCGGTGGGTCTTCCCCGGCGGCGGCACGATCACGGTGACCGGCGAATCCTCGGCGTGGAACCTTCCGGCGAGCTCACCGGCCTGGGTGTCCGACGAGCAGGCCGACGACCAGGGCAAATGGCGTGAGACGACCGCCAGCGCGGCCCCGGGCGGGTCGCTGTCCTACCCCGCACTGTTCGACGTCAACGGGACGTTCGTGCAGATCGCCGAGTCCGACCTGTCCGGCCGCTACTCCGGCAGCCACCTCACCCACAGCGGCGGCACCGGCCGGTACGACGTCGACCTGGAGACCAGTCCGGTCAGCGCGGCCGGCCCGCTGTCCACGCCGTGGCGGACCGCCGCGATCGGCAGCCTCGCCACCGTCACGCAGAGCCGGCTCGTGGACGACCTGGCCCCGCCGTCGAAGATCGCCGACACCTCGTGGATCAAGCCCGGGAACGTGGCCTGGTCCTGGCTGCCCGATGGGGTCGACAGTGTCGCTCAGCAGGAGCAGTACATCGACTTCGCCTCGCGTAACGGCTGGTCGGCGATCCTGGTGGACGCCGGGTTCCAGGACTCGTGGATCCCGACGCTGGTCGCCTACGGCAAGGCGCGGAACGTCGGGATCATCGTCTGGTACGACTCGTCGGCGCTGCAGAGCCAGGCGCAGCGGGACACGATCCTGAACAAGGTCAAGGGCTGGGGCGCCGTCGGCGTCAAGATCGACTACGTGTTCGAGGACAGCCAGAACACCATGAAGTGGTACGACGCGATCCTCCAGCAGACCGCGAACCTGCACCTCATGGTCAACTTCCACGGTGCCCAGACCCCGCGCGGCATGCAGCGCACCTGGCCGCACGTGATGAGCGCCGAGGCCGTGTTCGGGGCCGAGCAGAAGCAGAACAAGGCCGTGTTCGACACGATCCTGCCGTTCACCCGGAACTCGATCGCGTCCATGGACTTCACCCCGGTGACGTTCAGCATGACCAACCGGGACACCACGGACGGTCACGAGCTGGGTATGTCGGTCGCCTTCGAGTCCGGCTGGCAGCACTACGGCGACAACCCGGGCTCGTACGACGCCCACTACGACGCCATGCGGATCCTCAACCGGACCCCCACCGCCTGGGACCAGACGATCCTGCTCGGTGGCCGTCCGGCCAAGGAGGCCTGGTTCGCCCGGCGCCAGGGTGACCACTGGACCGTCGGAGGCATCTCGGCGATCGCCGCCAAGACGTTCAGCACGCCACTGTCGTTCCTCGGATCCGGCCAGTGGTTCACCGAGATCACGACCGACGGCGCGGGCAAGCTCGTCCGCACCACCAAGCAGGTGACCAGCGCGGACACCCTCTCGGTGCCGATCGCTACCCGCGGCGGCTTCGGCGCGGTCTTCTGCAAGTACACGGCGGGCATGACCGGCTGCCCCCGGCTCTGAGGGCGCGCGGGCGGGCCGGGACGATCCCCGGCCCGCCCAACCCCCGCGCTTCGGCGAGGTTTGCCCGGATAACCGGACAACTCCCGACTTGAAACCGTTCAGCTCCCGAGTGGCCGCGCCGACTGGGCTGGTATGGCCGAACAGCTCGCAGTGCTGGCGAATCTGGTCATCACCGCCGCCTATTCGGCGATCATGGTGGCGATCCTCGTGCCGGTGGCCAAGGCCGGTCAGCTCCGGACGAACCGGCTGGCCACGACCACCGGGTTGATCTTCCTGAGCTGCGCGGTCGGGCACGGATTCCACGCCTTCTACGCCCTCGCCCAGCTTCGCGACGGCGCCGCCGTGACCCACCCCGGCCACGGCAGCGCCACCGCCTGGCCGCCGGTGATCTGGGACCTGCTGACCGCCGTCGTCGGCGTCTACTACTGGACTCTGCGCCGCAACTACGGCGTGCTCCTCGGCCAGGGCGCCCTGTTCAGCGATCCCGGCGAGGTGCGGCGCCTGCACGAGATCGACCTGCGCGAACAGATCGCCGCGAGCAGGGCCACCGCCGAGGCCGAACGGGACGCGCACGCGGCGATGCTGCGATCCGTCATCGCCAACAGCCAGTCCCTGATCTACGTCAAGGACCTCGACGGGCACTACCTGCTCGTCAACGACGCGTTCGAGGCGGCGTTCACGGTCCGCGAAAAAGACCTGCTCGGGAGGACCGACGAGTTCCTCGACCCGGCGCTCGCCCCGGTCTGGCGGGCCAGCGACGAGCGGGCCCTGACCGGGCCGTCCCGCAGCGAGGAGGTGGCGGACCTCGCCGGGGGCCGGCGCGTCTACGAGGTGGTGAAGTTCCCGCTCTACGACCCGGCCGGCCAGCTCTTCGCCACCTGCGGGATCGCCCTCGACGTCACCGACCTGCGCGAGGCCACCCGGACCGCCGAGGAGGCCAGGGACGAGGCCGTCGCCCAGTCCCAGGTGAAGTCGCAGTTCATGGCCACGATGAGCCACGAGATCCGGACCCCGATGAACGGCGTCATCGGCCTGGCGAACCTGCTGCTGGCCTCGGACCTCGACCCCGGCCAGCGCCGGTACACGGCGAGCATCCTCACCGCCGGGAACGCGCTGCTCACGGTCATCAACGACATCCTCGACTTCTCCAAGGTCGAGGCGGGCAAGCTCGTCCTGGAGGAGGAGCCGTTCAGCCTGCCCGGCCTGATCGCCGAGGTCGCCGAGCTCGTGACGCCCAGCGCGCAGGACAAGGGCCTGGCCCTGGTGACCCGGCGCTCGCCCGGACTGCCCGCGACCGCTTGCGGGGATCCGGGCCGGCTCCGGCAGGTCCTGCTCAACCTGGCGTCCAACGCGGTGAAGTTCACCGAGCACGGCAGTGTGACGATCCGGGCCGAGCTCGCCGAACCGATCACCGCACTCGACGGGCCGGTCACGATCCGGTTCGAGGTCACCGACACCGGGATCGGGGTGGATCCGCACGACGCCGAGCGGCTGTTCGAGCCGTTCGCGCAGGCCGACGCGTCGACCACCCGCACCTACGGCGGCACGGGACTGGGTCTGGCGATCAGCCGCCAGCTCACCGAGGCCATGGGCGGCCGGATCGGCGTCGACAGCGAGCCCGGCCAGGGCAGCACGTTCTGGTGCACGATCCCGCTCGGGCAGCCCGCCGCGAGCGCCCCGGCGGTGCGGCCCGCTGCCACCCGGCTGGGGATTGCCGGGCTGCGGGTACTGCTCGTGGACCCCGCGCCGACCCGGGTCGTGCTCGAGGATCGGCTGGTCCGCTGGAAGATGGATCCCAGCTCGGTGGCGACCGATGATGCGGCGATGCGCTCGCTGCGGGAGGCCGGGCAGCGCGGACGGCCGTTCGACCTGGTCATCGTCGACGCGGACTCGGCGGGGGCCGATCCGCTGGGGCTCAGCCGCCGGATCCACGACGACTCCGAGATCCCCGCCCTGCAGGTCGTCTCCCTCCATTGGGAGCCCGGTGACAGCGCGGCCGCCACCGCCGCAGGGATCAGCGCGCAGCTCGCCAAGCCCGTCCGCCAGTCGCAGCTCTACGACTGCCTCGCGCAGGCCATGGCGCCGGATCCGCCGGTGAGCCGCGCCACACCCGCCCCGGTCCCGGCGGCCGGGCGGCGGATCCTGCTGGTCGAGGACAACGAGATCAACCAGCTCGTCGCCACCGGGATCCTCGGGCAGCTCGGCTACACCCCGGACATCGCGTGCGACGGCATCGAGGCCCTCGAACTCACCGCCCGCACCGACTACGACGTCGTGCTGATGGACTGCCAGATGCCCCGCATGGACGGGTTCACCGCGACCGCCGAGCTGCGGCTGCGTGACGCCGAGCGCGGCCGCCGGCACACCCCGATCATCGCCCTGACCGCGAGCGCCCTGGTGGCCGACCGCGACCGCTGCCTGGCCGCCGGCATGGACGACTACGTCACCAAGCCGGTGGACAGCGCCGAACTCCAGGCCGCGCTCGCCCGCTGGACCGCCCAGGACAGCGCGGCGGCCCGGGCCGAGTCGGGCGACCCGCTCGCCCGGCGGATCCGCGAACTGCTCGGCCGCGACACCGCCACCGACCGTGACCTCGTCGGGCGCCTGATCCGCTCGTTTCTGAAGGGACTGCCCGGCCACCTGGACTCGATCGCGGACGCCGTGGCCCAGGCCGATCCGGCGCGAGCCGGACAGCACGCGCACACCCTCAGGGGCGCCGCGGCGAACATCGGGGCCACGGCGATCGCTGAGACCTGCCAGCGGATCGAGTCCATGGCCCGGGACGGATCCGCCGGAGCCACCGCCGAGCTACCCCGCCTCCGCGACGAAATCCAGACGGCATCGGCCCAGCTCCAGGCCTACCTCACACCGTGAGCACGGCGCGCCGTTCCAGGTCGGCGGCGGCGCGCAGGAGGGCGGATTCGCGGCCGGGTGCGGCGATCAGCTGGACCGCGCCCGCGCCCATCGGCAGGGTCAGGGCAGGGAACCCGGCCAGGTTCCAGGCCTGCGTGAACGGCACCCGGCGGGCACCGTCGAGGTAGGCGCGCCAGTAACCCATCCGGGTCGCGGATCCGGCGGGTGCGGCCGGGCGGGCGATCACCGGGGTGAGCAGCACGTCCACGTCCTCGAACCAGGCGAGTGCGCGCTCGCGCCAGGCGGCGGCCGGCTCGGGCCTCGGG
>JAOPVE010000170.1 GCA_025963185.1 Actinomycetes bacterium
GCGCCCGGCCAGTAGAGCTGCCGGATCTCCCGCCGGGAGACCTTCCCCACCGCGCTGCGCGGTAGCGGATCCGAACGGAGTACGACCGCCGTCGGTTTCTTCATCGAGCCGAGCCGATCCCGGCAGAACGCGATCAATTCGTCCTCGGTCGCCGTGGCGCCGTTCCGCAGTGCCACGACCGCGTGCGGAGTCTCGCCCCATTTGGCGTGCGCCACCCCGATGACCACGACCTCTTCCACGGCCGGGTGCTCGGCGAGCGCATTCTCGATTTCCGCGGGCCAGATGTTGAATCCACCGGAGATGATCATGTCGTCGATCCGGTCGACCACGAAGAGGTAGCCGCTCGGGTCGAGATAGCCGTTGTCCTTGGTCCGGACGAAACCGTCCGGGGTGATGCGCGAGCGGGTCAGTTCGGGATCGCCGAAGATCTCCCGCATTCGCCCTGGCGTGTGGATCACGATTTCGCCGACCTGCCCGGCTGGGGCGTCCCGGCCGTTCTCGTCGAGGATCCGGATGGTGCTGTTCAGGCACGGCCGGCCCGCCGAGCGCAGCAGCGCGGCGTTCTCGCGCACCCCGGTGGCGTGGTCCTCGGGCGTGAGAACGGTTCCCGGCAGGCATTCGCTCTGGCCGTAGGACTGGAACAGCACGTCCCCGAGAGCGGAATGCGCGGCCCGGGCCGTCGCGACCGAGATCGGCGCGCCGGCGTAGACGACCGCGCGCAGGCTCGACAGGTCGCGGGCGCCCACGTCGGGGTGCGTGACCAGCATTTGCAGCATGGTCGGCACCATCACCGTGAGGGTGCAGCGCTCGGACTCGATGAGCCGCAGCGCCTCGCCCGCGTCGAAACTCGGCATGATCTGGATGCGCGAGCCCTTGGCCAGCAGCGCGTAGAGGACGGTCGAGGCCGCGTGGGTCAGTGGCGCGGCGGCGAGATACACATCGGACTCGGTCAGCCGCGGCAGCAGCGTGACGTGGTCGGTGGTGACGTGCATCCAGCTGTGATGGGTATGGACGGCGGCCTTGGGCTTTCCGCTGGACCCCGACGAGTACGCCAGGTGGATCGTGTCGTCACGGTGGATCGGCACGTGCGCGTCCTCCGCCGACGCCGACTTCAGCAATTCCTCGTAGTCCAGTTCGCCCGCCGGCGCGGAGTGCACGATGACGTGTTCGAGAGTGGGCACGGCGGCGAAGAACTCGCGGAACCTGGCGAAGTGGTCCGCCTGGACGATGAGCGCGCGCGCCCCGGAATTCGCGAGCATGTAGGCGTGCGTCTCACCGCCGTTGAGGCCGTGCAGCGCGGTCCGGGCGTACCCGCCGATCGCGAGTCCGGTCATTTCTTCGAGCGTCGTGACGGCATTCGCGCCGAGGGTGGCGATCCGGTCGCCGGGCCGCAGGCCCAGGGATCGCAGCGCGTTCACGAGCCGGACGGACCGGTCCCAGACTTCGCCGTAGGTCAGCGAACTCGACGGATCGCTCACGGCGATGTTCGGCGCGTGGATCTGGCAACTGCGGCGCACGAGGTCGGCGATGATCATGTGTGCTCGCCTCCGTCCGGCGGATCGTCGTCGTGGTCCGGGCGAACGACCCGGAAGTGCATGCGCGAGAAGCGCCAGCCGTACTGGGTGCGGCGGTACGAACAGCGGTAACGGCCCTCTTCCCACAACCCCCAGACCCGCACGGACTTCCCCGCCACGGTGCCGTCGGCGAGGAACCTGTGCCAGGTCCACTCCCCCGCCGCGGTGTCCCCCGTGACGTCGAGGATCGGCGAGCTGAGCACGTAACCCGCGCCGGTCAGCGGCACGGCGTGCATCCCGCCGAAGTGGCGCGCGATGGCGTCCCGGCCGTGCATCGCGCCGTGCCTGCGCATGTCGATGACGGCGTCGTCGGTGAAGTAGCCCGGCAGGGTGGCGAACTCGCGGTCGGCGACGGCCCTGGTGAACTCGCGGTGCAGGTCCTCGATCTCGGTCAGGGACTCCAGGTCGCGCAGCCGCGCCTCGATCCGGGCGAGTTCGGCGAGCTGGCCGGCGCGCGTGCGGCGGCGGCCGTCAGTGGGCGCCAGCATCGCTGGTCACCGCCTCGGGTGCGCTGGCCGGCTCGGGCTCGCAGTCCGGGGCGACCAGGCGGAAGACCATCGTGGCGAACTTCCACTGGCCGTCCTCGCGTCGGTAGGTGCAGCGGTACCGCCCCTCCCACCACGGTCCGAAGACCCGCAGGACCGATCCCATGACGGGGAACTCGCAGAGGTGGCGGTGCCAGGTCCAGGTGCCGGTGGCGAGGTCTGCGTCGACGTCGATCACCGGCGAGCTGAGGACGTATCCGTCGGGCGGGTTGCCGGCGGCCCGCATCGACGCGAACAGCTCGGCGATCTCGGCGTGCCCGTGCCGCGGGCCGTGCTGGCGGAGGTCGGCCACCGCGTCCGCGGTGAACATGTCGACCATGTCGTGCCACTGCCGGTCCGCGAGGCGGCGGATGTAGGTGCGGTGCAGCTTCTTGATCGCCTCGACGTCCTCTAGCGTTTGCACGCGGGCACGGAGCGTCACTAGCTGCGCCTCGAGCTCGTCATCTGTCATGTCAGAGACTCCTCGTCGTGTGCCGTAATCGTACGACAGTTATTACACGACCGTCAAGAACTTGTAGTATGTCGAACTACAGCTCGAAGAGGGCGGCCGCGCCCTGGCCGCCGCCGATGCACATCGTGATGACAACACGGTGCGCCCCCCGCCGCCGCCCCTCGACCAGCGCATGGCCGACCAGGCGGGCACCCGAGGCGCCGTACGGGTGGCCGAGCGCGATCGCGCCGCCGTCGACGTTGAGCCGCTCGTCGGGGATCCCGAGCACGTCCCGGCAATGGATCACCTGCGACGCGAACGCCTCGTTCAGCTCCCACAGGTCGATGTCCGAGACCGACAAACCAGTCCTCGCCAGCAGCTTCGGCACGGCGACCGCCGGACCCACGCCCATCTCGTCGGGCTCGCAGCCCGCCACCGCGTAGGCCCGGAACGTCCCGAGCACATCGAGGCCGCGAGCCCGCTCGGCACTCATCACGACACACGCGGACGCCCCGTCGGTGAACTGGCTCGCGTTCCCGGCCGACACGGTGCCGCCGGGCACCACGGTCCGGATCCGCTCCACGCCGTCGATCGTCGTCTCCGGGCGGATCCCCTCGTCGTGGCTCGCCGTGACGATCGCCGTGGTGACTTCGCCGGTGGCCCGGTCCGTCACCGCGCGCCGGGTCTCCATCGGCACGATCTCCGCGTCGAACCGCCCGGCCGCCCGCGCCTCCGCGGCCCGCACCTGGCTGGCGACGCCGTACTCGTCCTGTTGCCGCCGGGACACCCCGTACCGGGCGGCCACGTTCTCCGCGGTCCGGATCATCGGCACGTACAGCCCCGGCCGGTGCTCGGCGAGCCACGCCTCGGCGATCATGTGCGGGTTGAGCTGGTCCTGGACGCAGGAGATCGACTCGACTCCCCCGGCGACGATCACCTCGGCCTCGCCGGTCAGCACCCGCTGGGCCGAGGTCACGATCGCCTGAAGCCCCGATCCGCAGAATCGGCTGACCGTCATGCCCGGCACCGAACTGGGCAGGCCGGCCCGCAACGCGCTCTGCCGCGCGGTGTTCTGCCCGTTCGCGCCCTCGGGATTGGCGCAGCCCATCACCACGTCCTCGACCGCCGCCGGATCGACGCCCGCCCGCTCGACCGCGGCGGCCACCACGTGCCCGCCCATCGTGGCCGAGTGGGTCAGGTTGAACGAGCCCGTCCAGGCCTTCGCGAACGGGGTCCGGGCGGTCGAGACGATCACGGCCCCGGTCATAGCGCGCTAATCCGGCGCTGGCGGCGGGCGTGGCGGGCGAGCAGGGGGTGCGGTTCGAAGAACGGATCCCCCGCCGCCGCGAACCGGCTCATCGCGCGCACCACCCGGTCCAGGCCCACCGCGTCGGCGTAGAACAGCGGTCCGCCCCGCGCGGCCGGGAGTCCGTAGCCGTGCCGGAACACCGCGTCGATGTCGCCCGCCGAGGCCGCGATCCCATCGGCCAGCACCGCCGCGCCCTCGTTGACCAGCGCGTACACACATCGCTGCACGATCTCGCCGTCAGAGACAGGCCGTTGCGGATCCGCGTTCGCGCGCTCGGCGAGCAAAGCCGCCAGTTCGGAATTCGGGGATCCGGCGCGCGGGTCTTCGTAGTCGTACCAGCCGCGCCCGGACTTGCGCCCCAGCCAGCCCCGCTCGTAGACCTCGTCGGCCAGCTCCCACTCGGGGCCACCGCTCGCCTCGCCGTACCGGGCGCGCCGGGCCTGCCAGGGGATGTCGTTGCCGACGACGTCGAGCACCTTCAGCGGGCCCATCGCCATGCCCCACGCTTCGAGCGCGGAGTCGACGCGCTCCGGCGGCACCCCCCGCGCGAGCAGCAACATCGCCTGGCGGACGTACTGGTCCATCATCCGGTTGCCGATGAACCCGTCGCCGACCTGCGCGACCACTGCCACCTTGCCGAGCTGCCGGACCAGCCCGGCCGCGCGGGCGAGCACGTCCGCCGACGTGGACCGGCCCTCGACGATCTCCACGAGCCGCATGACGTTGGCCGGACTGAAAAAGTGCAGGCCGACGACTCGCTCGGGTGCCGTGGTCGCGCCCGCGATCTCGTTCAGGTCCAGCGAGGACGTGTTCGACGCGAGGATCGTGCCGGGGCCGGCGATCCGGTCCAGGTCCTTGAACAG
>JAOPVE010000183.1 GCA_025963185.1 Actinomycetes bacterium
CAATCACCAGCCGCGGTTACCGCACTTCGCGAGACGGCAGCCGGGCGGCAGCCGGGACGGGAGGCAGGCGGGCAGCCGGGGCGGGAGCCGGGGTGGAACAGACCGGGGGTTGGTGGCGTTGGAACGGCCGAGGTAACCCGCCCATCACCTGGAGCGAGACGTGCTCAGCGCAACCCCTGACGAGCTCTCCCGACTGTTGTCGGCCCCCGCCTGGACCGGCGGGACACCCATCCAGTCCGTGCCGGGCGTGCGCCCGGTGACTCTTCCCCCGCGGGGCAGGCGTGGCGCCCGGGGTGGGGCGGCGCCGGTGAGCCGGCCCGAGGGTCCGGGCGTAAGCTCGCGGAACGGGGCGGCGACCGCGGCCCCGGGACGGACGGGAGACCTCTTGGCAACCCAGGAGACGGCCGAGCAGCGCAACCAGCGCTTCGAGCGGGACGCTTTGCCGTTCCTCGATCAGCTGTACGCGGCGGCCCTGCGGATGACGCGCAACCCGGCCGACGCTGAGGACCTGGTCCAGGAGACGTTCGTCAAGGCGTACGCGGCGTTCCACCAGTTCGAAGAGGGCACGAACCTCAAGGCCTGGCTGTACCGGATCCTCACGAACACCTTCATCAACAACTACCGCAAGCGGCAACGGCAGCCCCAGCAGTCCCCGACCGAGCAGATCGAGGACTGGCAGCTCGCCGCGGCGGAGTCGCACACCTCCCGCGGCCTGCGCTCGGCCGAGGTCGAGGCGCTCGACCGGCTGCCAGACAGCGACGTGAAGGACGCCCTGCAGGCCCTCCCCGAGGAGTTCCGGCTGGCGGTCTACCTCGCGGACGTCGAGGGGTTCGCCTACAAGGAGATCGCCGAGATCATGGGCACGCCGATCGGCACCGTGATGTCCCGCCTGCACCGTGGCCGCAGAAACCTCCGCGGGTTGCTCGAGGACTACGCCATTGATCGCGGAATCCTGCGGCAGGATGATGTCCCCGCCACTGCGGCGAGCCAGGAGGTGACGAGGTGAGCTGCGGCAAGCCCCATGAGACTCCGTGTTCGGAGGTCCTTGAAGACGTCTACGTCTACCTGGACCAGGAGGCGGACGGCGTCAGCACCGCGAAGATCAAGCAGCACCTCGAGGAGTGCAGCCCCTGCCTGCAGGAGTTCGGCATCGAGCAGGAGGTCAAGGCCCTGGTCGCGCGGTGCTGCGGTCAGGAGAGCGCGCCCGACAGCCTGCGCCAGCGGCTGAGGGCGACCCTGGCTCAGGTGGTCGTCACCGACCAGCAGACCACCGTCGAGGTCACCACCGTGGAGATCCGCGAAGGCTGACCCGAGACAAAGACCGGCCCCGGTTGTCCCGCTAGGCGCGGGCGAGCCGGGGCCGGTCTTTGATCGTCCGCCACGAGGGTCATGCGCCCCGCTGGCGGACGCTCTGTATGTCAGGCGTTCGGGCGACGGCCGTGGTTCGCCTTGCTCTTCTTACGAGCCCGCTTCTTGCGTGCCTTCCTGGCCATCTCTACCTCCATCAGTCCGCGAGTGTTCGTGGCCAGAATCGCATGCCGGCCGGCCGACCCGCCGTCCCGGGGTCCTCTCCGCGCCGGCGCCGAGCATGATTGGATGCAACCGACCTCACCAGGGTCACGCTGAGACGAGCCTGCGGCGCGAGACAGGGAGTACCGGGATATGGCGGACGAGATCCGGGCCGAGATGGTCGCGAACGTGTGGAAGGTCGTCGTGGCCGCGGGTGACACGGTGTCCGACGGCGACACGCTGGTGATCCTCGAATCCATGAAGATGGAGATCCCGGTCCTGGCCGAGAGCGACGGCACCGTGACCGAGCTTGCAGTGGCCGAGGGTGACGTGGTGCAGGAAGGCGACCTGATCGCCGTCATCGGCTGATCCAGCCCACCGGCCAGTCAGCCGGTGAGTTCGCCGTGCTCCGAGCAGCGGGCATGCCAGCCGGTGGGGACGATCTGCACGACCATCCGGCGGCGGCACGCGGGGCAGTAGCGGGGCGGTTCGAGTTCCATGGCCCGGTCGCAGGCCGGATGGCCGGACTCGCGGGGCTCGCCGCAGCGACCGCAGTACACGGCGATCATTCAGCCCTCCAGGGCGCGGGTGTAGGCGATCAGCTCGATGCCCGGTTCGGGGTTCCAGTCAAGTTCGGGCGTGCGCTCGAACAGCAGCCGCTGGTAGATCCGGTGCGCGCTGACCATCTGCGGACGGGTCGAGATCACCACCGACGTGCACCCGCACCGGGCCGCGCGGTCCAGGCACGCGCGCACCAGGCGCTCGCCGATGCCCTGGCCCCGCGCCTCGGGCGCGACCGCGAGCATCCGGAACTCGGCCTGACCCTCGCGGGAAAGCTCCGCGTAGGGGGATCCGGGTAGGCAGAACGTCACCGTCCCGACGACCTTCTCGTCGTCGGCGACGGCCACCAGCAGGTCGGCGTGCTCGGCGCGGTGAGCGGCGTCGCCCAGTTCGCGGGCGTAGTCGCTGTCGTCGTCGAGCAGCCCGTCGAGGGTGTAGGCGTGCAGCGTCAGCGCGCCGATCTCGGCATACTCGGACGGCCTGGCCGCGCGCACGGTGACACCCACGTCGTTCTGTTTAGCAGAGCGTTGCTCACCAGCGGCGATCCGCCACCCAGCCGGGACCCGCGCAGGACCCGTCCACGAGCGCGGGCGGACGCCGGTCACAGGGTCTGCGACAGGGCCTTGATCGGCATCTTGAGGTCGGACAGCATCGCCAGGTCCTCGGTGGCCGGACGGCCCAGGGTGGTGAGGTAGTTCCCGACGATCACGGCGTTGATGCCGCCCTCGACGCCCCGCGCGGCCAGGTCGCCTAGGGTGATCTCGCGCCCCCCGGCGAAGCGCAGGATCGTGCGGGGCAGCGCGAGCCGGAACGTCGCCACGATCTTGAGCGCCTCGGTCGCGGCCAGCACGGGCAGGTCCCCGAACGGCGTCCCCGGCCTCGGGTTGAGGAAGTTCAGCGGCACCTCGTCGGGCTCCAGCACCGCGAGCTGGGCGGCGAACTCGGCGCGCTGGGCGTTCGTCTCGCCCATCCCGACGATCCCGCCGCAGCACACCTCCATGCCGGCGGCGCCGACCATGCGCAGGGTCTCCCAGCGCTCTTCCCAGGTGTGGGTGGTGACGACGTTCGGGAAGTAGGACTTCGCGGTCTCGAGGTTGTGGTTGTACCGGTGGATGCCCATGTCGGCCAGCTCGTCGACCTGCTCCTGGGTCAGCATGCCCAGCGACGCGGCGACCTGGATGTCGACGGCCTCCTTGATCGCCGCGACGCCCTCGCGCATCTGCGCCATCAGCCGCGCGTCGGGACCGCGGACCGCCGCGACGATGCAGAACTCGGTGGCCCCGGTCGCGGCGGTCTCGACGGCGGCCTTGACCAGCGACGGGATGTCGAGCCACGCGGCCCGGACCGGCGAGGCGAACAGCCCGGACTGCGAGCAGAAGTGGCAGTCCTCGGGGCAGCCGCCCGTCTTCACCGAGACGATGCCCTCGACCTCGACCTCGGGACCGCACCAGCGCATCCGCACCTCGTGGGCGAGCTGCAGCAGGTCGTCGAGGCGGTCGTCCGGCAGCTCCAGGCACTCCAGCGCCTGAGCCTCGGTGAGCCCCGTGCCATCGTGCAGGACCTGCTGGCGGGCCACCTCGAGGATGTCGGTCACGGGCGAGTCCTTCCAGGTGGGGCACCGGCTGCGGTCTGGTGGAAGTCTGCCGCATCGAACGATCCCCCGAACGCGGGGGACAGGCCGTGCCGGGCGACTGAGAGAAAGTCCACGGCATGCGGGGCGCCGGCGGGCAGGGCACCGGCGAGGGGCCGTCCGGCGGCCGTTTCCAGTCCGCGGACGTTGGTGCGCTCGGCCAGTCCCGGATCGGCGGGCCACGATCCGATCACGATCCCGGCCGGCTGGATCCCCCGTCCTGCCAGCACTTCGAGCGTCAGCGCGGTGTGGTTGAGGGTGCCGAGCCCGGCGGCGACCACGACGAGCACGGGTGCGCCGAGTGCCCTGGCGAGGTCGGCGAGCGTCCAGCCGTCGTCGGCGTAGCGCACGAGCAGCCCGCCGGCACCTTCGACGAGGACGAGGGGGTGCTGATCGGCGAGTTCGGCGATCCGCCGGGCGGTGTCGC
This sequence comes from Actinomycetes bacterium, assembly GCA_025963185.1. GTDB lineage: Bacteria > Actinomycetota > Actinomycetes > Mycobacteriales > Cryptosporangiaceae > RYN-140. The sequence continues at coordinate 4,128 of JAOPVE010000183.1, forward strand.
CGAGCCGCAGCGGATCGCCGCCCGCCACCGCACACGCGGCCTCGGGGGAGAGCGGATCGGGGTAGCGGGCGAACTCCGCGGTGACGGATCCGGGCGCGAGCCGCGCCACCTCGGCGAGGTCACCGGGCTCGCCGGGCCGGACCCCGGTCTGGGCCGGCTTGACGACGGCGACGCCGGATCCGCGATCGAGCGCCAGCGCGGCCACGGCGGCTGTGACGACGGTCTTCCCCACCTCGGTGGAGGTGCCGGTGATCAGCAGGATGCTCACGGGCGGTGATCCTAGGTGGCACACTGCCGGCGGGGGTTCGGGGCAGCGGGCACTGTGGAGCGGTCCGGTCGGGTAAACAGTTGATTACCCAGGTCAGGGATGCTGGGAGGGCAACTGGTCTAGTCGATTGCCGGGGGCCGCAATTTGGTGACGAACTTGTAACGATCGCCCCGGTAGATCGAGCGCACGTACTCGACCGGATTGCCCTCAGTGTCCCAACTGTGCCGGGACAGCAGCAGCATCGGCGATCCGGCGTCGGTACCCAGAATTTCGGCCTCGTAGGGCGGGCAGAGCACCGTCTCGATGGTCTCCTCGGCCTCGGCCATGCGTACGCCGTAGACCTGCGCGAGGGTGTTGTACAGCGATCCGCCCGCTTCCAGGTGCTTGCGCAAACCGGGAAAACGGCGCGCGGCGAGGTGGTTGACCTCGACGGCCATCGGCTCGGAATTGGCCAGCCGCAGGCGCTCCAGGCGGATCACCCTGGCCCCGGTGCGGACGTCCAGGCGCTGGGCCAGATCACGGTCCGCAGTCACGGGGCCGATGTTCAGCAAACGTGAAGTCGGCGCCAAACCCTGCGCCTGCATGTCTTGGGTATAGCTGGTGAGCTGCAGAATCTGGGCCACTTTGGGCTTCGCGACGAAGGTTCCTCTGCCTTGGATGCGCTCAAGGCGACCCTCGACCACGAGCTCGGTCAGGGCCTGCCGGACCGTCGTGCGCGAGGTCTCGAACTCGACCGCGAGCTCACGCTCGGGCGGTACCGCCGACCCTGGCCCCAGGCTCGCCATCATGCCCAGGAGCTGTTGCTTCACCCGGTAGTACTTGGGTTCCCTGGCCGTCGGATGGGACCCGGCCAGCGCGTCGGCAACTGCGCTCTCGGTGGCCATCGACGTCTCCCTAACAATCTCACAACGAGCTCTTAGTGGCAGTGATCCTAGGAGACAGACTGTCACGGCGGGGCCGCGACGTGGCCGCCGGTCCGGGCTATTGACACCCGGAGTGGTCCATGCCAATCTCCGCATTGGTCTAGTCCAATCGCTTCGGACGCCGCCCGCGGGGTGGCATGCCTCAGCGGGTGATCGAACTAGGCCTTGGCGTTCCCCGGCGGTCAAGCCGGACGCCGTGACACAACCCCCCTGCATATGGTTCGAAAGGGAGCGTGCGGTGAAGGTTCGGCACCTGGCCGCTGCCGCTTTGACGGCGGCATTGGCTATCGCAGTAACGGGCTGCCAAAAGGACAGCACTGGTGACAAGGGCAGCGGCAGCGAGCCGAGCACCCTCACCGTCTGGCTGATGAAGGGCTCCGCGCCCGACGATCTCATCAACGCGGTGAACAAGGACTTCGAGTCCACCCACAAGGGCGTCAAGGTCAAGATCGAGCTGCAGGAATGGGCCGACATCACGACCAAGACCACCACCGCTCTCGCGGGTAACACCGCGCCTGACGTTCTGGAGATCGGCAACAGCCTCACCGCCGGTTTCGCAGCTCCGGGTGGTCTGAAGGACCTCACGGACAAGAAGGCCGACCTCGGCGGCGGCGACTGGATCAAGGGCCTGGCCGACTCCGGCACCGTGGGCGACAAGGTCTACGGCGTTCCGTACTACGCCAGCACCCGCGTCCTGCTGTACCGCAAGGACCTCTTCACCGCGGCCGGCATCGCCGCCCCGCCGAAGACGATCGACGAGCTGCTCGCGGACGGCACGAAGCTGAAGGCCAAGAACAAGGCCGCCGACTTCTCGACGCTGACCTGCCCCGGCAAGTACTGGTACTTCGGCACGAGCTTCGTGTACGCCAACGGCGGCTCGCTGGCGACGAACACGGGTGGCCAGTGGAAGGGCAACCTGTCCTCCCCCGAGTCGCAGAAGGGCCTGGCGCAGTGGAAGGACGTCTGCTCCAAGCTGTCGACCTACCCCAAGGCCAACGACGAGGCGAACCCGCCGCAGGTCAACCAGCTCGGCACCGGTAAGGCAGCGTCGTCCTACGACGCTGGCTGGCAGACCGGCGTCATCGCCAAGGACAAGCCGGCGCTGAAGGACCAGATCGGCATCGCCGCGTTCCCCGGCCTGACGGCTGACACCGCCCTCCCGGCGTTCCTCGGTGGCTCGAACCTCGCCATCGCGGCGACGACCAAGAGCCCGAACAACGCCTACGACTACCTGAAGCTGCTCTCTGGCACCAAGTACCAGACCCAGTTCTTCCAGGAGTCGAAGGTTCTCCCGAACACCAACGCGCTGCTCACCGCGGCTTCCGCCGACCCGGCCATCAAGCCGGTCGCCGACGCCGCCAAGGCCGGCTGGTTCACCCCCAGCAACGCTCACTGGAGCGAGGTCGAGCAGTCGAACGCCCTGCAGGACATGTTCGTGAACATCCTGACGGGCAAGAAGTCGACGGCTGACGCGGCCAAGGCCGCCGACGACGTCATCACGCAGACGCTCAACAAGAAGTAACTCGCACCACCCGCTCAGTAACCAGCACGCCAAGACAGCACGAGGAGATCGACAATGAGCGCCGGGACGGTCACTACTTCGAGATCGTCCCGGCGCGCATTGGCGCGCCAGGTCGGCCAGGTGAGAAAGCAGAACAAAGCCGCTTACCTGCTGCTGGCGCCGAGCATCATCGCGATGGTCGTGCTCCTCGGCTACCCGCTCTACCGCCTGGTCGACATCTCGTTCCAGGAGTACACGCTCAGGGAACTGTTCGCCCGCACCACCGTGTACAACGGGATCGACGACTACCGGAAGCTGTTCGCCAACGGCAGCACATTCCCGACGATCGCCCTGCGGACGGTCATCGTCGTCGTCGCCATGGTCATCGGCACGATGGTCATCGGCACGCTGGTCGCCCTGATGCTCGAGCGGCTCAAGCCGTTCATGCGCAGCGTGGTGTCGATTGGCCTGCTCACCTCGTGGGCCACCCCCTCGGTCAGCGCCACCCAGATCTGGAAGTGGATGTTCGACAGCGAGGCCGGGATCCTGACCTGGGTCTTGAGCCTCGTCGGGGTCGACCTCAAGGGTGACCACTCGATCCTGCTGTCCGGCCCGGCGATCCTCGCGGTCGTGGTGGTCGTCGTGATCTGGGGCGCGATCCCGTTCGTCACGCTGACCCTCTACGCCGGGCTGACCCAGGTGCCCAAGGAGCTCTACGAGGCGGCCGAACTCGACGGCGCCGGCTTCTGGCTCAAGTTCCGCGGCGTGACGCTGCCGATGCTCCGGCCCATCTTCCTGCTGCTCACCACGATGTCGGTGATCTGGGACTTCCGGACCTTCAACCAGGTCTGGGTGTTCAACCACGGCGGACCGAACCAGTCGAGCCTGCTGCTCGGGTCGTACTCGTACTACGCGTCCTTCGTCGAGCACGACTTCGGCTACGGCGCCGCCATCGCGATCGTCATGGTGCTCGGCATGTTCGCCATCACCTTCTACTACATCCGCCAGATGGTTCGTGGCGGGGAGGCCTCATGACCACCTATGCCGGCCCCGGAACGGCGAGCGGCGCCACCTCCGCATCCCGGCGGTCCGCCAAGGCTCCGGCTCGGGCGGCCAGACGGCGGTCTTCCGCCCGAGCCGGCCGGCGGTCCACCCGGATCCTGCTGAACCTCGCCGCGATCGCCGCGTTCATCTTCGCGACCTTCCCGGTGTACTGGATGGTCAAGACCTCGCTGGTGCCGACCACGTCGATCCTCGGCGACGGCTCGTCGGGCGCCCCGCAGGTGCTGCCCTTCCCGCTGACGTTCGAGCACTACGCCCGCCAGTTCCAGGGATCCGCGGGCCAGCAGCCGCTCTCCGACGCGCTGTACCGCAGCCTGTTCGTGGCGCTGGCCTCGGTGCTGCTGTCGATGGTGGTCGCCTTCCTGGCCGCCATCGCGATCGCCCGGTTCCGGTTCACCGGCCGGGCCGTGTACCTGATCGCGCTCATGGGCATCCAGATGATCCCGCTCGAGGCGATGGTCATCCCGATCTACACCACCCTGCGGGACGCCGACGCGCTCGACAGCCTGTGGAGCCTCGTAGCGCTCTACCTGGTCTTCGTCATCCCCTTCACGATCTGGACCCTGCGCAGCTTCATCGCGGGCATCCCGGTCGACCTGGAGGAGGCGGCCATGATCGACGGCTGCACGAGATTCCAGGCGTTCTGGAAGGTGCTGTTCCCGCTGATCGCCCCCGGGCTGGTCGCGACCTCGATCTACGCCTTCATCCAGGCCTGGAACGAGTACATCTTCTGCCTGACGATCATGAACACCGGCCACGGCACGCTGCCGGTCTGGCTCGGCCAGTTCACCGGCAAGGAAGGCACGGACTGGGGCGCGGTCATGGCCGGGTCCACGCTGTTCACGATCCCGGTGGTCATCCTGTTCATCCTGATCCAGAAGAAGATCACCACCGGCATGGCCGCCGGTGCGGTGAAGGGCTGAGTTCGGAGATGCCCGGCAGTTCTCTGCCGGCGGAGGTCCGCCGGGCCGTCTCGGCGTGCCTGCTGCCGGGCTTCCCGGGCATCACCCCGCCCGCGTTCCTGCGTGAGGCGATCGCGGACGGTCTCGGCGGCGTCTGCCTGTTCGCCGGGAACATCGCCTCGCCGGCCGCGCTCAGCGAGCTCACCGCGGAGCTGCGGGCCCAGAACCCGGCGCTGCTCGTGGCGATCGACGAGGAAGGCGGGGACGTCACCCGCCTCGACGCGGGCGCCGGCAGCCCCGGGAACTGGGCGCTCGGCGCCGTCGACGACCTGACCGCCACCCAGCGGATCGCCGCGACCATCGGCGGCCGGCTCGGCGCGGTCGGGGTGAACCTCAACCTCGCCCCCGACGCCGACGTGAACAACAACCCGCTGAACCCGGTGATCGGGATCCGCTCGTTCGGGGCGGATCCGGAGCTGGTCAGCAGGCACGTCGCCGCGTACGTCGCGGGGCTCCAGTCCCGCCGGGTCGCCGCGTGCGCCAAGCACTTCCCGGGTCACGGCGACACCAGCGCCGACTCCCACCACGAGCTACCCGTCGTGGCGGTCTCCCGGGAGCGGCTCGACGAGGTCGAACTGCCCCCGTTCCGGGCGGCCATCGCGGCCGGGGTCCGGGTGATCATGACCGCGCACCTTGTCGTGCCCGCGCTGGATCCGGACCGGCCCGCCACCGTCAGTCCGGCCGTGTTGCGGCTGCTGCGCGAGGAACTGGGCTTCACCGGAGTCGTCGTCACCGACGCGCTGGAGATGAAAGCCGTCTCCGCCACCCTCGGCATGGGCGAGGCGGCCGTCCAGGCCATCGCCGCCGGAGCCGACCTCCTGTGCCTCGGCGCGCAGGGGCTCGAATCGCAGCTCGCCGAAGTCCGGGACGCGCTGCTGGCGGCCGTCGAGTCCGGGCGGCTGCCCGCCGAGCGGGTGCTCGAAGCCGCTGGGCGGATCCGGGAGCTGGCCGAGTGGGCTCGCTCGCCGCTGGCTGGGGATGCCGATCCGTCGTTCGGGCTCGACGTGGCCCGGCGCGCGGTCCGGGTGAGCGGGGATCCGCTGTTGCGCGGTCCGGTGGCCGTGGTGGAGATCCGGGCGCCCGGGAGCATCGCCGTCAGCGACACCGCCTGGGGGATCACCACGGTGCTCGCCGCCGCGGATCCCGGCACGACCGCGCTGCGGGTGACCGAGGAGCTGACGGACGCGTCCGGGTTGCTCGCGCCGTACTCCGATCGCCAGGTCGTCGCCGTCTACCGGGACGCGCACCTGAGCGACTGGCGGCGCGCCTCGCTCGCCGCCGTGCGGGCGGCCCGCCCGGACGCGATCCTGGTGTCGATGGGCGGCGCCGACGACCTGCCGGGCGCCGGAGACGAGCCGGCCGCCGTCCTGCGGACTCTGGGCAGTGCGCGCGTCAACGCGATCGCGGCCGCCGAGCGGCTGCTGGGCCGGGAACTGGGCGTGTGAAGCGCGCCCGCGCATGACCGAGTAGGGCGATCAGGCTGCGGTGGGCGGACAGTCGGCCTGCCGCGGCGCCACACGGCCCGCGCCACCGTGGCGGCGGGCAGGCGAGGAGGACAACGTGGACGAACGGCTCAGCGCGCTCGGTACCGAGGGCTGGCGGAAGGACCTCGCCGACCTCGACCTGCGCAGCACCTCCGAGATGGTGGCCGCGATGAACGCCGCCGATGCCGAGGTGCACCGAGCTGTGGCGGACGCGGCCCCCGCCATCGCCGCCGCCATCGAGGGGATCGCCGCGAAGCTCCGCGACGGCGGCCGCCTCATCTACGTCGGTGCCGGGACTCCCGGGCGGCTCTGCGAGCTGGACGCCGCCGAATGCCCGCCCACCTACAACGTGGACGAGAGCACCGTGCAGGCGCTGATCGCGGGCGCCCACCTCACGGGCCGCGAGCGGGAGGCCGCCGAGGACGACGGCGGCGCCGGCGAGGCGGACCTGCGCAAGATCGGCCTGACCGCGAACGACTCGGTGGTGGGCGTGACGGCGAGCGGCCGGACCCCGTACGTGCGCGGGGCGATCGCCTACGCCAGGTCGGTGGGGGCGTTCACCGTCGGGCTGGTCAACAACGCCGGCGCGACTCTGTCGGCCGAGGTCGACGTCGCCATCGAGGTGCAGACCGGCCCCGAGGTCGTGCTCGGATCGACGCGCCTCAAGGCCGGCACCGGCCAGAAGATGGTGCTGAATATGCTCTCGACCCTGTCGATGGTGTCGACCGGCCACACGTTCGGGAACCTCATGATCGACCTCCGCGCAGACAACCTGAAGCTGCGGGTGCGGGCGGCGAAGATGGTGGCGCTGGCGAGCGGGGTGTCCGAGGAGGACGCCGCGAAGGCCCTGGAGGCGAGCAACTTCGAGACCCGCACTGCGGTCGCGGCGATCACCCGCTCGGTCGGCCCGGACGAGGCCCGCAAGCTCCTGGCCGAGCACGGCGGCGACCTGCGCGCGGTCGTGGGCAAGGACATCCCCAGCGCGACCTGACCCCACCAAACCCTCAAAGTGCGGTAACTGCGACCGGCCCAGGCCGGTCACAGTAACCGCACTTCGGCGAGGGGGCCCAGCCGTCACTGGGGGCCTGGTGGGTCAGCTCCATC
>JAOPVE010000187.1 GCA_025963185.1 Actinomycetes bacterium
ATCCGGGGGGGGGGGCCGGGTATCGCCTCGGCGCGCGGGCGGGGCCAGCCATGGGGAGGCCGGATGAGCAGCGATCCGAACGGCGAAGCGGGCAGCGAATCGGGCGAGGTGCCGGCGGTCCGGGGGCGGCAGCGGATCGTACTCACGCAGATCAGCTCGCGAGCCTGGGAACACCCGGCGGATCGTGGCGCACTCACCGCGTTGCGCGAGCTCCGCGGGTTCGACGAGGTGATCCGGTCGCTCACCGGACTGTGGAACGAGCGCGCCTGGCGGCTGGAGTTCCTCGGCGGGGCGATCCGGGTGGACCACCGGCAGTACCCGCGGGTCCACCGGCTGTTCGCGGAGGCCGCGTCGGTGCTCGACCTCGCCGAACTCCCCGAGCTGTACGTGCAGAACGACCGGTCGATCAACAGCATGTGCGTGGGCATGGCCTCACCGTTCATCGTGGTGAACTCCGGATCGCTGGAGCTGCTCGACGACGACGAACTGCGCGCGATGCTCGGCCACGAACTCGGCCACCTGATGAGCGGGCACGCCGTGTACCGGACCATGGCCGAACTGCTCACCGGGTGGGCGGTGCGGCTGGCCTGGCTGCCGATCGGCTCGCTGCTCCTGCGGGCGATCGGCGCGGCCCTGCAGGAGTGGTGGCGCAAGGCCGAGCTGTCGGCGGACCGGGCCGAGCTGCTCGCCGGGCAGGATCCGTCCGCGTCGCTGCGCGTGAACATGAAGCTCGCCGGGGGCGGTGACCTGTCGCAGGTCGACACGGCCGCGTTCCTGGAGCAGGCGGCCGAGTACGAGCGGGCGGGTGACCTGCGGGACAGCCTGATCAAGCTGCGGACCCTGGCCGGGCGCACCCACCCGATCCCGGTCGCGCGGGCCGCGGAGCTGCGCCGGTGGATCGAGTCGGGCGAATACCAGAGCGTCCTGGCGGGCGACTACCCGCGCCGCGGCGACGACCGCAACGCCTCGATGACCGACGACGTCAAGGCGGCCGCGCAGTCCTACCGGGAGGCGTTCGCGCGCTCGGAGGATCCGCTGATCGGGCTGTTGCGCAAGGTCGGCGACGGGGCGAGCGGCGTGGGCGAGTGGGTCGGCGCGGGGGCCGGACGGGTCCGCGACTGGATGAAGGGCCCGAACGGGACGGCCGACGACGATCCGCGGGACTAATCGGCGCCCCGCTGTCGTTGCCACCTCAACGTGAAGGACGTGCAGCGAGGGACCCTGTTCGCAGCCGGCGCCTACGCGATCTGGGGCCTGCTCCCGCTCTACTGGATTCTGCTCAAGCCCGCCGGGGCCGTCGAGGTGCTCGCGCACCGATTCGTCTGGTCGCTGGTGTTCGTGGCGGCCGTGCTGCTGGTGCTGCGGCGATCCGCATGGCTTCGGGATCTTCATCACCACCCCCGGACCGCGCTGTACCTCACCGCCGCGGCCGCGCTGATCGCCGTGAACTGGGGCACCTACATCTACGGCGTGAACACCGGCCGGGTCGTGGAGACCTCGCTCGGGTACTTCATCAATCCGCTCGTGTCGATCCTGCTCGGCGTGGTCGTGCTCAGGGAGCGGCTGCGGCCCGGCCAGTGGGCGGCGGTCGGGCTCGGTACCGTCGCGGTCTTCGTGCTGGCCGCGGACTACGGCCGCCTCCCGTGGATCGCCCTGCTCTTGGCAGGCACGTTCGCGATCTACGGGCTACTCAAGAAGCAGGCCGCCGCCCCGCCCCTGGAGGGCATGGCGGTCGAGTCCGGGGTGAGCACGCCCGTGGCGCTCGCCTACCTCGCCTGGCTCTCGTGGACCGGCCACGCCCAGTTCGGGCACGTGTCGATCACCCACACGGTGCTGATGCTGCTCACGGGGGTTGCCACGGCGATCCCGCTGCTGCTCTTCGCGTCCGCAGCGAACCGGGTGCCGCTGAGCACACTCGGGGTCTTCCAGTACATCGCGCCGACGCTCCAGTTCATCATCGGCGTGGCCGTGCTCCACGAGGACATGCCTGCCGCGCGCTGGGCCGGATTCGTGCTGGTCTGGGCCGCGCTGGCGCTGTTCACCGTCGACGGGATCCGGGCCCACCGCGCCCGCCGCGCGGTGCAGCCCGTCGCCGAACCCGTCTAAACGCCTCCGCCACTCAACCCCGCCAACTGGCTTCCGCCGCTGAACCCGTTAGCTGGCTTCCGCGGCGGGAGCCACCTTGCGGTGGTGCTTGCCGCCCTGGCTCTGCTCGGTGTGCTTGCCGTAGTAGCGGTCCGGCTCGCGGGTGCGGGCCGATCCGGCGTCTCCGGCCCGGTGCCGTCCGCCGCCCTGCTGCGCCACCACCTGCGGGCCGGCGTTCGCGGCGCTGTGCCGAGCCGCCTTCACCGGAGCCGGCGCGAGCGCCTTGGCGAGCGCCTGAGCGATCGCCTTGTCGCGAGCACGTTCGATCGCCACGGACTGGACCTTCCTGTGCGCCCGCAGCGGAACCTTGAGCTGCGCGGTGATCTGGCTGCGCTGCTGTGCTCGCGCGGCCGCCTGAGTCGGCTCGGCCGCGGGACGCGCCTCGCTGATCGCCGCCCGGTGCGTGAAACCACCGCGCGGCTGGTGCACCACCGGCACAGTCATCGCCGGGATCGGCCGGATCGCCGGAACCCGGATCACCACTCCGGTCGGCAGGCGGAAGATTCCGCCGTGGCCGGTCCCCGGGGTGCGGTGCCGCCCGATCGGCGGGTAATTGTGGTGGCTGGGGTGGTGTCCCCCGGTGCTCGGAGTCGGAGCGGTAGGAGGCATCGGCGTCCCTGGCGTCTCGGCGGTCGGCGGTTGGTGGCCGGAAGAGCCGGTTCCGGATCCGCTGCCAGAGCCGGTGCCCGAACCCGATCCGGAGTTGCCGTTCCCCGAGCCGTTCCCGGAACCCGAGCCACTGCCCGCGCCGGAGCCCGAGCCGCTTCCCGACCCCGAGCCCTGACCTGAGCCCGGCCCGTTCCCGGCACCCGAGCCGTTGCCCCCGTGGCCGTTCGAGCCGGATCCGCTGCCGCCGTTGCCTGTACCCCCCTGGCCAGTGCTGCCGTGGCCCGTGGTGCCGTGGCCTGAACTGCCCTGGCCCGTGCTGCCGTGGCCCGTGCTGCTGTGGCCCGTGCTCCCGTGCCCCTGGCTGCCGTTGCCGGACTCGCTCGGCGAGCCTCCCGGCGAGGTGCCGTCGCCGGTGCCGTCGTCAGAGCCCTCGCCCGAGGAGTCACTCGCCGAGTTGCCGTCCGAGGACGTGGCCGACGGGCCGACTGTGCCGGCCGGTGGCTGGGCGCCCTCGTCGTCGCCGGGCGCGCCGGTGCCGGATCCGGTGGCACCGGGATCGAGCGAGCCGGGCGACGGGGATCCGGGCGCGGAGGAGCCTGGCGCCGAGGATCCGGGCTGGCCCGACGGCGTGGGGGCCGGCTCGCCGGGGTTGATGACCTTGCTCGTGGCGCCCGCCGTCGGCAGGTCGCTGCCCTGGGTGGTTCGGTAGGTGCTGGGGTGGATCATCACGTTCGCGACGGGCACGCCGACGACGATCGCGCCGATGACCGCGGCCCCGAGAATCTGCGGCGGGAGGGCGATCGGGCGCGGCGCCCGGTGCAGGTGCCTACCCCGTTCGGTAACGGGGCGTAACTGGTCCATCACCCCTAAGCCGACGTCGTCCCACTCCCGGTAGACGCCCTCAGGCGCGCCGGGGATGCCGTCCGATGCGTCCGCGTGACGCCTCTTGACGTGCTTTTTCCCCATGGTGACCCCTCTCCCTCGCCCTGACGACGTTACGGGTGGGAGACGCCGCAATCACTCAGTGGATCGGACGCGACGTGATGGCCATACGGTTACCCGCAGTTACTCAGTTCAATCGGGCATGGATCACATCTCCGGCCGCGACAGCGACCGGCGGGCCACCCCCGTCCGGATCGACCACCAGCCGCCCCCCGCCGTCCACGTCGACGGCCTCGCCCACGAGCACGGACCCGCTGGGCAGCTCGACCGTCACGTGCTGGCCGAGCGTGCCGCAGGACTCGGCGTAGACCGCGCGGAGCCCGCTCCCGTCCGGATCGCCTCCGGAGTCGCGCCACAGCTCGTAGTCGCCCGCGACCTCCCGCAGGATCGCGCGCAGCAGCGTGTCGCGGTCGACGCACGCCGCCTTCTCGACGGCGAGCGAGGTCGCACCGGTGTGCGGAAGTTCCTCGGTGCGGGTCGTGACGTTGAGGCCGATCCCGACGATCACGGCCTGGCCGGACACCTCGGCGAGCAGCCCGGCGGCCTTGCGGCGGAACGGTCCGATCAGCAGGTCGTTGGGCCACTTGAGGACGGCCTCGACCTCACCGATCCGGCGGATCGCCCTGGTCAGCGCCACTCCGGCGAGCAGCGGCAGCCAGCCCCACTGGTGCATCGGCACGCCGTCGGGACGCAGCAGGAGGCTGAACGTGAGCCCGGCGCGGGGCGGCGAGACCCAGCCCCGGTCGAGGCGCCCGCGCCCGCCGGTCTGCTCCTCGGCGACGACGACCAGGCCCTCGGGAGCGCCGGACTTCGCCGCCGCTACGGCGTCCGCGTTGGTCGACACCGTGGTGGGCCGCAGGTCCAGGTTCGTCCACAGGCCGCCGGGCCGGATCAGCGCGCGCCGCAGCGACATCGCCGACAGCGGGGGGCGGCCTAGGTCGGAGTACACCCCCGAAGCCTAAGGGCGGCCCGGGCGGCGCGATCCGGCTCATGGCCCGGCGCGGGCTGGTTAGGCTTTCGGCCATGACCTCAGCGGCGACCCCGGACGGCAACCCGGACATCCACACCACCGCCGGGAAACTGGCCGGGCTGGCAAGGCGCACGGACGAGGCGGTCCACGCCGGATCGGCGCGCGCGGTCGAGAAACAGCACGCCAAGGGCAAGATGACCGCCCGTGAGCGGATCGACGCGCTCCTCGACCCGGGATCCTTCACCGAACTGGACGAGCTGGCCAGGCACCGGAGCACCGCGTTCGGGCTGGAGCAGACCCGCCCGTACGGCGACGGGGTGGTGACCGGGTACGGCACCGTCGACGGCCGTCCAGTGTGTGTGTTCGCGCAGGACTTCACGGTGTTCGGGGGCAGTCTTGGCGAGGTCTTCGGCGAGAAGATCGTCAAGGTGATGGACCTGGCTATGAAGACCGGCTGCCCGATGATCGGCATCAACGACTCGGGCGGCGCGCGGATCCAGGAGGGCGTGGTCTCCCTGGGCCTCTACGGCGAGATCTTCATGCGCAACGTGCGGGCCAGCGGCGTGATCCCACAGATTTCGCTGGTCATGGGGCCGTGCGCGGGCGGCGCGGTGTACTCCCCGGCGATCACGGACTTCACCGTCATGGTCGAGCACACCTCGCACATGTTCATCACCGGACCGGACGTCATTAAGACCGTGACCGGCGAGGACGTCGAGTTCGAGGACCTCGGCGGCGCGCGCGCCCACAGCACCAAGTCCGGCGTCGCGCACCACATGGCCGCCGACGAGAAGTCCGCCGTCGAGTACGTCAAGGCGCTGTTGTCGTTCCTGCCGAGCAACAACCTCGACGAGGCGCCGGTGTTCGACGGCACGGCCGAGGACGATCCGGTGGAGTACCTGAACACCGTGATCCCGGACTCGGCGAACCAGCCCTACGACATGCACACCGTGGTCACGGCCGTGCTGGACGACGGGGACTTCCTGGAGGTCCAGGCCCTGTTCGCGCCGAACATCCTGTGCGGATTCGGTCGGGTCGACGGGCGATCCGTCGGGGTGGTGGCGAACCAGCCGATGCAGTTCGCCGGGTGTCTGGACATCGACGCCAGCGAGAAGGCCGCCCGTTTCGTGCGTACGTGTGACGCATTCAACATCCCCGTGCTGACCTTCGTGGACGTGCCCGGCTTCCTGCCCGGCACCGACCAGGAGTGGGGCGGCATCATCCGGCGCGGGGCGAAGCTCATCTACGCCTACGCCGAGGCCACGGTGCCGAAGGTGACAGTGATCACCCGCAAGGCCTACGGCGGCGCGTACGACGTGATGGGGTCCAAGCACCTCGGCGCGGACATGAACTTCGCCTGGCCGACCGCGCAGATCGCCGTCATGGGGGCCCAGGGCGCGGTCAACATCCTGTACCGCTCGGAGCTGGCCTCGGCCGAAGGGAACGCCGATGAGCTGCGCAAACAGTTCGCGACCGAGTACGAGGACACGCTCGCCAATCCGTACGTCGCGGCCGAGCGCGGCTACGTGGACTCAGTGATCGAACCGGCGCACACCCGCGCCGCCGTCGTGAGGGCGCTGCGGATGCTGCGCGGCAAGCGTGAGAATCTACCGCCCAAGAAACACGGGAACATCCCCCTGTAACCATTCACCAGACACCAGCGGCCGCGCCGATCCCGGCGTAGCTGCGCAGCGTAAGGATTTGAGGCCAGCCTGTGACCAACGCGCCCGGGACAGACCCGTCGCGCCCGCTGCTGCGGATCGTCCGGGGCCGCCCCGACGACACCGAGCTGGCCGCGCTCGTCGCGGTGCTGACCCGGCCCGCCGCCACCCCGGCGCCCGAGCCGGCGCCGTCCCGCTGGGCGTCGCCACGGCTGCGGGAGGCGTTGCGGCCCGGTCCGGGAGCGTGGCGCGCGTCGGGGCTGCCCCGATGACGGTGCTGGTCCGCCCGCTGGTCCCCAGCGACGTCGAGGGCTGCCTGCGCGTGATCGCCTCACTGCCCCGCTTCTTCGGCGCCGCCGACAACGCGCCCAGCCACGCCACCGAGGACCTGCGGACCGACGGCGGCCTCGTGGCGGTCTCCCCCGGCGGCGAGGTCATCGGGTTCATCACCTGGCGGCGGCACCTCGACGGCGCCGCGGAGATCAGCTGGATGGCCGTGTACGCCTCGCTGCGCGGCCGCGGAGTCGGCACCGCCATGCTCCGGCGGCTCGAATCGCTGCTCACCGCCGCCCGGTACACCTCGCTGTCGCTGCTGACCTCGGCCAAGTCGCACACCTACCAGCCGACCAGGGCGTTCTGGCAGGCGCGCGGCTTCACCCCGATCCTGACCCTCGACAACCTGTGGGAGACCGACGTGGCCGTCGTCTACACCAAGTCGCTGACGAAGGCGCTGACCAAGTGAGAGTGGTGCTCGCCTCCGCCAGTCCCGCCCGGCTGAACCTGCTGCGCCAGGCCGGGTTCGACCCCGAGGTCGTCGTGAGCGGCGTGGACGAGGACGCCGTCACCGCCGCCACCCCGGGCGAACTCGCGCTCGACCTCGCCCGGCGCAAGGCCGCCGCCGTCGCCCCCGGCATCGGCGACGGCGTCGTCATCGGCTGCGACTCCCTGCTCGAACTCGACGGCATCGCCTACGGCAAACCCGCCGACGCGGACGACGTCCGGGCCCGCTGGGCACACATGGCCGGACGCGACGGCACCCTCCACACCGGCCACTGCGTGATCGACGCGGCGACCGGCCGGCAGGTCGCCACGCTGCGCTCGACCCTGGTGCGGTTCGGCACTCCGGATCCGGTCGAGCTGGAAGCCTTCATCGCCTCGGGCGAGCCCCTGGTCGTCGCCGGAGCCTTCACCGTGGACGGCCGCTGCGCCCCCTTCGTCGAGAGCATCGACGGCGACCATGGCAACGTCGTCGGCCTGTCGCTGCCGACGCTCCGCGCCCTGCTCGCCGAGCTGGGGATCCGGATCACCGACCTGTGGTCCGATCCGGCCGCCCACGCGAGGGCGTGACGTGCCTCCCGCGCGCGACGCCGCGTACTTCGATCAGTGGTACGCCGACATGGCTGCCTCGCCGGTCCGCGACGAGATCGTGGCCAGCACACTCGGCCTGCCCGCGGAGCTGGCCTTCGCGAGCATCCTGACCTGGGACGGCATCGCCGAGGTCACCGCCGCCCTGCGCCTGGCACCGGACGCGCTCCTGCTCGACATCGCGTGCGGGCGCGGCGGCTACGGCATCGAGGTGGCCCGCCGCACCAGCGCACGCCTGATCGGCATCGACTTCTCCACCGTGGCCCTGCGCGAGGCCCGCGCCAACAGTGCCCGGCGAGTCCCTTCGGGAACGGCCGATTTCCGGATCGGCACCCTGACCTCGACGGGCCTGCCCTCGGGGTCGGCGCAGGCCGTGATGTGCGTCGACGCGGTGCAGTTCGCCGAGCCCCCGCTCGCCGCCCTCCACGAGTTCCGCCGCATCCTCGCCACCGCCGGACGGGTCGCCCTGACCTGCTGGGAGGCCAGCAGACCTTCGGACAACACGATCCTCCGCGACGGGGTTCCGGACGACGGGGTTCCGGCGCGGATCCGGGCCGTGGACCTGCGGCGGGACCTCACCGAAGCCGGGTTCACCGAGGTCGAGGTCCGCGAGATGCCCGAGT
>JAOPVE010000104.1 GCA_025963185.1 Actinomycetes bacterium
GGGCCCCGGCTGGGCCGGCGTGGCGTCCCCGCTGCCGGACGGGCGCGCCCACGGCGACGGGGCGCTGTCCGCGCCCGCCGCCGGGTCGTGGCCCGGGGTGGTCGTACTCACCTGACCAGTATGGCTACCGGCCGCACCCCTGGGGCTGTCGACATCTCACGCGTTCGCGGAGCGCCCGCCCGTGGGGCAGGCGGGCGATCCGCGAACGCTAGTACCGTGGGTTGCCGTGAACGGCCGCGCTTAGCGCGTCGGCCCGCATGGCCCTAGTGGCGGGCGCTCTTAGTTCGAGACCACCAGGAACTGGCGCGTCGCCCCCGTCGGGCGGAACGTGCCCTGGTCGGTCTTCTGCTCTTTGACAACGCTGTCGCTAGCCGAATCGGCGCCCCTGCTGCCCCCCTGAACATCACTCAGGTGCCATGGCGTGAGGATCACCGCCGCCGCGAGCGCCAGCCCGAGTAGCGCGACCGCGAACACCATCCCCCAGCCCGCGTCCTGCCCGGCGGATTGCCTGGCGCTCGCGCGTGCCCTTCCCACGAGGTCCACGTGGACCATCCTTTCCCCCGCCCTGCCTGTGCGCCTGCCCGTACAGACGCCCGCCGGCCTCGGAAGGTTGCACCGATGCCGGAGAATCTGCCGCGAGCATCTCGCGGCTCCGGCATCAAGCGAGCCTTCTGTCGGCTATATGCCAGTGAGACCCACGCCACGCTGGCTGATACGTACTTCTGCGACTCGCTCAGGCCAGCGCATCCGTTACAGGCGTTCACACAACCTGTGACGTTCGTCCCGGCGCGCTGCCCCTTCGGACACAGCCGCTGACCTGTGCGTCGACCCGCTGGGGCCCCCGTCCGGCAGGCTCCGGCCCGTCGTCACTGTCGGCTATCTGACAGTCCGATCACGACTCGCGGGCCTGGCGGCCCACCTCCGCAACGTAACGGCCCCGGATGGCGCGCTCCTGAGCACAAGTACGCATCTGTCCACAGCAGTACGGGCTGGGGGTGAACACTGCGTACCGATCCGGCGGTGGCGCTTCCGGGCACGCGCGCCCGGTCGTAAAGTGCCGTGGTCGCCCGGCCCTGGAGACACCGCGGGCCCGGCTGTCCGCACCGGCGCGCGCCCGCGGACCGCGCAGCGCGCCGAACCGAGTTCCGAGGAGAACTGCTGTGGAACAGACCCGATCCACCCGCCGGCGGTACCGGGCGCGCCATCTCGCGCTTCCGCTCGCCGCGGTCGCGCTGTTCGCCGCGCTGCCGCTCGCCACGTCCGGCGGCGCCGGCCCGCGGCCCGCGTGGACACCGCTCAGCCCGGTCACGGTCGCGTTCCGGCAGGCGGCGCCGTCGAACACGGTCAACGCCACACTGCTCGGCTTCAACGACTTCCACGGCAACATCGACCCGCCGCTGGGCAGTGGCGGACTGGTCAACGGCACCCCGGCCGGCGGCGGCGAGTACCTGGCGACGGCGGTCCGCAAGCTGCGCGCCGATGCCCGCAAGCGTGGCGAGCCGGTGCTCACCGTCGGCGCCGGCGACATGGTGGGCGCGTCCCCGCTGGTCAGCGCCGCGTTCCACGACGAGCCGTCGATCGAGACGCTCTCGGCGTTGGGCCTGCAGATCACCTCGGTCGGCAACCACGAGTTCGATGAGGGCACCGACGAGCTGCTGCGCATGCAGAACGGCGGCTGCCACCCGAAGGACGGCTGCCAGGACGGCGACGGCTTCGCGGGCGCCAGCTTCAAGTACCTGTCCGCGAACGTCGTGGACAAGCAGACCCGCGCGCCGCTGTTCCCCGCGTACGCGATCCGCAATATCGGTGGGGTGAAGGTGGGCTTCGTCGGCCTGACCCTCAAGGGCACTCCGGGGATCGTCAACCCGGCCGGCATCACCAAGGTCGACTTCCTCGACGAGGCGAACACGGCGAACTACTACGCCGGGCTGCTCAAGGGGAAGTACAAGGTCAACGCGCTCGTGCTGCTGGTGCACGAGGGCGGGGCACAAAGCAGCACCCCGGTTCCGGATCCGTCGAGCTGCCAGGACTTCGCCGGTGCCATCACGCCGATCGTCGCGAACCTGCGCCAGGAGTACGGCGTGGTGATCTCCGGCCACACGCACCGCTTCTACAGCTGCGCGCTGCCGAACTCGTCCGGGCACAACTCGGTCGTGACCAGCGCCGGATCCGCCGGAGTGCTCGTCACCGACCTGGCCGTCGGGCTGGACAAGAAGACCGGCCAGTTCGCGAGCGTGTCGGCGCACAACGTGATCGCCGAGAACGGGGTCCGCAACCCCGACGGCAGCTGGCAGAAGGACGCGCAGGGCAACTACGTCCGCAACCCCGCGCTCGCCGATCCGGCGGTCAAGCGGATCGCCGACAAGTACCGCAAGGCCGTCGCGCCGGTCGCCAACCGGATCGTCGGCAAGATCACCGCCGACATCACGGCCACCCAGAACCCGGCGGGCGAGAGCGCTCTCGGTGACGTCATCGCGGACGCCCAGCTCGCCTACACCCAGTCCGCCGGGGCCCAGATCGCGCTGATGAACCCCGGCGGGATCCGGGCGCCGCTGGTCAAGGACTTCTCGCCCGGCGGCGAGCCCTCCGGGGACGTGACCTACGGCGAGTCCTTCACGGTCCAGCCGTTCAACAACCTCGTGGTCACCCAGTCGGTCACCGGCCAGCAGATCAAGGACGTCCTCGAACAGCAGTTCGTGGGCTTCGGCGGGCAGACCAGCCAGAAGATCCTGCAGGTCTCGGCCGGGCTGCACTACAGCTACCTCTCGATCGGCGAGCCAGGCAAGCGCGTCTTCGGGATCACGGTCAACGGCGCGCCGATCGACCTCGCCGCCAGCTACAAGGTCACCTCGAACGACTTCCTGGCCAACGGCGGCGACGGATTCACGAACCTGGCCAAGGGCACCGGCCGGGTCACGGCGCCGGGCTTCGACGTCGACGCGCTGAACTCCTACCTCGGCGCGGGCGCACCCGTTCCCCCGGGTCCGCAGAACCGGATCCTCATGGTCGCACCGCCCCCGGCCTGAGCCTGCCTGTCCCGAAGTGCGGTAACCGCGGCCGGTCCCGGCCGGTCGTGGTTACCGCACTTCGCGTTGGGGGTGGCGGGGCGTTCTGGGCCGGCCTGGCGAACCCGGGAAGTGTCGGTGCACGGGGTTAGGGTCCGGCCATGGCGAGGACGCGGGGTGAACCCGTCTATCTGGAGCGTGGCAGCAAGCGGGTGTTCGCGTGCTCGCTGCGCTGGCCGGGCTGGTGCCGGTCCGGCCGGTCGGAGGAGGCCGCGCTCGACGCCCTGGCGCACTACGCGGGGCGGTACTCAGCGGTGGCCCGGCTGGCCGGCCTGGAGTTCCCGTCCGGCGAGGTGACGTTCGAGGTCACCGAGGTGGTGCCCGGCTCCAGGACCACCGACTTCGGCGCCCCTGATTCCGTTGCGCAGAGCGACCTGCGGCCCGCCACGGCGGCGGAGGTCACGCGGCAGGTGGCGCTGCTCGAAGCGTCCTGGGCGCTGTTCGGCGAGGTCGTCGCGCGCACCCCCGACGAGCTCCGCAAGGGCCCCCGCGGCGGCGGGCGCGATCGCGACAAGATGCACGACCACGTGCTCGGCGCCGAGGCGGCCTACGCGCGCAAGATCGGGGTCCGGCACAGGCAGCCATCCCTTGTGGACGTTCCTGCCGTGACCGCGCTGCGCACGGACATCGTGGCGGCGCTCCGGGTTCCGTGGACGGGCGATCCGTTGCGGCCCAAGGAATGGCCGCCCGCGTACGCCCTCCGCAGGCTCGCCTGGCACGTGCTCGACCACGCCTGGGAAATGGAAGACCGTGCGCAGTAACTCTCGGCCCGCAGCAGGTCTCGTTCAGGTCAACTGGCTGCTGCCACGGAAAGCCCGTGCCAAACTGTTACCGCGTTTCACTCGACGACTTGTACCCGCTTGTCGGGTTTTGCGGCACCCGGACTCGTCCGGAAGCAAACGTTTTTCCTGAGCCCCATTCCAAACGTCACAGGCGATGCGTACTTTCCTGGGTTGCCCCCCACAAGGATCGGACGCCGCCAACAGCGTCGCGTTCGGTCCCGCATTTATTCATCACCGGA
>JAOPVE010000199.1 GCA_025963185.1 Actinomycetes bacterium
AGCACCACGGGCCGCGCCGGATCGCCGAGCAGTGTCTCCTCGGCGGCGGACACCTCGGCGAGTTCGCGCGCCTCGGCGGCGGAGGGAACCATGACGGTGAACGGATCACGCCCGCCCACCCGCTCCCGCAGCACGGCCACCGCGGCGCCGGACCGTGCGTCCGCGGCCAGCTCGTGACCGTCCGGACCGTCGAGGGCGAGCACTCCCCCGCCGCGCAGCAGCGCCGCGGCCTGCACGATCGCGTCGCCGGGGAACGCGGCGCCGTCGGCCGCGAGCAGCACCAGCCCAGCCCCAGCCGCCGGGGACGCCACCTCCCCGGCATGGCCGACGCGAATCTCGGTGCGCATCCAGGGAGCCTCTTTCCGAGGTGGACAGGCCTGCCAAGCAGGATAGAGCGGCCCGTGCCCCGCGGGAACAGCGCACGCCGTTCGCCGCGCGGGCCAGCCTTGGCAAGTGGGGTAACCGGGACCGGCCAGGACCGGCCGTGGTTACCGCGCTTCGGGGTGGGTGGCAGCGAAGCGGTCGAGGGCCGCGACGACCACGTCGCTGATCCCCGGATCCCCGGCCGCGTGTCCCACCCCGCCGGCGATCGTCAGCTCGGCGTCCGGCCAGGCCTTCGCGAGCGCCCACGCGGTTTCCAGCGGGCTGGACACGTCGAGCCGGCCGTGGACGAGCACCCCGGGGATCCCGGCCAGCTTCCCGGCCTCGCGCAGCAGCTGCCCTTCCTCCAGCCAGCTCCCGTGGCTCCAGTAGTGGGTGACGAGCCGGGCGAAGGTCATCCGGAACACCGGATCGGCGTACCGCGGATCCGGGCCGCAACCCGGCAGGACGTTGACGTGCGCGTCCTCCCAATCGCACCAGTCCCTGGCCGCCTGCTCGCGGATCGCCGGGTCCGCGCTCGCGAGCAGCCGGGCGTACGCGGTGGGCAGGTCGCCGTCGCGTTCGGCCTCGGGCACTCCGTCGCGGAACCGTTCCCACTGCCCGGGGAGCACCCGGCCCATCTCGCGGGTGATCCAGTCGGTCTCGCGCCGCCGGCCCGCGGTGACGCTGGCGATCACGAGTTCGGACACCCGGCCGGGATGCTGCTGAGCGTAGGCGAGACCGAGCACGGATCCCCAGGAGATGCCGTAGACGAGCCAGCGCTCCACGCCGAGGTGCTCGCGCAGCCGCTCGATGTCGGCGGTGAGGTGCCAGGTGGTGTTGTGGTCGAGGCTGACCGCCGGATCGCTGGCCCGCGGCTCGGACCGTCCGCAGCCGCGCTGGTCGAACAGCACGATCCGGTACCGGGCGGGGTCGAAGTAGCGCCGGGCGTAGGCGCTCGCTCCGGATCCGGGGCCGCCGTGCAGGTACACCGCGGGCTTCCCGGCGGGATTCCCGCAGGTCTCCCAGTACACGAGGTTGCCGTCCCCGGTGTCCAGGTAGCCGGTCTCGTACGGATCGATCTCGGGGTACACCACCCGCACAGGGTATTCACGGGTGGCGCGATGCGGCCCCGCGCCGGCCCGCCGCGCAACCGGCGCTCTACGCTGGCGCGCATGGCTGTGGTGCTCATGCCGGTTCCGGCGCAGGACGGCGATCCCACCGAGATCGCGGTGACCTGGCAGGTGCTTACCGGGCGCGGGCACGAGGTGGTGTTCGCCACCCCGGACGGCGCCCCGGCCGTCACCGACCAGATCATGCTGACCGGCCGCGGCCTCGATCCGTGGGGAGCGGTCCCCGGGCTGAACCGGGCCGTGCTCGTCGGGCTGCCGCTGCGCGCCGACTCGGCCGCCCGGGACGCCCACCGGGCCCTGCTCGGATCGGCGGAGTGGCGGCGCCCGGTCCGCTGGGACGGGGCCGGGCAGGGCACAATCGGCGGGCTCGTGCTCACCGGCGGCCACCGCGCCCGCGGGATGCGCCCCTACATGGAGAGCCCGGTGCTGCACGCCCTGGTGGCGGACGCCTTCGCCGCGGACCTCCCGGTGGGCGCGATCTGCCACGGAGTGCTTCTGGCGGCCCGCAGCCCGGATCCGCAGACCGGCCGGTCGGTCCTGCACGGGCGGCGCACGACCGCCCTGCCCTGGTCGCTGGAGCGCACCGCCTGGCGGGTCACCAAGGCCACCCGGTTCTGGGACCGCAACTACTACCGCACCTACCACGAGGCGCCGGGCGACGAGCCGGGTTTCATGTCGGTCCAGGCCGAGGTGACCAGGGCCCTGGCGGATCCGGCGGACTTCCGCGACGTCGAGCCGTCCGATCCGGACTTCCGGCTCAAGACCGGCGGGCGGGCGCGCGACCGCGCGGACGATCCGCGGCCGGCGTTCGTGGTGCGCGACGGCGGCTACGTCTCGGCGCGGTGGCCGGGTGACGCGTTCACGTTCGCGGCCGCCGTCGCGGACCTGCTGTAGCGCTCAACGACAGCGGCGGTGCGCCCCCTTCGGGGAACGCACCGCCGCCGTAGGTCCAGCTAGCTGGTCGTTACGCCAGCGTTCCGATCAGGCCAGGCTGTCGATCGTGATGTAGGCCTGCTGCGGGGCACCGTCGTGCACGAGCGCCTCGAAGTTGCCCACGTCGTCGAACGCGAAGGCGTACGCCTTGCCGTCCACCATCCGCGCGTGGATCTTGCGGGCGTACTGGTTGCACGCCGTGACCTTGTAGAAGTCAGCCGCGTTGTTGTCGGGCTGGGTGGCCACCGCTGCCAGCGTGCCGCGGTTGAGCGCCGCGCACAGGGTGCGCGAGATCGGTCCGCGGACCAGGTCGTTCGGAGCGTCGAGGTTGCCGGCGCAGCCGAACACGTCCGCACTGGTGGGCTTGTTGAACGAGGTCACGACCGCCCCGGAGGAGTTCGTGAAGTTCATCGTGTTGCCCGAGGTGCGGCCGAAGTACTTGGTGTTGGGCTGGTCACCGAACGGCTGCACGGTCAGCGTCTTGCTCGCGTAGGTGCTCCACGCCTGGCTGATGTAGCTGTCGATGATGTTCGCCGGCAGCTTCCCCGCCTGGATGCCCTTGAGCGGCGAGAGCGCCCGCAGCGGCCAGCCGCTGCGCATGACGGCCAGGTTGGCCCAGCCGCCGGGCTGTCCGGCGAGAGCGCCGAAGAACGAGTTGCGCCCGCCAGCGACCATCCGGCCGGTGCTGATCGTGGTGCCGTCGCTCTTCTTGACGCCCACCGCGTGCGGGATGCTCAGCATGTCGACCTGGGAGCTGTTCAGCCAGATGCCCGCGTCGTTGTACGTGTACTCGCTCCAGTCGAAGAGCGTATTCACGTTCGGGTCGCTGGGGTTCACCGGGTCAGGCTGGACCAGGCCCGTGCCGTTGGGCGTCGGCACGAGGAAGAACTTCAGCTTGGCGCCGTAGGAGAAGTAGACGCGGCCGGACAGCTTGGGGATCCGGAACGTCATCGACTGGCCGTTGGCCGGCCCGGTGATCGCCACGTCGGGCGCGGGTGAGGGCGGGAGCGAGCCGCCGCCCCACGCGTGGAAGTTGCCGGCCGAGTCGCCGTAGCCGAGCTGGTTGGACGTCAGGCTCTGACCCATGACGTACAGGTAGACCTGCTCGCTGCGGCCGGAGTTGTTGGTGAACGTCACCGGGAGAGACGCGGGCAGCGCCGCCTGGGCGGGCGTCGCCATCGTGACTGCGGCAAGCCCTGTGGGGATCGCCAGCCCTAAGACGGCGAGACCTGCCAGCATCTTGCGTTTGGTTAGCACGGGCACTCCTTGAGAAAACCCCGATGGAAGAGGCCAGGGAGCCGTGCGTGCGCCCGAGTAACCCCTGCACCTCTGGGCGGAGGAAGGCCTGTGCACTGTGGGATGTGCACCCTCCGCCGCGCTCAGGCCACCTCGGGGTAGGCCCGCCCCGGGTGGCTGTGAGAGCGCTCTCAGGATCTTGTGACCCACGACATATGTCAATAGAGCATGTACGGAACTTTGCGCGCACATGTCGTCCCTGGTCTCCGTGTTTCTGGCAGGTTATGCGCC
This sequence comes from Actinomycetes bacterium, assembly GCA_025963185.1. Lineage (GTDB taxonomy): Bacteria > Actinomycetota > Actinomycetes > Mycobacteriales > Cryptosporangiaceae > RYN-140. The sequence goes on from JAOPVE010000199.1 coordinate 3,954, forward strand.
CGGCACGTACCGGACCAATTCGTACGGTCGATACCGCAACGGGTACCAGGCGCGGAACGGGGCGTCAGAGGCACGCGAGTCCGGCAAGTGATATCGCGTTCGTCGATGCCCGCGGCGAGACTCCCGCACCACCCGTGCCCGGCGGTTTCGCGGCCGGTAGAACGGGGGATCCGTACCCGTACGTGCCCGGGAGTGGCCCTTCGGGCATCGCCGGGGCGGATGCGAGCGGTACGCAGTTTCCGCGGTCGAGGTCCGTTCACCGGCCCGACGCACGGCCCGAATCCGCCGGCCGAGCGACCGGCCGAGCGAGGAGACCCGGAGGGCAACGCTGCGCGCGCTCGTGCTCTGCTGCTCGCTCAAGAAGTCGCCCGCGCCGTCGAGTTCCGAACTGCTGGGGCGGGAGGTGCTCGCACCACCGGATCGGCGACCAAGACCCTCGCGGCCAACACCGCACACCTGGCGCGTCTGCTCGCGGCGACTCCCTACCCCCCGGCGTAACGGGCACCCCGTCCCACCGAAGTGCGGTAACCGCGGCCGGTCATAGCCGGTCCCCGTTACCGCACTTCGGGGCTCGCGGTCCGGGGTTCGTGGGGGGGTGCTCGTCCGGGGCCCGATAAGCCTCGCCAGAACGCCGTAGACTCGTTATCTCACCGTGACCTCACACGCGCGTGATGAGGATCGGGAGACCGGTCCGACGCGAGGGGAACACCATGAGGCCTGATGGCACCGAATCCCCGCCAGCTCCCCCGACGGCCCTGGCCAAGCGGCGGCGGGTACCCGGCTGGGCGATGGCCCTGTCGGTCGTGGGCGCGCTGGTCCTGCTCGGCGCGGGCGGCACCCTGACGGCGATCCACGTGCTCGGGAACCGGTACGAGAACTCGGTGCACCGGCAGGACCTGCTCGGCCCGGCCGGGAAGGACGCCTCCGGCCACGTGAAGCCCCCGAAGGTCACCGGGCCGCTGACGTTCCTCATCATGGGCTCGGACAGCCGGGCCGGGGACAACGCCAACCCCGACACCGCCGACGGGACGACCGCCTCGGTGGGCGGCGCGCCGCGCAGCGACTCGATCATCCTGGTCCAGGTGCCCAAGACGATGGACCGGGCGTTCGTCATCTCGATCCCGCGGGACAGCTACGTGCCGATCGTCGACCGGAACGGCACGGTCCACGGGAAGGACAAGATCAACGCCGCGTTCAGCCGGTACTCCCCGGCGGGGATGGTCCAGACGGTCAACCACCTCACCGGCGGGCACATCGACTACCCGGTGATCGTCGACTTCGCCGCCGTGCACAAGCTGACGGACCTCGTCGGCGGGGTCGACGTGGTCATCGACAAGACCAGCGTGGACACCTACCGGTATTTGCCGAAGGGCACTCCCTACGACACCGTGCCGACCTGCACGGACATCTACGGCCGGCGGCACGAGCGCTGCCTGGAGTTCAAGCAGGGCACCCTGCACCTGGACAGCCAGCTCGCCGAGTACTACGTCCGCCAGCGGACCAACCTGCCCGGCGGCGACCTCGGGCGCGCCAAGCGGCAGCAGCAGTTCCTGCACGCGCTGATGGCCAAGGCGTCGAAGACCGGCTTCGCGACCGATCCGGTGAAGTTCGACAAGCTGATCCGGACCGCGGCGGGCGCGATCACCGCCGACAAGTCGATGCCGGTGCAGTCGCTGGCGTACTCGCTGCAGAACCTGACGGCCTCCAGCGTGACCTACATCTCGATGCCCTACGCGCGGTTCGGCAAGGTGCCGGTGGTCGGGGACGTCGTGGTCACCGATCCGGCGGCGGACAAGGCGCTGTTCGACGCCGTGAACACCGACACGATGGCGGCCTACGTGCTCAAGCACCCGCCGAACGACGCCAGCCACGGCGCCTGAGCACCCGCCGAAACGCGGTGGACATTACTCGGCGGGCACCGAGAGGCTAGTGACCCGCCCGCCAGCCCTGGGAGCCTCCACCGTGGACGAGCCGCTGATCCGCGCCCGCGCCCTCACCAAGACGTTCCGCCGCCCCGACAAGGGTCCTGGCCTGGCCGGATCCGCCCGGCACCTGATCACCCGCAAGTACACCGAGCACCACGCGATCGACGGGATCGACCTCGACGTGGCCGCGGGCGAGGCCGTCGCCTACGTCGGGCGCAACGGCGCGGGCAAGTCCACGACCGTCAAACTCCTCACCGGGATCCTCGTGCCGAGCTCGGGTGAGGTCCGGGTCGCCGGGGTGGTGCCCCACCAGGACCGGATTGCCAACGCCCGCAACATCGGTGTGGTCTTCGGCCAGCGCACCCAACTGTGGTGGGACCTGCCAGTCCGGGAAACGTTCACGCTGCTCAGGGACATGTACCGGATCCCGCCCGAGCGCTACCGGGCCACCCTGGCGCGGCTCACCGAGGTGCTGGACCTCGGCCCGCTGCTGCCCGTGACCGGCCGCAAGCTCTCGCTCGGCCAGCGGATGCGCGCCGACCTCGCCGCCGCGCTGTTGCACGAGCCGCCGATCGTCTACCTCGACGAGCCGACCATCGGGCTGGACATCGAGGTCAAGGACCGGGTCCGCGAGTTCCTGCGGGACCTCGTCGCGAACGGGACGACGGTCCTGCTCACCACCCACGATCTCGGCGACATCGAGGACGTGTGCCGCCGGATCGTGATCGTCGACGGCGGCCGGATCATCCACGACGGCCCACTCGCGGCGGTCCGCGACGAGCTGGCGCGCGAGCGGTCCATGCACGTCCAGCCGGCGGTTCCGGTGGACCTCGCGGCGATCCGGGCCGCGCTGCCCGGGACCGAGGTGAGCGGGGAGCCGGGCGAGTTCTCGATCCGGTTCGACCGGTTCGCCTACTCCGCCGGGCAGGTCGCCGCCGCGGTGATGGGACTGGCCGAGATCCGCGACTTCCGGATCGACGAGCCCGGCATCGAGGACGTGGTCCGGCGGGTCTACGAGGGCGGCTTGGTTGAGTCCCCGACGGGAGCGCCGGCGTGATGCCGTCTGTCGCGATGCGGCCGTATCTCGCGATCGCCCGGATCTCGTGGCGCAGCGCGCTCGCCTACCGGATCCCGTTCGTGCTGAGCCTGTGCATGATGGTGTTCAACCTGCTGGCGATGCTGTCGCTGTGGCGGGTGCTGCTCGCGTCCGGGCATCCGCTGGCCGGGTTCACCTGGCCGGAGATGCGCGCGTACCTGCTGGTCAGCTTCGTGACCGGCTGCCTGGTGTCGAGCTTTACCGACTTCACGATGGCGTTCCGGATCCAGAGCGGGCTCGTCGCGCTCGACCTCACCCAGCCGGTCCACTACCAGCGGGCGCGGTTCGCCCAGTGCCTCGGCATGACCGTGCTGGAGTCCGCGACCGCGGCCGTGGTGTGCGGGGCGGCCCTCGCGGCGTTCGGCGCGATCCCGGTGCCCGCGCTGCCCCAGCTCGCGCTGTTCCTGGTCAGCCTGGTCGCGGTCGTCCCGCTGAAGTTCCTCATCGTGTACTCCAGCGGGCTGCTCTGCTTCTGGACCCACAACTACCTCGGCGTCAGCTTCGCCCGGGCGGCCGTCTCGGCGGTGCTGTCCGGGGCGCTCGTCCCGCTCGTGTTCTTCCCGGGCTGGCTGCGGATCCTCGCCGAAGTTCTCCCGTTCCAGGGCATCGCCTCCACTCCCGCCCTGATCTACCTCGGCCAGGCGAGCGGCTGGGACGCGGTGCGCCTGATCGGGATCCAGCTGCTGTGGATCGCCGTGCTGTGGGCCGGTGCCTCGGCGGCCTGGAACGCGGCACTGCGCCGCCTGACGATCCACGGGGGCTGAGCGGTGCACACGCTGCGGATGTACCGGCGGAGCCTGGGCGCGCACGTGCGAGCGTCGCTGGAGTACGAGGCCGACTTCTGGATCCTCGTGTTCGGCGTCGGGCTGAGCCAGTGCGTCGGGCTGGTGTTCATCGGCGCGGTCTTCGCCAAGGTCCCCCATATCAACGGCTGGGGACTGTGGGAGGTCGTCCTCATGTACTCGATGATGACGATCGGCCAGGGCTGCAGCGAGCTGTTCGCCGAGGGGAGCTGGGACCTGCCGATGCTGGTCAACCGCGGCGAGCTGGACCGCATGCTGGTGCGGCCCTACCCGGTGATCCTTCAGGTCTGCTCGTTCCGGCTCGGCATGAACGCGTTCGGCACGCTCGCCGTCGGGACCGTCCTGCTCGTCACCGCGCTGGCCCGGCTGCACGTCCACTGGACCCCGGCCCGGGCCGCGATCGCCCTGCTGGTGTTCGCCAGCGCGCTGGTGGTGAAGGTGTCCCTCACCGTGATCGCCAACGCGTCGGCGTTCTGGCTGCGCGGCACGATCAGCACGTTCGCCGCGGGGGCCGACCAGCTCGGCGACCTGACCCGGTATCCGCTCACGATTTACGGCGTGGGGCTGCGCGCGTTCCTCTCGACCGCGGTGCCGTTCGCGTTCGTCGGGTTCTTCCCGGCGGCCTGGGTGCTCGGCCACGGCCAGTCGGCCTGGGTGGGGCTGCTCACCCCGCTGGCCGCCGCGTACTGCGTGACCGTCGCCGTGCTGGCATTCCGGTTCGGGCTGCGGCGCTATGACAGTGCCGGGAACTGACTACGAGCAGGACAGGCCGCCCGCGGCAGCAGGGGCGCCCGGCGCGGGGATCCGGAAGCACGCCGTGCGGCCGGGGTCGGTCCACGTGACGGCGGCGGGACGGGCTGCCGAGGGCGGATCCGCGGCCAGCTCAGGCGCATCGCACGGGGCGTCGATGTCGGACGTGCACCGCGCGGCCAGCCGCAGGCGCACGGTCCCGCTGTAGTCGGCTGGATCCGTCCCGGTCGCCCTGACTCCGGTGATGCAGCCGTCCGCGCCGGGATCCAGGGTCACGCCCGGTGAGCACACGCGGCTGGTGGTGGCCCCGGCGGATCCGGCGCAGTCCTGCGGATCCACGGCGAGTCCCGCGCCGGACAGGCCGATCCCCGTGACCCGGACCGGAACTCCGAAGTCCGTGTTCTGAAAGGACACACAGCGGCCGTTCGGGCTGTCGCTCGCCAGCGCGGCATCACGCGGCGTAATCGCACGCGGCGCCGGCGGATCGGCGGGAACGAGCGGAGCCGGCGGGCCCGCCAGCGGAGGCGGAGGGGGCGGCGGCGGGCCGGGTGGCGCACCGGGCGGAGGGGGTG
>JAOPVE010000212.1 GCA_025963185.1 Actinomycetes bacterium
ACCGCACGAACGCCGCCGCGACGGCCAGCAGCAACGCGAGCGCGCCGGCCGCCAGGCCCGCCGAGTACGGCACCTGCGGGCCGTAGGTCAGCGTGATGTCGCCCGCCGCGCCGGCCGGGACGATCCAGCCCTGCCGCCAGCCGTCGATCCGGATCGCGGGCAGCGTTGCACCGTCCAGGGTGGCCTGCCAGCCGCGGTTGAAGTTCTCGGCGACCGTGACGATCGTGCTGCCGCCCTCGCCGACGTGGATCGTCCGGCTGGTCGATCCCCAGTGCCCTGGCTTGGCGGGACGGGGGTGCAGGACGTCGGACGCGCTCGACCAGCCACCCTGGGTCAGCGCGACGCCCTGGACCCGCCAGGCGCCCGTGTCCGGCGCGGTGAGCTCGTGGGATCCGGCGCCGAGCAGCAGGGATCCTCCGCAGGGCAGGGCGGTGAGCCGGCGGCCGTCGAGCACGCTCGTGGTCGGGGTGGCCATCCGGGTGCGGACCACCCGGCCGTCGATCGTCACGTCCGGGCCGGATCCGCAGGGCGCGCTCTTCTGGCCCGCGTCCCGGGGATCCGCCGCGGGCCGGTCGGGCAGCACTCCGGGCACGGTGAGCCCGGACAGGCCGACCGGCAGCACGGTCTGGACGCCGAACACCGGGTCGGAGGTCGTGGCGCGGACGAGGTCCGGGAAGCTCACCGTGATCCGGTCGGTGCTGACCGCGCGGAACGTGGCGACGCCTTGCGCGTTCACCTTGGCGGTTCGGGTTCCCGCGGGCGTGACGACCTTGACGCTGGCCGGCAGGCTCGCCGCGGGGTAGGGCGCCCACGCCAGGTTCAGGCGCGAGACGGGGCGCTTGCCGGCCCAGCGGATCGTCACCGACGGATCGCGGTCGTCCGCCCCGGCGACCCAGGCCGTGGTGGGGTCCCCGTCGGTCAGCGCGGCCACCCCGTCCAGCGGATCGCCGACCAGCTTCGACGACACCCGCGCCGAGACACCGCGGGGCAGCAGCCGGGCGGCGAGCAGCTTGTCCACTTCGGAGGATCCGGGGCGGGAGGTCGCCGTGACCGTGAGGGAGAACCGGCCGGGGTTCGCCGTGGCGAACCGGCGCGCGAACGGGCCCTCCTCCTCGCCGAGCCGGGCGAGCCCGGGGTTGCAGGCGTCGAGGCGGAAGGTCTGCACGCAGGGATCGCGGGACCCGGCGGCCCGGTCGAGGACCACGGCGGCGGGCCCGGTCGCGGCCTCCCCGGCCGGCAGGTACGCCGATCTGATGAACCGCTCGGCGTTCAGTCCAGTGATCTCGCTGATCCCGATCAGGCCGCCGGGCTGGCTGCCGGGTTCGAGCCGGGCGATCGTGATCCGCAGCGTGGTGACGCCCTTCCGCGCGGGGATCTTCGCGACCCCGCCGATGACGGGGATCGAGTCGCCACCGACCCGGAGCTCGGCGGGGGTCGCGCCGTACTTCGCGGTGTCCGCCATCCGGACGGTGAGTTCGGGCAGGTCGGTCGGTGCGGCGAAGGCGGCCTGCCACCACTGGCCGACCGTCTGGCCGCGGACCCCGGAGATCCACGCCGAGGCGGGGTTGCCGTCGATCGCGGCGCCCGGGTGGTATTGGGATCCGCGCAGCACATAGGCGTCGGCGTCGGACGCGGACGAGGACGCCGTGACCGACGCGCCCCGGTACTCGGCGACGGTCGTCGTCGCGCCCGGGAACGGCAGGTAGTCCACGGCCCTGCGCGGCTGCACGAACGGCTCCTGCTCGGTGAGGGTGGCCGAGACGTTGGCCGTGGCCGCGCCGAAGTTGACCTCGCGCCGGCGCAGGCCGTCCCCGGTGAGGGAGCGCCAGGGCCTGGTGCCGGTGCCGTCCGGATCCCCGGCCAGGACCGTGGCGCTCGACGGCAGCAGCCCGCGGTCGTCGGCGGCGAGCAGTGCCTCGGGACCGCCCGCGACGGACACGACATCGTCGGCCGGGTAGGACTCGACGGCACCGGCCGGGGTGCCCGTCACCTCGTAGACCTCGACGGACGGCCGCAGCTCGTCCTGGCCGTAGTCGCTGGTGATCTGCGGGGTGGACAGTCCGCCGGCCACGCAGCACCCGAACGACGCCGCGAGCCGGAACCCGCCGGATCGCAACAGCGCCTGGCGGACCACGGCGGGCTTCGCGGCGCCGATCCGCGGCCAGTCGAGGTCGTTGCGGATCACCACGTAGCGGACCCCGGCCCTGGCGAGGAAGCGGGCGAGTCCCGGAGATCCCTGGCCGCTCTCGACCCGGTCCTCGACGGCGTCCATGACCCGGATGCTGCCCTCGGAGCCGAGCGGGATCTGGTCGCGGACGGCCCACGGGGCGCGCATCAGGGCGTGGAACGGCTCGTCCATGGGCCGTCCCCACTTGTACTCGCCGAAGCTCGACGAGGGCAGCAGCAGCGAGCGCTGGGCCGCGCCCTTGCTGGACAGCCAGTCGGCGGCCTGGTTCCAGTACGGCGGGATCTCGGCGTAGCTGCCGGCCGGGACGATCTGGCCGAGCAGGAATGGGGTGGCGACGACGGCGACCGCGAGCGCGCCGGTGGCCCGCACGAGCCAGCCGCGAAACGGCCAGCGCGCCACGGTCAGCAGGTGGCAGAACCCGATCGTGAGCGGGATCCGCACGACCAGGTCGAACTTGTGGGTGTTGCGGAACGGGGCGAGCGGACCGTCGAGCAGCGCGCGGACCGGCCCGGCGACCGCGGACCCGCCCGGTCCGGCGTACCCGAGGCCGATCAGCAGGCACCCGGCCACCAGGCAGCCGACCAGGAACAGCCGGTGCGGGATCCGGCGCCAGGCGATCCCCCCCAGCCCGAGCCCGGCGAGGACCAGCGAGTACAGGACGACGAGCGAGTTGGTCTCGGTGATCCACGCGCCGCGCCACCACGGACCGCCCTCGGCGAACAGCCCGGCGACCCAGTGCGATCCGCCGCGCAGGATCTCGGGCATCGACGCGCTGGACGTGGTGACCGAGGACGACTCGATGTAGTCCAGGAACGGGAAGGAGTACCCGCCGAGCACCAGCAGCGGGATCGCCCACCACAGGCACACCAGCGTGACGGCGAGCGCCCACCAGGCGGCGAGCCGGCGGCGGGCGGCGCCGGGCGCGCGGGTCAGCAGCCAGATCGCCGGGGGTACGCAGACGGCCAGTGTGGCGACCGCGTTGATGCCGCCGGCGCACAGGATCGCCAGCGCCGACCGCGCCGCGGCCCCGCGCGCGCCACCCCGCCGGTACGCGCCGACGAGCGGGATCAGGGCCCACGGCGCCACACACAGCGGCAGGATCTCGCTGGAGATCGGCCCGATCGTGTCGGCGACCCGGGGCGAGAGCGCGAAGGCGAGGCCCGCGGCGATCCGGCTCACCGGGCCGCCGATGCGCAGGACCGCGCACAGCCGCACGATCCCGAGGAACGCCGTGACGATGAGCAGCGACATCCAGAACCGCTGGGCCATCCAGACCGGCATGCCGATCGCCCTGGTCAGCAGGAAGTACGGGCCCATCGGGAACAGATAGCCGTAGGCCTGGTTCTGGAGGCTGCCGAACGCGGTCTCGGGATCCCAGACCTGTAACGCGCGGAGCAGGAACCGTCCCGGATCGACGTACAGGTCGAGCTTGGTGTCCCTCGACAGCCGGACCGGATCCTGCGCGAACGCCAGCGCCGCCAGCCCGACGGACACGGCGGCGAGCCGCATCCGGTACACGAGCGCCGGAGCCGCCCCCCGCGCCGGCGGATCGGGAAGCTCGGGCGCGCGGACCGGCGCGGGCGCGGTGAGGGTCATCGCCGCCGCAGCACCAGGACGAGGTTCCACACCGCCAGCTCGCGCAGTCCGGGGATCCGCACGACGAACCGCGCCCACGACGGGTGGTACCGGGGCTGGATCGCCACCACCTCGGCGTCCGCGCAGGTCTTGGCCCAGCGGATCATGCGCCCCGCGGTGATCGGGAACAGGCTCTCGCCGAACAGGTTCTTGGGGCGCTTGCCGTTGCGGCGGCGGTAGCGGCGGGCCGCGTAGTGACCGCCGAGGAAGTGCCAGGGCGCGGTCTCGTGGCCGCCCCACGGTCCGTACCAGAGCGTGTACGAGAGGAAGACGATGCCGCCGGGCCTGGTGACCCGGACCATCTCCTCGGCCATCCGCTCCGGCCGCTCCACGTGTTCGAGCACGTTCGAGGAGTAACAGACATCGACACTCCCGCTGCGGATCGGCAGGTCGGTGCCGCTGCCGAGCAGGGTGTTCGGGCCGGGGTCGTCGCGCGCGGTGAGCTCACCGAGGTCGGCGTCGATCGCGAGGTAGCGGGCGCCCTGCGCGGCGAAGGCGTCGGCGAAGTAGCCCGGTCCGCCGCCGACGTCGAGCACGACGGCTTTCTCCAGGTCAGCGTGCAGGCCGACGTGGCGCGCGGAGTCGGCGGCGAGCAGGCCGTAGAAGCGATCCGGATCGGTCTGCTCGACCCGGAAGGCGCGGAACAGCTCGACCGCGCGGCGCAGCGAGCCGGGCGGAGCTAAATCCACAGTGCGCAAATTCCGTCCTCCGGATCCTGTTCCCGCGCGCCGGTCATGTGCGTAGTGTGTCGCGAAACCGAAAGGCTACCCGCCAGTAGGAGGGAAGGTGCCGAATCTAGGCCGTCGCGACCGTCCCGGTCTTGGGCGCCGTCCTGAGCGCCGTCCTGAGCGCCCTGGGATCGCCATCCTCAACTGGCGGGACACCGGTCACCCGGAAGGCGGCGGTTCGGAACTGTACGCCGAGGAGGTCGCCGCGTATCTGGCGCGGCGGGGCCACCGGGTGACGATCTTCTGCGCCGCATACGACGGGGCGCCCGCCGACGAGACGACCGCCGACGGGGTGCGCTTCCTCCGCAACGGCGGCCGCCGGACGGTCTACCTGCACGCGTTCGCGCAGTGGATCCGCGGGGGGTTCCGCGGCCACGACGTCATCGTCGACGTGCAGAACGGCATGCCGTGCCTGGCCCGCCTCTACACCCGGCGGCCGGTGATCGTGCTGGTCCACCACGTGCACCGCGAGCAATGGCGGGTCGTCCTGGGTCCGCTCGCCGCGCGCTTCGGCTGGTGGGTCGAGTCGTGGCTCTCACCGCGAGTACACCGGGGCTGCCAGTACGTGACCGTCAGCGAGGTGACCCGCCGGGAACTGGCCGAGCTCGGGGTGGATCCGGCCCGGGTGGCCGTGGTCCACAACGGAACGCCGGTCGCGCCGGACCGTCCCGTCGCGCGCAGTGCCGATCCGTCGCTGCTGGTGCTCGGCAGGCTCGTGCCGCACAAGCGGGTCGAGATCGCGCTGCGGGCGCTGGCCGAGCTGGCCCCCGAGCACCCGAGCCTGACACTCACGGTCGCGGGGCGGGGCTGGTGGCTGCCCGAACTCCAGGCCGAGGCGGACCGGCTCGGAGTGGCCGACCGGGTGCGCTTCGCCGGGTTCGTGGACGACGAGGAAAAGCACGAGCTGCTCGCGTCGTCGTGGCTGCACCTGGCGCCCTCGCTCAAGGAGGGCTGGGGGCTGTCGGTGATCGAGGCCGCGGCGCACGGCACCCCGTCGATCGCGTTCGCGGCGGCGGGTGGGGTGGCGGAGTCGATCCAGGACGGCGAGACCGGGCTGCTCGCGGCCGACGAGGACGAGTTCGTCGCGATGACTGGCAAGCTGCTGGCGAACCAGGCGGACCGCGAACACCTCGGCGAAGGGGCGCGATTACACGCCAGGAACTACAGCTGGGACGAGACCGGACGGCAGTTCGCCGCGATCGTCAGCGCGTGCCGTAGCTGATCAGCGGCTCGGTGACCTGCGCGTTCTTGCTGTTGGCCTCGGTGATCTTCACGACCCCGACCGTCGTCACCCCGGCTAACGCGGCCCCGAGCACGATCGCCACCACAACACCGAAGACACCCATTGCTGATCTCCTCATCGTCTTTGGTGGCGAAGGTTACCAGTCAGTACGTGACTTGCGTACCCGTACGTGAACCCGGTTCACAATGACGGAAGTGACCACAGTGGCCAGTGCGAGCAGGTATGCGGCCAGCAACGTGAGCCGCCGCCAGAGGGCGGGAAGCGGCGGATCCGGCGCGGCGGGGTTCTCGTACAGCGCGAGCGATCCGTCCTGGTAGACCTGCCGCATCCCGGCGAGCGCCTGCGGCGGGACCTCGCCGGGCTGGTCCCGCTCGACCAGCGCCCACCGGACTCCCTCCGCCGCGAGCGGCCGTCCCCCGGCGAGAGCGGCCCGGATCGTGGCCGCGCGCGGGCTCTCGCCGCGAACCTTCGCCGCCCCCTGGCCCCCCACGACGAGCTCGTCGTCCACCACGACGGGAACGGCGAAATACCGGTCCGCCGGATCGAGCGCCGTCCGCCCGCCGTTCCACGGGTACGCACGGAACGCGCCGAAGGGCAGCGTCACCAGTTCGCCCGGCGACCGGGCGGTGAGCGCCGCGACGCGGTCCCACTCCGGCGGGTAGTGGACCGCCGTGAGCCGCCGAGCACCGAGGCCCGGTAATCCGGCGAGGTCCGGTAACGCGGCGATCGGCAGCAGGACGGCCGTGACCAGCACCGCGGTGGCCGCGAGCCGTTCGCCGCGGCCGTCCAGCCAGGACGCGATCCGGTGCGCGCCCGCCGCGGCGGCGACCGCCACGAGGAGTGCGAACGGGGCGATCAGCTTCTGCCCGTCGCGCAGCAGCCCGGCTCCGGGCACCGACTCGACGGCCAGCGCGACGATCCGGCGGGACCCCGGCAGCGCTCCTGCGGCGGCCAGCCCAACGCCCACCGCGGCGGCCGTGGCGAGCGCCGTCAGCGATCCGGCCGGCCAGGCGCGGCGCATCGAGGTGGCTCCGGCGGCGGCGAGCGCGAGGACGGCGATCCCGAGGATCGGTGTGAGCCAGCCGGCCCTGCTCGCGGGCATCGCGCCCCGGTTCCACACCCCGCCGAGCGTGAGCAGCGCGCCGATGGTGCCGGACCAGTTCTCGGCGCGGGGCGCGAACGCCGCCACTCCAGCGGGATCCGAGCGGCCGGGTGCGGGTCCGAGCAGCCCGGCCACGATCCACGGTGCGGTGAGGAGGGCGAGCCCGCCGAGCGCGGCCCAGCCCCGCCGGACCGTCGCGAGCAGCGCCACGGCCGTGCCGAGCGCGATGACCCCGCCGGACGGGGTGAGGAAGGCGGGCGCCCCGCACGCGACCACCCGCCAGGCCGCGCCCCGCTCCCCGGCCCGGACCGCGAACGCAGCCCTGACGAGCCACGGCAGCGCCGCGTACGCGGCCAGCAGTCCCCAGTGGCCGATGAACAGCCGCTCGCCGAGGTAGGCGCTCCACGCGTACACCGTGGCGGCCACGAGCGGCGGCCCCAGCCGTGCCGCGGGGACGAGCCGGTCCGCCGGGACCAGCCGGGCCGCGCCGAGCGCCGCCGCGAACACGACCGCCACGAGCGCGGCCTTCTGCACGAGGTCACCCCGGATCGCGAGCGCCACGACCGCGACCACCGCGTCCTGCGGGACCGCACGGGGCAGCGCGTCCCCGAGCCCCATCGACCGCCAGTCCAGCGGCGGGCGCGGGGTGGCGACCATGTCGTACGCGAGGATGTACCCGGGGCGCAGGGCCGGTGCGAGGATCGCCCCCGTGAGCAGCGCGCACCAGCCCGCCATGATCCAGTCGCTGCGGCGCAGCGCGCTCATCGCACCCGCAGGACCAAGGCGACGTTGCGCACCGCCAGTTCTCGCAGGCCCGGCACGTGCGCGACCCAGGTCGCCCACGACGGGTAGTACCGGGGCACGAGCTGCACGGACGCGAGATCCCCGCGGCCGTGGGCCCAGTGCATCATCCGGCTGACCGACACCGCGAACAGGTTCTCGCCGAACCGGTTAGCGGGGACGCTGCCCCGGGTCCGCTCGTAGCGGCGAGCCGCGTACTGCCCGCCGAAGTAGTGCCACGGAGCCGTCTCCAGCCCCCCGGATCGCGAGTACCACGGCACGAAGCACAGGAACACCAGCCCGCCGGGCCTGGTCACCCGGACCATCTCCCCGGCCATGTGTTCCGGATCCCCGACCTGCTGGAGCACGTCCGCCGAGTAGCACACGTCGACGGCCCCGCTGTGGACCGGCAACGCCGTCGGGGCGCCGAGCACCACGTCCGGGATCGGCGGGGCGGCGGGCTCACCGCGCTCGGCGGGGGTGGCTACCGGCCCGGACCCGTGCGTGACCGCGGCCGCCGAGGGGGTGCCGGGGAAGCTCACGCCGAGGAACCGGGCGCCGGCCGCCCGGACCGCCTCGGCGAGGTAGCCCGAGATCGCCCCGACGTCGAGCACGACCTGGCCGTCGAGCGAGTGGAACTGGGCGATGTGGGCGGCGGAGTCGGCGGCGACGAGACGCCGTAACGTCGCCGGGGCCTGGGGTGTCCGCATTGCCCGGTACAGGTGCATGGACCGCCGCAACGACCCCGGGAGCAGGTCGTCGCTTTCGGTCACGTGGTCACTCCTGGTGTTCTCCGCCGGTGCGAACCGATGTTACTGACCAGGGGTATCTGCGGGTAGGTACGCGCACGGGGCGTAACCGTCTTGTTTCGGGCACGCTTGCTGACGCTCGGTGGCTGGCGCTGGGACGGCCGGGCATGATCACGGTGCCGGCGGCCGTCCGACACCGCCGGGAAGGGAGCACGATGACCCGCCCGCCGCTGCTGCGCTCCGGTGCGGTGGTCGCCGCCGGATCCATGGCCGCCAACGTCCTGGCCTTCGGGCTCACGCTGGCCCTCGGCCGGATCTTCTCCTCGGCCACCTTCGGGGCGGCCTCCGCGCTGCTGGCGGTGGCGATCGTCGGGCAGGTCCCGGCGATGGCGCTCCAGGTCGTCGCCGCCCGGCGGATCGCACTCGGTGGCCCGGCCGCCGCCCGCGGGCTGCTCTCCCGCGCGGGCCTCGTGGCGGGCGCGCTCGGAGTCCTGGGGTGCGTGGCCGCGGTGCCGCTCGCCGGGCTGCTCCACCTGCCGTCCGTGTGGCCGGTGCTGTGGCTCGTGGTCACGCTGGTCCCGACGACGCTGATCTTCGCGGTCCAGGGCGTGCTGCAGGGCGGGGAGCGGTTCGAGGCGCTCGCGGTCCTGCTCGCCGTCGCCGGGCTTACCCGGGTCGCCGGGGGCATAGCGGGGACCACCGCAGGGCTCGCCGGGGTCTTCGCCGGGACGGCCGTGGGCGCGGCGGTGGCCCTGGCGGTGAGCCTCTGGCTGGCCCGCCGGGAACTGCGCGGCCCCGCGAACCCCCAGCGGATCGGCGCCGAGCTACTCCACGCCGCCGCCGGACTGGGCGCGCTGCTCGCACTGACCAACGTGGACGTCATCCTCGCCCGGCACTACCTGCCACCGGAAGCGGCGGGCCGGTACGCGGCCGGTGCCGTGGCCGCGAAGGTGGCGTTCTGGCTGCCGCAGGCGGTGGCCATGGTGGCGTTCCCGCGGCTTACCGATCCGGAGCTGCGCGGAGCCCTGCTGACCAAGGCGGTCGGCGTCGTCGCCGGGCTCGGCCTCGCGACGAGTGCCGGGGCCGCCGTGCTCGGACCCTGGCTGTTCGGGCACCTGCTCAACCCCGAGTACGCCACGCTCGGCCCCGCACTCGGGCTGTTCGCCGCCGCCGGGGCCGCGGGCACACTGGTCCAGCTCGTCCTCTACACCGGCATCGCGGCCGGGGAGCGGGCGATCGGGCTGCTGCTCGGCGGCGCGCTGGTGGTGCTCGTGACGCTTGTCGGGACCGTGGCGCACGGATCCGTACTGGCGATTGTCTGCTCCGTGCTCGGCGTCGAGCTGGTTCTCGCGGTGGCGGGGCTGGCCGTGGTCCGTCCGGTCAGGACGTTGCGGCCGGCCACGGACCCGGCGTGAACAGCGGCGAGAACCCCTTGTCGCCCCGCATCGCGGTCCCGATGGTCCGCGGGCCCGGTACCCCGCCGCCCTTCACCCACGCGTCCAGCGCGCGGATCATGCCCGTCTGCTCGTCCGTGGTGAAGTTGCAGTGCCCGGCCCCGTACGGCGCGGGGTCGCTGTAGGTCGCCGGGGGCTCGGTGAAGACCTGGACGAGATCCGCCGTGCGGGTTTTCGATTTGGCGACCCGATCGGCGAACACCGTCTCGTTCTGCACGAGCACCAGCGGGTCGTACCCGGTGTGCAATGTGATCACCGGATCCTTGATGTCCCCCGTCGGATCCCCCAGCGCCTCCGCCTTGCGCCGCGCCTCCGGATCCGGCGTGACCCGTGGCGCCTTGGCCAGCTCGGCGAGCGCCTTGCCGAGAGCCCCTGGCGCGATCTTCTCGGCGAGGTCGCGTTCGTCCTTGCTGACCCGCTTGCCGTAGTCGACACCGACGTTGCCCGACGGGTTCCCGCCGACCCGCGACTCGACGTCGTACCGGCCGAACGTCGCGTACCCCATGCTCGTGAGGACCGCCTCGCCGACGGCCTTGCCGCGCGAGAGGACCGTGCTGCCGTCGAAGCGGCTGGTCTTCTGTGGCGCGTCGAGGATCGCCGCGAGCGCCAGCAGCTTCGGCACCCCGTTGCGGGTGTCACCGGCGAGCGCCAGCACCCGTTTCTGCGTTTCGTCGTAGTAGTGCACGGCCTCGGCGTGCGAGGCGTACCCGGTGAGCTTCAGCTCGGGGTAGATCAGCGTCTTGACCGCGAACGCCAGGTCCAGCGCGAGGTCGAAGTTGGTGTTCAGCCCGGCCAGCGGACCGCACATCGGGACCGCACCGGAGATCCACTCGGGGTGTTTCTCGGCGAGCGTCTCGGTGATGAGCCCGCCGAGGGAGCTGCCCCACACGTAGACGCGGTCGGGCTGGCCGACCTTGTCGCGGAACCAGCCGTACAGGTCCTCGCCGGCTTCGACGCCCTCTTGGACCGCCCAGCCGTTCTTGGCGTACGCCGATCCGGCGAGCGCGTACCCGGCGTCGAGGAGTTGCTGCGCGACCTCGTCCGTCGGCGCCGACATGGGGGTGGTGTCCGGCGGGGCGTTGTCCGGCGGTGCCGCCTCGACCGTGCGGTAGCCGTGCGAGTAGATCAGCAGGGTGCCGTTCCAGGTCTGCGGCAGCTTGACCTCGTACTTCGCCCCGGCGAGCACGCCGGTGCACTTGACCCGGTTGCAGCCGGTGAACGGGACCGTCCGGCTGGTCGCCTCGCGGGTCGCCGTGCTCGGCGTCCCGGTGCAGGCGGCGGCCACCAGTACGGCGGCCAGGGCTAAGGCGGTACGTGCTAACCGCGGCATGCGAACGACGAGCGAGGGGCGTGGCAATCCCGGCATGCGAGACAGTGTGGCAGAGCGGCGCTGGCGTGTGTCACGGCCGGTATCGCGGGAATACCAGGCTCGTTCGCTTGATCAGGAGAGGAGCGAGCCGTGACCATTCCCTCGACCCCCCAAGGCACGGATCTCGGCATCATCGGCACGGCTGCCAACGCCGTGACGGTCGCCAGTTACGACAACTACGCGGCCGCCCAGCGCGCGGTCGACTTCCTGTCCGACGAGAAGTTCCCCGTCGAGCACACCGCCATCGTCGGATCGGACCTGCTGCTGGTCGAGAAGGTGACCGGCCGGCTCACGGTGGCGCGGGCCGCACTCGCCGGCGCCTCGGCGGGCGCCTGGTTCGGCCTGCTCGCCGGAGTGCTGTTCAGCCTGTTCACCCGCGGCGGGGCGCTGAACTGGATCGCCATGGTCGTCGTCGCGGTCGTGGTGTTCGCACTCTGGGGCGCGGTGTTCGGAGCCGTGGCGCACGCCACCACCGGCGGCCGCCGCGACTTCGCCTCCCGCAGCGGGATCGTGGCCTCCCGCTACGAGGTCCGGGTAACCGCCGAGCACGCACCCGAGGCCAGCCGCCGGCTCCTCCGGCTCACCTGACCCCCGCCGCACCCCCGCCCCGCCTCGCGGCCCCTCGCCGCCTCGCCGCCCCTCGCCGAAGTGCGGAACCGGGCGCCGGTCATAGCCGGTCCTGGTTTCCGCACTTCCGGAGAACGGTCACCGGGATCAGCCGGTTCGGGTGAATCGGCGAAGTGCGGTAACGGTGGCCGGTCGGGGCCGGCGGCGGTTACCGCGCTTCGCGATGTGGGACGGCCGGTCAGTGGCCGGCGGCGTCCCAGGTGTTGCCGACACCGACCGAGACGTCGAGCTGGACCGACAGCTCGTGCGCGCCGCCCATCTCGCGCCGGGCCAGTTCCTCGACGGCCTCCCGCTCGCCGTCCCACACCTCGAACACGAGCTCGTCGTGGACCTGCAGCAACAGCCGCGACCGCAGCCCGGACTCGCGCAGTGCCCGGTCGACGCCGAGCATCGCCACCTTGATGATGTCGGCCGCGGACCCCTGGATCGGCGCGTTGAGGGCCATCCGCTCGGCCATCTCGCGCCGCTGCCGATTGTCGCTGACCAGGTCGGGCAGGTACCGCCGCCGCCCACGGATCGTCTCCGTGTACCCGTCCCGCCTGGCCCGGTCGACGACCTCGCGCAGGTAGTCGCGGACCCCGCCGAAGCGCTGGAAGTACTCCTCCATGAGCCCGCGCGCCTCTTCGGCGCTGACCCCGAGCTGCTGGGCGAGCCCGTAGGCGCTGAGCCCGTAGGCCAGCCCGTACGACATCGCCTTGATCTTGCGCCGCATGTCGGGGGTGACCTCGCCGGCCGGAACGGAGAACACCCGGGACGCCACGGTGGTGTGCAGGTCCTCCCCGCTGGCGAACGCGTCGATCAGCCCGGCGTCGGACGAGAGGTGGGCCATGATCCGCATCTCGATCTGGCTGTAGTCGGCCGTGAGCAGGCACTCGGCGCCGGGGCCGACGATGAACGCCCGGCGGATCCGGCGCCCCTCCTCGGTGCGGATCGGGATGTTCTGCAGGTTCGGATCCGTCGACGAGAGCCGCCCCGTCGCCGCGACCATCTGGTTGAACGTGGTGTGGATGCGGCCGTCCTCGGCAACGGTCTTGAGCAGGCCGTCGACCGTGGTCTTGAGCTTGGCGACGTCCCGGTGGCGCAGCAGGTGCTCGAGAAGCGGGTCCTGCGTCTGGACGAACAGGCTCTGCAGCGAGTCGGCGTCGGTGGTGTACCCGGTCTTGATCCGCTTGGTCTTGGGGAGGTTGCGTTCCTCGAACAGGATCACCTGGAGCTGCTTCGGCGAGCCCAAGTTGAACTCGCGCCCGACCACCGCGTACGCGGACTGCGCGGCCGCCTTCACCTCGGCGGCGAAGAACGCCTCCAGCTCGGCGAGGTGGGCGGTGTCGGCCGCGATGCCCACCCGCTCCATGCCGGCGAGGACGTCGACCAGCGGCAGCTCGATCTCGTTGAGCAGCGCGGTGCCGCTGCGCTCCTCCAGCTCGGCGTCGAGCGCGTCCGCGAGGTCGGACGTGGCGACCGCGCGGGCCATCAGCGCGTCCTTGGCCTCGATCTCGTCGACGCCGTCGAAGCTGAGCTGGCCGCTGTCGGGCGTCTCGGCGCGCAGCTCGCGCTGGAGCTGGCGCAGGCTCAGGTCGGCCAGGTCGTAACTACGCTGGTCGGGCCGGACCAGATACGCCTGCAGGGCCGTGTCGGCGGTGAGCCCGCGCAGGGTCCAGCCCCGCGCCGAGAACGCCAGCAGCGGGCCCTTCGCGTCGTGCAGCGCCTTCGGCTGGGCCGGATCGGCGAGCCACGCCGCGAACGCGGAGTCGTCGGACTCGTCCAGGTCGGCCGGATCGAACCAGGCCGCCTTGCCCGCGACGGCCACGGCGACCCCTTCGAGGACCCCCGCGCCTCTCCCCCACGACCCGTCGGCGGCGACCCCGGCTCGGACTCCACCGGACGCGTGCTCGGCGAGCCACCCCGCGAGCTGCCCCGGACCCAGCACCGACCCGTCGACGTCGAACCCCGACTCGGCCTCGGGCACGGCGGTCTGCAAGGTGGCGTAGAGCCGGTCGCGCAGGACCCGGAACTGCAGCGTGTCGAAGACCTGGTGCACCTGGTCCCTGTCCCAGCTGCGGCGGGCCAGGTCGGGGAGGCCCACTTCGAGGTTCATGTCGCAGATCAGCCCGTTGAGCTGGTGGTTGCGCAGCACCCCCGCCAGGTGTGCCCGCAGGTTCTCGCCCGCCTTGCCGGTGATCTCCTCGACGTGCTCGACCAGCGACTCCAGCGATCCGTACTTCAGCAGCCACTTCGCCGCGGTCTTCGGGCCGACCCCGGGGACGCCGGGCAGGTTGTCGCTGGTCTCCCCCACCAGCGCCGCCAGCTCGCGGTACTGGCCGGGCCCGACGCCGTACTTCTCCTCCACCGCGGCCGGAGTCATCCGGGCCAGGTCGGAGACGCCCTTGCGCGGGTAGAGCACCGTGACCTTGTCGCTGATCAGCTGGAACGCGTCGCGGTCGCCCGAGCAGATGAGCACCTCGGCGCCCGCGCGCTCGGCCTCGGTGGCGAGGGTCGCGAGGATGTCGTCTGCCTCGTAGCCCGCCACCTCGATATACGGGACGTTCAGCGCCGTCAGCACCTCGTGGATCAGGCTGACCTGCCCCTTGAAGTCGGTCGGCGTCTCGGACCGGCCCGCCTTGTACTCCGCGTACTGCTCGGTGCGGAACGACACCCGGGACACGTCGAACGCCACCGCGATGTGGGTCGGCTGCTCGTCGCGCAGCACGTTGATCAGCATCGAGGTGAACCCGTACACCGCGTTCGTCGGCTGGCCGGTCGACGTGGAGAAGTTCTCCACGGGCAGCGCGAAGAAAGCTCGGTAGGCCAGCGAGTGGCCGTCGAGGAGCAGAAGGCGGGCACCTGGTGCGATCTCAGTCACGCCAGAAACCTTAGTCTCGGGGACTGACAGTCCGGTGACCCGCCAGCACGGCGGCGAGCAACCCTGGGAGGCACCGTGGCGTACCCCGCCGATCTGGCCGATCCGCAGGTCCGGCTGACCCTGCTCGGCCTGCTCAACGAGCGGCTCGGCGAATTGAACACCACCCTGGGGATCCGCTTCACGGACGCCGCACCCGGCCGCCTCGAAGCGACCATGCCCGTCGCAGGCAACCGCCAGCCGTACGGACTACTGCACGGCGGGGCGTCCTGCGTGCTCGCCGAGACCCTCGGATCGGTCGCGGCCGGGATCCACGCGGGCGAGGACGGCGTCCCGGTCGGCGTGGACCTCAACGCCACCCACCACCGGGCCGCCCGCGAGGGGATCGTCACCGGCGTCTGCACCCCCCTGCACGAGGGCCGCTCGACAGCCACCTACGCGATCGAGATCACCGACCCCGACGGCCACCGGATCTGCACAGCCCGCATCACCTGCCAACTCCTCCGCCGCAAGCTCTGACGGACGGCAACGGGCCGGTCCAGTGGACCGGCCCGTTGCCACGGTCGTTCAGAGGAAGCGGATCCAGTTGACGTTGACGAAGTCACTCTTCTGCGCGCTGACGAACCGGACGTAGACGTCGTGGCGGTACGCGACGGTCCGCGTCAGCGCGACGGTCGGCGTGGTCCAGGACTGCCAGCCGCCGGTGGAGGCCACCGGCACCGAGGCAATCGCCGGGCCGGTGTCACTGTCGATCCGGACCTCGATCGTGCCGGTCACGTTGCGCGCCGCTCCCGAGGCGATCCGGACCTGGAAGAACATCGCGGGCGCCTGCCAGAGGAACTGGATCTGGTCGTAGCGGATCCAGTCCCCGTTGGAGACCGAGGTCAGGTCGCTGCCACCGTCGACGTCCTGAGTGGCCTCTGTGGTGGTGCCCTGCTGGGCCTCGGCATCCTCGGCCTGGAGGAAGCTGAAGCTGACATCGCCAGGCGCGGCGTCCGCCGCCTGGACGTCGGCGCAGACGAGGCCCAGCGCAAGGAACGAGGCGGCCAGCAACCGGGGTAACACAGATACCGTCATGTCAGCCTTTCATCGGGTTTTGATGACGGCCGTTTGTAGCGAAATCGTGAGCAATCAGTCAACGGTCCCAGCGCATTGTTCTGCATTGCGGCGGCCGGTGCCGTTCCGCAAAGCCAGGGACGGCACCGGTGTGTGGGCGCGGAGGATCGCCGTTCGGCACGGAGTGCCACGCACCGATCCCGGTGCCGCTAGAGGACCTTCGAGAGGAACGCCTTCGTGCGGTCGTGCTGCGGATCGGCAAGCATCTCGCGGGGGTTGCCGGCCTCGACGACGACTCCGCCGTCCATGAAAGCCAGGGTGTCCGCGACCTCGCGG